>JASHRN010000086.1 GCA_030037335.1 Candidatus Acidiferrales bacterium | reverse complement strand
CCTGGAAAAGGACTATTCGGGGGATGCGACACAGGATGGCGCGCGGCAATTGGCGCACGAGTTTGCGGATGATATTATCTCGCGTTTGAGCGGCGGCGTGCCGGGGATTGCGCAGACGAAGATCGCGTTCGTGAGCAATCGCACCGGACACAAAGAAATCTGGATGATGGACTACGACGGCGCGAACCAGAAACAATTGACGCACTTGGGAAGCACTTCGCTGACGCCGCGATGGTCGCCGGACGATTCGCGGATTGCGTTCACGTGCTTCCAGCCGTATCGCAGGGTCGTCTCTGCCCAGATTTGCATGTATTCGATGATTACAAACCGGCTGATTTCGTTTCCGCGATTTCCGGGGACCAATTCGTCGCCCTCGTGGTCGCCGGACGGGAGCCAGATTGCGTTCATGGCGAGCCTGCAAGGGAATCCGGATATCTACGTCGCGGATTCGTTCGGGCTTCATCTGCACCGGCTGACGTATTCGGTGGGCGTGAGCACTTCGCCGACGTGGAATCTGAAGACGGGCAATCAGATTATTTTTGTGAGCGACCGCGACGGGCTGCCGGACCTTTTTGAGATGAACTCGGACGGGTCGAACATGCAGAAGATTCCGCTTTCGGCGGCGACGGGAGTGGCGGCCGCGGATTTGCCCGCGACGGGATACGTGGTGGACCCGGCATGGTCTCCCAATGGAGAGCTACTGGCGTTCAGCTGGCGCAGGCCCGCGGGAAATTACGATTTGTATGTGATGGATCTGGCGTCGCATCAATTGATCGAGTTGACGCGCGATTCGGGCCAAAATGAGCGGCCAAGCTGGGCACCGGACGGGCGTCACCTGGTTTTTGAGTCCTCGCGAAGTGGCTCCGTACAAATTTGGACCATGCTGGCGGACGGGAGCGAGCAGCGGGAGCTGACGGCCACGGGGACAAATGAGTCGCCGAACTGGTCATGGCACTGAGGAGTGTTGGTTTTTGCAGTTATCCCAAGGGTGGTTGTCTTACTGAAGTTTGCTTCAATCGGTTTGAATCGTAGGTCCGAATTTTTTCAAATATATCGGCCCTGATCTGATCTCTCGCGCAGCCCAGGGCGCGAAGGAGGATTGTCGATGGAGAGCAGTACTATTCGTAGAATGTCGCTGTTGATTGGAATGTTTTTCACGCTGGCGTTTATGGGAGCTTGCAAGAAGAAGGTGGCGCCGCCGCCTCCGGCGCCCACACCGACACAACCGGCTCCGGCACAGCCGACGGTGACGTTGAATGCGACGTCAACGACGATTCAAAGCGGGCAGAGCACGACGCTGAATTGGACTTCGACCAACGCGACGGATCTGGACCTCGAGCCGGGCGTTGGAAAAGTGGCGGCGGAAGGCTCAACGAACGTAACCCCGACCGAATCGACGACGTACACGATCACGGCAACGGGACCGGGTGGTTCGGCGACGGCGAACGTGCAGATAACTGTATCCGCGCCGCCACCGGTGCAGGAACAGCCCGCGCCAAACGTGGCGGACCTGTTCAATCAAAACGTGAAGGATGCGTTTTATGATTTCAACAAGTCGGACCTGTCGTCCGACGCGCGCGACGCGCTGCAGAAGGATGCGGAGTTCCTCCGCTCCTATCCGCAGGTTCGCGTGACGATCGAAGGCCATTGCGACGAGCGCGGTTCGGAAGAGTACAACCTCGGGCTGGGCCAGCGGCGCGCGGATTCAGCGAAACAGTACCTGGTTTCGCTGGGGATCAGCGCGGATCGTTTGCAGACGATGAGCTGGGGCAAAGAGCATCCGTTCTGCACCGAACACAACGAGGACTGCTGGCATCAAAACCGAAGGGCGCACTTTGTAATGATCCAGCAGCAGTAGTAATCTGCAATTAGGCTGGGCCGCGGGCGCCGCGCGAAGAGGGTAGGTACGCGGCGCCTTCGGCGCACCATCAGGAGGCGGTTTATGCGTGCAAGAACTGTCATTTGTTTTCTGGCGGCGTTGTTGGCCGGCGCGATTGCCGGATCGATGCTCACACCACCCGCAGCGGACGCTGTTTCACGCGAGATAATTCAGATCCAGCAAACGGTCAATCAAATTTTGCAGAACCAGCAGGATTTGCGAACCGACTTGGACACGAAGGTCGCATCGATGCAGACGCTGGTGCAACAGTCATTGGACGCGTCGAACCATCTGGCGCAAACGATGGGCGCGCTGCAGAAAACGTTGCAGGACGCATCGGCGAACACCGGCGCGAATAATACTTCGATTGCACAGCAGATGCAGGGCGTCTCAGACAACATGCAGGATATGCAGGGGCGCGTGCAGAAGTTGGCGCAGCAAATGACCGATATTCAGAATACGTTGCAGCAGATCAGCGCGAAAGTGTCCACCAGCCCAGCAACGAGCGCGCCGACAACGGGACCGGCTCCTGGAATGGCGCCTGATACAACATCGCCTTCCACCACGTCACCCGCCGGACCACCTGCGGGCACTGACGGCTCTGCGAATGCAACAGCTCCCGCCGGGAACGAGCCCACGGCGAACAGCCTGCCGCCGATTTCCGGCGACACGCTCTATGCAAACGCAGAGCGAGACATGACTACTGCGAATTACACGCTCTCCGCGAGAGAATTCAACGATTATTTGAAGAACTTCCCGGATGGGCCGTTTGCGGCGAACTCGCAGTTTTATCTGGGGGAGATTGCGTATGCACAGGGCAATTTCACTGACGCAATCACTGCGTATGACATCGTGATTACCGATTACCCGAAAAGTTCGAAAGTGGCTCCGGCAATGCTGGAAAAAGGCCGGGCGCTGATGCAAACGAAAAAAACGACGAGCGCCGAGCGCGAATTCCGCGAACTGGTGCGCAAGTTCCCAGGAACGGACGAAGCGAAAACGGCAGAAGCCACGCTTCGCAGCATGACTCCCGGTCAGTAGCCGCCCGCGCTTCACGAATCACTGCCAATCCGCTCCGCTTCAGGTATACTTTCGCTTTCGATTTTTATTTACCACGTGAGAGGCATCCATGTCCGTAAACAAAGTAATTCTGGTCGGCAGGCTGGGACGCGATCCGGAGACGCGCTATACGGGAGGCGGTCAAGCGGTAGCGAATTTCACGCTGGCCACGGATTCGAGCTACAAGGACCGCTCGGGCGAGCGGCAGAAACGCACTGAATGGCACCGCGTGGTGGCATGGTCGAAGCTGGCGGAGATTTGCCAGCAGTATTTGAAGAAAGGCTCGCTCGTTTACATCGAAGGGCGGCTGCAAACGCGCGAATGGGAAGACAAGTCCGGCCAGAAGAGGAGCACGACGGAAGTGGTAGCCAACGAAATGCGCATGCTGGGCGGGCGCGCCGAGGGAGCCGCAGCGGGAGCGAGCGGTGGAGGAATGGCAAGTTCGCACGCAGGGGAACATGAGCCGCTGCCGCCGGATGAAAGCGGACCCGAAACACAGATTTCGGACGAGGATATTCCATTCTGAGACCATCGGGTTAAAACGATCAATTTTGTATAGCCTGAAGTTCTCGACGAAAAGAGAAAAAATGCAGATTCCTCGTCGCCACTCGCTGGAAAGCGCTTGGGCTCCTCGGAATGACAATGTAGATGAGCGGAGAAGCAATCAGGGCCGCAGACCTTCGCAAGTTGCCGGAAACAGCCTATCTTGGAGGTGAAGCTCCGGACTGTTCGCTAGAATTGGTTCCCGAGGATTCCTGCTCGTCTTCCGCATCGGGCGATCTCAGGGTGGGCAAGACCTGGCGCGCGATCAGGCGTTTCTGAATTCGCAAATCCCGCTTCATTTTTCCGTCACGAAATTCGAGGGCGCGCTGCGCATACTGGGCGATATCCGGCTCGTGCGTGACGAGCACGACGGTCAGGCCTTCGTCTTCATTCAAGCGCTGCAAAATGTCCATAATTTCGACGCTGGTGCGGCTGTCGAGATTGCCCGTGGGCTCGTCGGCAAGCAGAATCGAGGGATGGTTCACAAGAGCGCGCGCGATGGCGACGCGCTGCTGTTGGCCTCCCGAGAGCTGCGACGGATGATGCATGGCACGTTCCGCAAGTCCGACGCGCTCGAGCGACTGCTTAGCGCGAGCGACACGTTCCTCAGGAGGAATACCGGCGTAAAGAGTGGGCAGCTCGACGTTCTCGAGCGCGGTGGTGCGCGAGAGCAGATTGAATTGCTGGAAGACGAAGCCGATTTTGCGATTGCGGATGTGGGCCAGCTCGACCTTGCTCAGTTGCGAGACGTCTGTGCCATCAAGAAGGTAGCTACCTTTTGTGGGTCGGTCGAGACAGCCGAGAATATTCATCAGGGTCGACTTGCCGGAGCCGGACGCGCCCATGATGGCGACGAATTCGCCACGAATGATTTGCAGCGAGACGCCACGCAGCGCGTGGACCTGAATTTCACCGAGATCGTAGGTTTTGTAGACGTTGTCCAGTGTGATGACGGCATCCGTTGCGGGCAGTTGTGTAATTTCCGATTCTCCTGGCATCGTAAGTTCAGTTGGCATGGTTCGACGGTGTGCAAACAGCGGGTTCAGCGGCCCTGTTGCTTCTGCCTTTCTTCGTCGATGCGTTTTAAGAACGCCTCGAATTTTACTTTTTGCTCGGGTGTAAGGATTGCACGAATACTGTTGCGACCCTGCTGGCGTACCTGGTCGAATTTCGGATCCCACTCGGCATCATTCTGTTTGTTTAACGGAGCATACTTCGGATCCCACTCCGTATGGCGCTGAACATCGAGGGCGTGCCATTTGGCATGAACATCGTGGATGATGGCGTCAACTTTGGCAGCTTGATCTGGAGAAAGCTGCAAGTCATCCTTCAACTGCTTTTCGATGCCGGGCCGCTGCTGGCTGGCAATGACGCGGGCATCCCACTGGTGGGCGCCAACGCTTCCGAGCGCAATGCCCAGAACAAAAACGACGATCACCAATCCAACCGCTTTCCACGATGTGCTAGTGTTGCTCATGATGCCTTTCTGCAATGGCCACCAGAACGTCGTCATTATTCGAAGGCGATGGCGAAAATGAAGCGGTCTGAAACGTCTCCGTCTGCTGACTGAAAATCGCCGAAGGCTCCGACTGAAGCGCAACAGGCGCGTTCCTGACTTGCAAGCTATAGGCAAACAGGAAAATCAAGACCAGGGCAGCAGAAAAGACGATCCGCAAAGAAAGAGCCTCAATCGGCCGCCAGAAGCTGATCTGCTCCTGGATCCACTCTTCGGCGGTGTTGATGCGAGCCATGACCAGGCGCGCGAAACCCGGACCGGGATCAGGCACAGGTTCAAAAGCGCCGTTCACCAACCGAGTCGAAATATGAAGATCACTCAGCGCTTCACGGCAATTTGCGCAGGACTCAACATGCGAATCAACCGATTCAGCGACGGAGGGCGGGACCCTTCCGCGCAAGTAATCATCGAGAAGCGGCTCAAACTTTTTGCAATCTCTGCCGGTCTTTTTTCCTGGGTTCATCGAGGTTCCGGGCCTCCCTTTCTTCTTGGCTCCCCTGTTTCACGCGAAATCTTCCGCCGATAATTCACAGCCAGGCGGCGACGCGCGCGAAACAGCCTTACTTTCACGGTGTTGACGTTCAAGCCGAGCATTGCGCCAATTTCCTCGACCGCGAAACCCTGCGATTCTTTCATGATGAGCATCGTCCGGTCTTCCTCGCTCAGGTCGCCAAGCAGGCGTTCAACGATTTCGCGAAGCTCGGCGCGCTCGCCCGGGTTTTCCGAGTCGGAGCTGCTGCTGACAAACTGCTCAATGTGCCGGACCTGCTCCTCGCTCAAATCCGCTTCATAGCTCAGCGGCCGGACTTTCTTCTTTCGCAAATAGTCCCAGCACTCGT
>JASHRN010000085.1 GCA_030037335.1 Candidatus Acidiferrales bacterium | reverse complement strand
GATCTCCAGCCATTGGCAAAATCCGAAGATAGGCGAAGTTGGCCAACGTATAGAGCGTGGTGACAATCAGCGTCCCCAGGAAAAGCGCGAGCGGGAGATTGCGCCCGGGGCGTTTGACTTCAGAAGCGGTAAACGTGATGTCGTACCACGCATCCGACGAGAACAGCGCGCCCACCATGGCCACTCCAACCACCGTTGCAGTAGAAATTTCCCATGTCCCGACGCCTGGCGGGTACGCGTGATGCGCGCTAAGTCCCGCATTGCGCCAGAAACCGTGGAAATTTGCCGCGATCGCGCTCGCGCGTGAAAAAATAATCCCGATAACCACCAGCGCCGCCAACGTGAGAACCTTCACACTGGTGAATGAGTTCTGCACGATTTTGCCGAGCCGCAATCCACGAAGATTGATCCACGTCAGCACAATGATCGAAACGATCGCGAGAAGATTCTGCCGGTTAAGGCCCAATTCGTAAGGACCGAGCGTCCCAAAGGGGAATTTCCATGGTCCGAACGTACCGAACTTCAGAATCCATGCCGTTGGTGAAAACCACGTGGGAGCAAACACGCCCGTGAACTTCGCAAACGCGATGGCTACTGCTGCAATCGTCGCCGTTTGCACCACCAGCAGCATCGTCCAGCCATAAAGAAATCCCCATAAATGGCCGAATGATTCCCGCAGGAAAACGTATTGCCCGCCGGCGTGAGGCATGGCGGCGGCCAACTCTCCGTAACTCAGCGCGCCGATGAGCGTCATTACGCCGGAAGCAACCCACACTGCGATGAGCAAGCCCGGGCTTTGCACCTGGTTGGAAATATCTGCGGAGACGATGTAAATTCCCGAGCCGATCATCGAGCCGACCACGATCATGGTCGAATCAAAGAGCCCGAGGCCCTTCACGAGTTCAGGAGCGGCAGCGGGCTGGACCGCGGTCTGTTCAGCCATTCGTGCCCTCGCGATCGGGCGATGGAGAAGCCTGAGCAACGCGAGATTTGGTCGCAAGAGCGAGATATTCGCGGGCGCGGGAAGCAGGATCCCGTGCATCCAGCAGATCGCGGATCACGGCGACGGAATTGGCTCCGGCGGCAAACACTTCCGGTGCGCGCTCCAGCGTAATTCCGCCGATAGCAACAAGAGGTTTTCGCGTCAACTTGCGCGCCTCGCGAATGAGAGACGTACCGACAACGGGGTCCGGTTTCTGTTTTGTAGAAGTCGGAAAAATCGGGCCGAGGGCGATGTAGTCGACGGGAGCACGGGCAGCGGCGCGCACTTGCTCGATGTTGTGAGTGGAGAGACCAACCCAGCGGCCCGAGCCGCAAATTTTGCGCGCGTCATCGGGCGTCAAATCATCTTGGCCGACGTGAACGCCTCCCGCGCCGACCATCGCGGCGATATCTGGACGATCATTGATAATGAGGCGTGCTTTTGCCGTTGCGAGAGCCTCCGCAAGACTGGAGCACGTTGCAAAATAAGCGCGAGGAGAGAGTTCCTTCGCTCGATACTGGATAAGTTCCACGCCCGCAGCCGCGAGTTCTTTCGCGCACTTCACCACGGGCGCTTTCATCACTTGCTGATCGAGAATGGCGTAAAGCGCTGGGAACATGAATCTGTCTCCCTATTTGGCTGCTACTGTTTCATAGCGATCCAGAAAGTGCGTATCCAGTTTGCCCGCTGTGAAATCAGGTTCATCCATGATTTTCTTGTGGAGCGGAATGGACGTCTTGATTCCTTCTACGACAAATTGGTCGAGAGCACGGGACATCCTTGCAACTGCCTCCGCGCGATCATCACCAAAGGCGATCAGCTTTGCCACTAGCGAATCATAGTAAGGCGGTACGACAGCTTCGGAATAAACCGCCGTATCGACGCGCACGCCGGGGCCGCCGGGCACGCGAAAAGCAGTGATTCGCCCTGCGGATGGCGCGAAAGTCTCAGGATCTTCTGCGTTAATGCGGCACTCGATGGCATGCCCGTGGAAGCGCGGCTTGCCAACCACTTCCGCGAGCTTCTCGCCTGCGGCAAGCCGAATTTGCGCCTTCACCAGGTCCACGCCCGAAACCATTTCCGTGACCGGATGCTCCACCTGAATGCGCGCGTTCACTTCAATGAAATATAAATCCTGAGAAGCCTCATCGCGCAAGAATTCAACCGTCCCTGCGTTCGAATAGCCAATGCGGCTGAGCGCCTTCGCGACACGCTCACCCATTTCATCGCGGGTTTTGGCTGTGAGGGCGGGCGAAGGAGACTCTTCGATGATTTTCTGATGGCGGCGCTGAATCGAGCACTCGCGCTCGCGCAAGTGCATAACATTCCCGTGACGGTCGCCAATGACTTGAAATTCAATATGGCGCGGCCGCTCAATAAGCTTCTCCAGATAAACATTCGGGCTTCCAAAAGCCTGCTGCGACTCATGGCGGGCGGTTTGAAACGCGGAGGGCAAATCTTCTTTCTTGTGGACAACACGCATGCCGCGCCCGCCGCCGCCCTCTGCAGCCTTAATGAGCACGGGATAGCCAATTTCAGCCGCTAGCTTCAGCGCGGTCTCTTCGTCGGGAACCACGCCAGGACTTCCTGGAATAATCGGCAACCCGGCAGCGGAAAGCTCGCGTCGCGCTCGATCTTTCTCTCCCATCATCCGAATCACTTCGGGTGAAGGGCCAATAAATGTGATGTGAGACGCCTCGCAGACCTCAGCGAAATTGGCGTTTTCCGAAAGAAAGCCGTAGCCCGGATGGATGGCGTCAACGTTGGTAATCTCTGCGGCGCTGATGACGTGAGGAATATTCAGGTAACTTTCGGAAGAACGCGCGGGGCCAATGCAAACGGCCTCGTCGGCGAAACGCACATGCAGGGAATTTCGATCCGCCTCGGAATAAACGGCAACTGTCCGAATGCCGAGCTCCTGGCACGCGCACAACACGCGCAGAGCGATTTCGCCGCGATTCGCGATTAGGATCTTGCGAAACATTTTTTGCTGGGCGAGATTCCCAAGTCCCCGTTACTGCTTCCGGCTCGGATGTATGGCAAACAAGGGCTCGCCGTATTCGACCGGTTGCCCGTTTTCGACGAACATGCGCATGACTTCGCCGGCTACATCGGCTTCGATTTCATTCATCAACTTCATCGCTTCGATGATGCACAGAACCTGGCCTGCCACAACGTGATCGCCGACGTGCACGAAAGCATTAGCTCCGGGACTTGGAGAGGAATAAAAAGTGCCTACGATGGGAGACTTGATGACGTGAAGATCGGCGCCAGATTCCGCAGGAGCGGCTTGCGGCGGCGCAGCAGCTGGGGCCTGTGTGGGAGCCGGCGCTGGAACAGCCGAAAAAATCTCTGGAGCTGGCTGCTGAGTTCGGAAGGTGACGTTGCCGTGGCTGGGCGATTTCCGAAGCCGAACATGCATCGTGCCATTCTGATATTCAAACTCCTCCAGAGAATGCTGCTCCATGAAAGTAAGAATTTCGGAAATTGCAGCAAGATCAGGCGACGAAGAATGCCGGGAGCCTGCCGGTTTATCCTTGGCTTTGTTCTTGGGTTTCATCCGAGTTCGATCAATTCCCGAGTTGCATGAGTCAGGTACTCTGCTCCATCCGCGGTGATCAGGGCGTCATCTTCGATGCGAATGCCACCTTTGCCTTCAATGTAAACGCCGGGCTCAAGGGTCACCACCATCCCCGCCTGCAGAAGCTCCTTTTCACCCCGTGCCAGGCGCGGCATCTCATGAATCTCCAACCCAAGTCCGTGCCCCGTGCTATGGACGAATCGCTTGCCCAAGCCAGCGCGCTGGAGGACACTTCGCGCCATTGCGTCTACCTGATGCGCGCTAACCCCTGCCCGCAGAACGCCGCGCGCCGCGCTTTGTGCCCTAAGTACTGCTTTGTACCAGCGGCGAACCTCCGCTGGCGCGCGCCCTACGAAAACCGTGCGCGTCAGGTCGCTCGAATATCGGCGGAGTATAGCACCGAGGTCAAAGACGACCAACTCGTTTTTCCCCACCGCTCGCGGACTGGCGAGGGCGTGCGGCAGCGCGCCGCGGGGGCCCGAACCAACAATCGTGTCAAACGCAGGCCCGCTGGCGCCCTTCCTCCGCATGCGAAACTCCAACTCTGCCGCCAATTCGATCTCGAGTACTCCCGGTTTAACCAGAGGCAGTATCTCCTCCCAGGACGAGCAGGCGATGCGCGCCGCCTCACGCATAATGGCCAATTCGCCCGCATCCTTAACTGCTCGCGCTGCCTCGATCTTGCCGTCCCACGGAATCCACCGGGCACGACGACCGACAGTTTTATCGAGGGTAGATTTCTGGCTCATCGTCACGCGGGCAGCTTCAATCCCGATTCGGCGAGCGCCGCTACCAGCCAGATGACGGCCGGCTGCAGCCACCAAAGACCCTCGAACGATCTCAACGCAAGCCTCAGTCTCCTCAGAGTCTTGAATTGCATAGCGTGAGTCCGTGAAGAGCGTCGCGCCGGCTCCTTCAATCACAAGAATGGCGGCGCTGCCCGTAAAACCTGAAATATAAAAGATATTCGGGAGATGCGAGACGAGGAGTGCATCAACTCCAGCGCGTTCCATTTCCTTCCGCAAAACACAAAGGCGGGCCGCCGTTCTGGAGCGGTCCGCCTTCTGAAAATCGCTTGCTGCTTTTCGCGCTTTCCCGGTCATCTCCCCATCTTACATGGGAAGGATGCGCGGTGTGACGAAGAACAGCAATTCTTGGGAACTGGTGCTTATTGTGGTGTGCCGGAACAACTGTCCGATAATCGGAAGGCTTCCGACAAACGGAACCTCATCGATGTTGGTCTGTTGATTCGATACAATAATTCCGCCAATCATCACCGTTTGTCCATCGCTCACCAGGACGCGCGTATCCTGCGCCTGTGTATCCAGTGCCGGAATGCCTTGGATTCGCGGAATCGATGGATCAATCTGAGTGTTCTCCACGTGCACGGTCAGGAAAATAGTGCCCTGATCCGTGATTTGCGGGGTCACTTGCAGTTCCAGTACCGCGTCGACGAACTGTACGGAGATCGTATTGTTAATAACCGTCTGAATCGGAATCTTGGTTCCTTGCTTGATGGTTGCTTGCTCGTTGTTTTGAACGATCTCTTTCGGTGCGGACAGAAGCTTGCCAACTCCTTTCGATTCAGCCGCATCAAGGACATAATCGAGAGCAAAATTCGCCGTCGAGAAGGCATAGGACACGCCGCTGGTCGGCACCGCTGTACCCAGGCTCGTTACCAAAGGCATGTTCACTGCTGTCGGGGTGGTCGCACTTGGCTCCGTCGTTCCCACGATAACCGGCGGGGCGGGCTCCGGTGGAACGAATCGTGAAACCGGGCTGGTTCCCACCGTGGGCACGCCGCCGAATACGTTCTTGCCATTGTTCGCCGAACCGGAAAATGCGAACTCCGAACCCAATTCGCGGGAGAAGTTCCGATTGGCCGCCACCACGCGAGCTTCGATTTCCACCTGCTGAGTGCGCTTGTCCAGCTCGCGTATCAGATTATCGATCACCGGAATGACGGTCGGAATGTCGCTGATGATTAGAGTGTTTGTCCGCGGATCGGCGAGCACATCTCCCCGAGGGGAAAGGAATTTCTTGATTGTATCCGTCAGATCGCTGGCCTTCGCATAATTGAGCACGCGCGTCGTGGTTATCACGTCCGCTGCTTCGATTTGCGCCTTGGCCAGATCCTTGGCCTCATCCGCTTCTTTCTTCATCGTCTCTTTGGTGGCGATTCGGAGCACGTTGCCGTCGAGCTGCTTGTCCAAATCATTGTTCTCCAACACGATATCGAGAGCCTGATCCCACGGCACATTATCAAGCACGAGCGTCAGGGTCCCTTTCACGCTCGGGTCGACCACGACGTTCAATCCGCTGATTTCGTGGATCAAACGGAAGAAGTCCTGCAAATCGACATTCTTAAGGTTCACCGAGATCGGCGAGCCGCTGTACTTGGACGGAGTCAGCTGGTCCTGAGAAACCACCGCCACAGGACTTGACGCGGACGGCATCATCGCTGCTGGCGTTGCCACAGGTGCTGAAGTCTGGGCAACTGTGGAGGTCTGTGCGACTGGGGACTGCTGTGCAGATTGCGACGCCGGAGCGCTCCGTTGCGCAACTGGATCAGAAGACGCAGCAGCTGCCGGGGCCGAGCTCGCTTGCGTGGGAACCGTATTCGATGATTGAGGTAAAGGTTTATCGTTAACAGGCGAATTGAAATTCGCGGACTTCACCGGGTCCGCAGTGGGAGAACTCGCCATTGGTGCGGTCGTCTTCCCGAAATCCGTCGCGGACTGCGACGCCGCGGAATCAGCAGGAGGAGTTGAGGGCTGGGCTGCCGCCTGCGATTCATTGGCCGACTTCGTCTCATCGGAATTCGATTGACCCTGCCGCTGCACCGCTGATTGATTGGGAGCGCTGTCTGCTTGTTCAGATGCCTTCGCGGAATCGGAGGCCGGAGTTGTAACGGAAGCCGGCGCCGCCGAAGTGGCTGCCTGATCTGGCTTTGACGAAGCGAATTCCACAGCCACGCCTCCGTCGACATGCTTCAGCGTGTAACGTGCGTCTCTCGAAAGATCGATCACCACCCGCGTCACTTCCGGCGAATACTGAGCCGCGCGAACGTCGCGGATCGGCTCTACCGTGCTGGCGACCTTTTTCGCGGCGGACATTCGCTCGCTGTTGAAATCGAGAACTAGACGCGCCGGATGGCTCAGGCGCAACTCGTGACAATCCATCGAGCCGGTGCCGAGAACCAAAACTTCCGGAGCATCTCCATCTTTGGCTACTGAAATCTGTCGAATAATTGCATTCACTGGAGCCGATTCCCGAAGGGAGGCATTCACAACATGCGGCTCTCCTGTGGAATTGGCATTCGCATCCGTGACGTTTTTCTTGGAAACCACAATCTGCAGAGTGCCGGAGCCCACACGAGTGATTTGCGGTGTCGCGCCGTCGCCGAGCAGAATCTCCAATCGCGAAACGGTAGTGTCGCCAGACTGATACTGCTCGAGACGATAGCTCCGAACGATGTCTGTGCCGAGAACTTGGGCCGTCGCCGAGGGCGTCGCAGAGACGCCGGTCAGGTCAATGTAATAGAGATCCGTGCTCGGGTGGTGAATGACGTAGCTGAACGGGCCATTCGCTTTGGCGTCGAGACGGACTACGCCCTGGCCAATGGCAGACGTGACCCGCACCGAGGGTCCCGTGTCCGCTTGGACCGCGCCTGTCGATAGAATCAAAAGGCTGGCCACCACAAGGCAGGCAAGCCCAATCCCCCGCCGAATCTTGCTCATTGCTCGTCTCCTGCAATCGGATAGAGGCGCCTGGAAACATCGCGGTCGATTGTGCGTCCAAACGCATCTTTGCTTTGCTGACGGAACGTAACATCGTCAATTCCAATTTTCTCCACCACGCCATCGTAAACATGGTCCCCGTCGTGAAGGAAATACACGCTGTCCTGAGGATTCGCTACAACCGCCATCATGCCGTCCGGCGTTTTGACCATGCCTTCAAGCCGCAGCGTAGCCACTTGAAGCCCGGCAATTCCGGGAGGCAAGTTTGCGCGCGCCGCATTCGGATCACTGGGTCGAATGAGCGCCTCAAATGGATCACGTCCATGGCCGCTCTCTGGAAGAGCGGGCGTTTGGTCCGCAAGAGCTATCGGAGTCAAAGGCGTTGGTGCGGCCTCGGGCTTCGGCGCTTCTGGCTTCTGTGCAATCGTCGCTTGCGCTCGAACCTGCTTTTCGGGCCTGTGCATCATAGCGCCCGGCCTTGCTCCATGACCGGCTGCTTGGTGGGGGCGAACGCTCCAATAGTGAACCGGATGGGCGATGTTCGTGTGCGCAACCGGCTTTTGTGGCGATGGCATCTTCCTTTGCTGTATTGCGCCAACAGAAGCTGCACACCAAAAGATCAGCGCACCCAGCGCCATGATCCGCGCGACGATTTTCAGTTCGGTCATGTTTCCGCGCCCCATAACTACCGCCTCATCCTGCCGGCCGTAGGCTGCGTTGAGGGAACCGGAATGGCAGCCGCAGCTGGCGAAGTAAAGAATGTCGTGATCGTGAATTCCCCGCTAACCGTCGTTCCCGGCGCCATACGGAACTGCGCGTTTGAACTCTCCCCGGGCTTGACTTCGGTCAACTTAATGTCACCCACGTTGATAATTCGCGACAGCCTTCCGAGGCGAGTGAAAAAGTCCAGCACCGAATAGTAAGGCCCGTCCGCGCTGATTTTGAACGGCATCTCTGAGTGATACTGCTGCGGAACAATCGGCTCCGTCTCAATCTTGCGGATGAAAACGCCCGAGCCCGATGCGGCGCCCTGTACCATGTCCAGAAATTGATCCACTTCCTTATCCTCAGGGACGATCGCTTGCAAGGTCGCGAGCTGCTTTTGCAGCGCTTCCATCTCGCTCTGAAGTTCCACCCGTCGCTGTTGAAATACTCGAAGCGGCTGCACCTGCTTCTCTAAACCATTCATTTTCGTGTTCGCATCATCCACGGCGACTCGCTCGGTAGCTATGGGAGACATCGGCAGATACAGCCCGGCGAGCACCAGCACGATCGCCAACCCGAGAAACGCCAGTGCCTGAATTGGCCATGACATTTCGCGAAATGAGGTTGCCATTGCGCCTCCCTAACTCTTTCCCGGCCGCGCCGGAGCAGTTGCCGTTTGCGGTTCGCTCACGCCGGTGGGTTTCGTCGGCGTAATCTCCGCGGACATCGTGAATCCAAACGTCTGTGCGCCTTTGACCAGGTCGTTTTCCGCCGCTTGCTTCATTTCGATATTGTCGAAATATCCGGAGCGTTTCATCTGCGTAACAAAGTTCGCGACCGCGTTGATGGACACCGCTTCTCCGGCGAGGTCCAGCGAACTGCCGTTGCGAGTCATCGACGTTAGCCACAGATCATTCGAATGCTCCACAGTGACAGCGATCATCTGCAGCAGTTGCTGCCCGCCAGAACGGTTGGCTTGCAGCTGCTCAATCACGTCGATGCGCTCCTGCAACACGCTCTTCTGCTGCTCATAGGCCTGCACTTCAGCCTTCACTTGCTGCAGACGTGTCATCTCCGCTTGCAGGCTCGTGATTCGGCTCTCAATTCCCGTTAACTCCGTCTGCTTCTGGTGATACATCGCGTAGAGAACTACCGCCGCCACAAGCAGCGAGGCAACGAACAGGATCAGCCGAAGAGAAGATTCCAACGGAATCGACGGACCCCGGCTGGTCTTCGGCCTTTCCTGGCCAAGAAGGTTGATCCTTATCATGGCGTGTCGAAACTCCTCAGCGCCAAACCGACGGCAATCGCCAGCCGGGGCGCCATTTCACGGATTCGCTCTTCATCATGCTTTCCGGGATTTACGGAAATCTTCCGGAAGGGATACAGCTCTTCCACTGGCATCCCAAATTCCTCGCGCAGCAAATCCAGCAATCCTGGAACGCGCGCTGTGCCGCCCGCCACGACGATTCGGCGTATGTTCTCGCCCGCGGCTGTTGCTCGGAAGAAATCGAAGGTCTTTTGGATTTCGAGCATCAGAATGTCTGAGACGGAGCGCAGAATCGACGTGCGCTGCTCTTCGGTTACGCCGGGAAGTGTGCCGCCCATTTTCAGCCGTTCGGCGTCGTCAAAATTCAGGTCCAGTTCCTTCTGCAGCGCGTCAGTGTACTGATTCCCGCCAACCGAAACGTCGCGCGTAAACAGCGGGGTCCAGCCGCGAATAATGTTGATGTTCATCACGCTGGCCCCAATATTAAGGAGCGCTACCACCTGCGCTGGATCGGGGTCGTAATTCACCTCGAAACAGTTTTCGAGGGCGAATGCGTCGATGTCCACCACCACCGGGCTCTTTCCTGCCTGGGCCAGCACGTTGGTATGGTTCAGAATCTTGTCCTTCTTCACCGCAACCAGCAGGACGTCCATCTGCGTATCCGTCGCTTCCAGCAGTTGATGGCTCAAATTCACGTCGGCAATATCAAACGGAATATGCTGGCTGGCTTCAGCCTGTACCCGGTCGTACAGCTCATCTTCAGCCATTACAGGCATAGGAACGCGCTTCACGATCACCGAATGGCCGGAAACAGACGTCGCCACGTCCTTCAATTTGATCTTTTGCCCATCGAAAATTGAGCTGATGCGCTCGGCAACGGCCGGAGCATCCATAATCGCGCCGTCTACAACCGTATCTTGGGCAAGCGGTTCGACTCCAAAGTTGACCAGCTCGTACCCTTCCCTCGTCTTCTTCAGCTCGACCGCCTTTACAGAGCTGGAGCCGATGTCCAGACCAATCAGCGCCTTCGATTTCTTGCCAAACATCGCGTCGTCCTCGCTAACTGCCGGTCACACGAAAAATGGGCCGAATTGGCGAACGGCCCTGGTTGGTAAGTTGTTCTTGAAATTCGCTGTCGCTAGGTCCGACCACCCCGTCGAAACTCGCGACCCACCCTTGGTCATGCCCTTACCAGTAGTTCTATACCCTTATATTTCATCCGTGCCGCTCGAGTGTCAACGCAGCCCATTGCCGTTCGTGTTCAGTTGGTAATGCTGCGTTGGTCTTCGCACAAATGAGATTAGAAAATAGGCGCGAGGCTAAGTCCACAGTGTTTGCCGCAAGGCGTGCGAAAGCGGAACCTGTTCGTGAGGACAGGAGTAGTCTTAATTGTGGCGAGGTAGATCGATCCCTAGACTTTTCCACATGGCGTCAACGCGCGCAATCGTCTCGGGATTCATGCGGACTTCATCCGGCCAGCGCCGACCGAACCCTTCGGAGGGCCACTTGCGCGTCGCGTCAACACCCATCTTCGAACCATAGTCTTGTAGCCGCGAAGCGTGTTCGAGCGTATCCACGGGCCCAAGCACAAATTCGATGTCGCGCTGAGGATCGATCGCGCACAGCGCTTTCCAAACAACTTCGCCGGGATTCTGAACGTCCACGTCATGATCAACCACAATCACGACCTTTGTGAACATAGCTTGGCCGAGCGACCAAATCGCATTCATCACTTTGCGCGCGTGCCCCGGATACGACTTGCGGATCGCCACGATCATCAGATTCTGGAAAATACCCTCCGCGGGCATGGACACATCGACAATCTCCGGAAACTGCATCTTCATTACGGGCAGGAAAATCCGCTCAATGGCGTGCCCCATAAAGTAATCCTCTTGTGGCGGACGCCCGACAATTGTAGTGAGGTAAAGCGGATCCTTGCGATGCGTGATGCAGGTAATGTGGAAGACCGGATACTCACCTTCGAGAGAATAAAAGCCCGTATGGTCGCCGAACGGCCCCTCCGTGCGTAGTTCCCCCAGATTCACATAGCCTTCGAGCACAATCTCGGCGTTCGCAGGAATTTCCAAACCGACCGTCTCGCAACGAACCAGCTCAACGGCATCTTTCCTGAGAAAGCCCGAGAACATGAATTCGTCCAGGTCCGGCGGCACCGGCAGAATTCCCGCCAAAGCCGTGGCCGGATCCGAGCCTATCGCGACTGCCACTTCCATTTTCCCCTTGCCATCCCGCGAGCGGGCGCTGCGAAAATGCTCCGCGCCATGCTTTTGCGTCTGCCAGTGCATGCCCGTCGAACGGTCGTCGAAAACCTGCATGCGATAGCATCCTACGTTGCGCTTCCCGGTCTCCGGATTCTTCGTGATCACCATCGGCCAGGTAATATAGCGCCCGCCGTCCTGAGGCCAGCACTTCAGGATAGGAAACTCACCAAGCGAAAAATCGCTCTTCCGGATGACTTCCTTGCACGGCCCAGACTTCACCGTCTTCGGGAAAAACGAGCCCAGTTCAGCCAATTTTGGTAGCATTTTCACTTTGTCGAGGAATCCCTGAGGACTCTGCACGTCAAGGAACGACTTCACCCGATTGGCGACATCATCGAGCCGTTCAACCCCGAGTGCCATGTTCATTCGCCGATGGCTGCCCAGAAGATTAATGACCAACGGCACTCGCGAACCTTTGGGGTGCTCAAAAAAGAGCGCCGGCCCACCCGCTTTGGTAACCCGGTCTGTAATTTCTGTGATTTCAAAGACCGGGTCGACTTCGGCAGTGATGTGCTTTAATTCGCCTTGACGCTCAAGATGCGCAACGAATTCCCGCAGGTCGCGATAACCCAAGCCGCCTCCTTGTGCGCTAAACCGGAGCGCTCAATGTAGCACGGAGCCACGCCGCCGCGAAATTCGAAGAAGGCTGAACTTGAAACCGATACTCTCCATCCTGCGTCCAACTAATAGGCTGCGGAGAATACTGCGGAGGATGCACCTGCCCGTGTAGGTGTCGAAAAAATCGCCGAGGGAAAAAGAGGATTATGCCTGCTCGAGATTGGTACCGAAAACACAAACGCCTGACTTGGCTCATCGTTCTTGCTGTCGTGGTGATTATCTGCGTAGGGGCCGTAATGAAGGGGCGCTCCCAAGATGTGCGTTACATCACCATGCCCGTTCATCGTGGAAATCTGACCGCAATGGTTCAGGCTACTGGGACAATCAATCCTCTGACGACCGTGCCCGTAGGCTCGTTTGTCTCCGGCACAGTCCAATACATCTTCGCTGACTTCAATACCAAGGTGCATGCGGGAGACGTGCTGGCGCAGCTCGATCCCACCATTTACGAAGCACAGGTGATCACTGCGCGCGGAAATCTTGCA
>JASHRN010000084.1 GCA_030037335.1 Candidatus Acidiferrales bacterium | reverse complement strand
TCATCCGGTATATCCGGGAGTTTTTTGACGCGCGGCATTATCTGGAAGTTGAGACCCCCATGATGCATCCGATTCTCGGCGGGGCCACAGCACGGCCGTTCGTTACGCGGCACAATACCTTTGACGTGGATTTTTATATGCGGATTGCGCCGGAACTTTACCTGAAGCGGCTCGTGGTGGGAGGACTGGACCGCGTTTACGAAATCAACCGCAATTTTCGCAACGAGGGCATTGATGCGATTCACACGCCGGAATTCACGATGTTGGAATTTTATGAAGCATACAGCGATTACCGGGACTTGATGAAGCTGACCGAGGGGCTATTTCGCGGGGTGGTGGAAAAAGTGTGCGGGGGCACAAAGATTAAATATGGGGAGCACGAGATTGATTTTGGCCATTTTGCAGCGCTTTCGATGCGCGAGGCGATTGTGAAATTCTGGCCGGCAGAGGTCGGCAGGGCGCCTGATCTTGAGGAATTGGCCGAAGGAGAAGGTCCGCGGGCAGCGGCAGAACGGTACAACGAATACGCTCGCGTGAAGGGCGTTGAGTATGGCTTTGACGTAATTGCCGACCTCGATGAATCGTCCGACGGTGAATTGATTGGGGCGCTCTTTGAAGAAGTGGCGGAGGAGCATCTGATTCAGCCAACCTTTATTTACGATTTTCCCGTGGATATTTCGCCGCTTTCCAAAAGGCGGACAGACGACCCTTCGATTGCCGAAAGATTTGAGCTTTTCATTATGGGGATGGAACTGGCGAATGGTTTTTCGGAATTGAATGATCCAGTGGATCAAGAGCAGCGGTTTCGCGCGCAGGTGGAGGCGGGCGGCGCGGAAATGCCGAAAGAAGTGGACTGGGATTATGTGCGCGCGCTGGCCCATGGAATGCCGCCAACAGCCGGCGAGGGCGTTGGGATTGACCGGCTCATCATGCTGTTGACAGATTCGCGTGCGATTCGCGAAGTGATTCTTTTTCCAACACTGCGTCCGCAGAAAGATTCGGAAACGGACGCGGCCGCGGCAGTTCACGAAAATACATGAAATTCGAATGGATGGTAGCGCGGCGGTACCTGCGGTCGAAACACAAGCCGCCGGTCTTGCGGCTGGTGACTATCCTTTCTGTTGTCGGCGTTGCAGCGGGGGTGGCCACGCTGGTGATTGCGCTGGCGATGAACACGGGGTTTCGCCGCGCGATACGAGACCATTTGCTGGTGGTGATGGCGCACATCAACCTGAAGCCGAATGGGACAGAAGGCATTCGCGATTACCGAGGGTTAATGGGGCGTCTGGCAAAAACGCCGGGCGTGAGCTCTGTTACGCCTGCGGTGTACAACACCGTTTTGCTCTCCGCGCACGACAGGTCGGAAGGCGTTGTATTGAAAGGAGTGGATCCAGCACTGGAAGAGCGCGCCGATGCCGCGCTGCGGAATATTGTGGAAGGCAGCAACAGTTTCGCGGAGGACTCCTTTGGCATTCCAGGGATTTTGATTGGACGAATTCTGGCGGACGATTGGGGGCTGAGTGTTGGAGATTACGTGACGGTGACAAGCCCCCAGGGGAGCCTTACGCCATTTGGAATGTTGCCGCGGTCGAGACGCTTTCGAATCAACGGAATTTTCAATTCAGGATTCAACGATTACGATGCGAATTGGGCGTTTATCACAATGCATGAGGCCCAGGAGTTGGCGGGTATCGGCGATGTGGTCAGCGTGCTGGAGATTCGCGTGAATGATTTGGACCACACGAATGAGATTGCGGCGGCGATCGCCAAGGAAGCCGGCGCGGGATACCATACGACGACCTGGATGGAAGAGAATCAGGCGCTCTTCCGCGCGATGAGCGTGGAGAAACTGGCGGACGGAATTTTCATTGGGCTGATCACGTTTGTGGCAGGCCTGAACATTCTTGTTGTGCTGGCGATGACAGTGACCGACAAGGCCCGCGATATTGCCGTGCTCATGACGCTTGGCGCGCGGCGATTGCAGGTGAGAAACATTTTTGTGCTGCAAGGGTTCTTGGTGGGAGCAGGTGGGACGGCGATCGGCCTGGTGTTGGGTTATGTGCTGGCGTGGACAGCAAATCACTGGCAGTTGGTGCCGCTGAATGCGGAGATCTATGCTGTCCCATATGTTCCCTTTCAATCGAGCGGATGGGACGGATTGTGGATCGCTGCGGTGGCGCTGGCGATCAGCACGGCGGCGACAATTTACCCGGCGCGGGCCGCCGCAGCCACTCGTCCAGTTGAGATCTTGAGAGCCGAATAGAGCGCGAACTGCGGCATCTTGGGCAACGTTTAGCGACTCGGAATCCTCACAAAATAATCACCGGGTATACGGGCGCAGGCGTCGAATGTATGCCCGATACTGCGTGGAAAATCCGGTCGGCTTGAGAAGTGAGTTCTGTTACTAAAGTACAGTACTGCTGGTGAACCTGTGCATCGTCTAATGGACAGGAAGAAAAATGCGACGTGTTACAATGAAGAACGGAGACGACCATAATGTGCAAGAAATTGGACGAGATTATGGGGCGAACAAGCTGGCCAGCGGTAATGCGCAGAATTTAAAGAAGGTAGCGAATCGGGGATTCGGCACGGGAATTGACTGGAACTTTGGGAATGCAGAGCGAATCCAAAAGACAGAGGGCTTCGAGCACCAGCACGGCATGGGAAGTGCAAGAGAGTAATTAGGAACTCAGAGGAAGTAGCCCAATGGCCAGCTCAATGGCAGGAACGATCGAGGGCCACCCGCTAATCACGGCGGAGCGAGGTTCACGACCGCTGGTCCGTGCCGAGGCGCTGCGAAAAGTTTTTCGTTCTGCAACAACGGAGGTTGTGGCGCTCGGAGGAATTAGCCTGGCGGCTGACGCGGGTGAGATGATTGCGCTGATCGGGCCTTCGGGATCAGGAAAAAGCACTCTGCTGCACCTGTTAGCCGCGCTAGACACGCCGACAAGCGGTACAGTATACTTCGCCGGAAATTCCCTGGCAGAGTTTGCGGAAAATGAATTGGTGGAATTCCGCAGCCGCGAGGTGGGGTTCATCTGGCAGAGGCATCAACTTCTTGCGGACTTCACTGCCGCGGAAAATGTGGCAATGCCGCTGCTGATTCGGGGGAACGCTTCGGGAGAAGCGCTGGATACGGCGCACGCGTGGCTCGATGAAGTGGGCTTGTTGGGGCGTGCGAAGCACCGGACTGGCGAACTCTCAGGCGGCGAACAGCAGCGAGTGGCAATTGCCCGGGCCCTGGTGACTCGGCCAAAGTTGCTTCTGGCCGACGAGCCCACCGGCGATTTGGACGAGCGAAACACGGAGTCGATATTCGAGCTCATGCAGCGCTTGCACCGGTCTCATCGTCTGACTTCGATTCTAGCAACCCACAATTCTTCTCTGGCGCAGCGCGCCGACCGCGTGCTGGCGTTGGAACATGGCTTGTTGATGCCGGATGATGCAAAAATCGCGCATCGCGCTTCCGGGTGCGGTGCGACAAGGGAGTCTACGGCTCCAGAAGGGCGCGGGTGACCCGTGTTTGAACGCTACACAGAAAAGGCTCGGCGCGTGATTTTCTTCGCGCGATATGAAGCGAGCCAGTATGGCAGCCCCAATATTGAAACGGAGCATTTGCTGCTCGGCCTGCTCCGCGAAGACAAGGGGCTGGCCAATCGTTTTCTGCGCACGCACGGCTCGATTGAATCGATACGCAAGGAAATCGAAACACGGATTACGGTACGCGAGCGTATTTCGACTTCGGTGGAGGTGCCGCTCAGCCAGGAGTGCCGCCGGATTTTGAATTACGCGGCTGAAGAGGCGGAGCGTTTGAATCACAAGCATGTGGGGACGGAGCACCTGTTGCTGGGAATTCTGCGCGAAGAGAAGTCGTTTGGCGCGGAAATCTTGCAGGAGCGCGGGCTGCGGCTCTCCAGTGTGCGCGAAGAGCTCGCGCGGACCGCGGGCGAAAAAGTGCCGGTGAACCGGCCAAAAGAGACTTCGCTGCTCGCGGAATTCAGCCGCGATTTGACGCAGGCGGCAATGGATGGGCAACTGGATCCGCTGGTTGGCCGGGATCGCGAGCTGGAGCGCGCCATTCAGATTCTTTGCCGCAGAACAAAGAATAATCCGGTGCTGATTGGCGAGCCGGGAGTGGGGAAAACGGCGATTGTGGAAGGGCTGGCCCAGCGGATCGCCGATGGAGATGTGCCGCCATTCCTCGCTGACAAGAGGATCTTGTCGCTGGATCTTTCGCTGATTGTTGCGGGAACGAAGTATCGAGGACAGTTCGAAGAGCGACTCAAAACCATCATGAAGGAGCTGATGGAAAGCCAGAACGCCATCGTGTTCATCGACGAATTGCACACGCTGGTGGGGGCGGGTTCGGCGGAGGGTTCGCTGGACGCAGCGAATATCTTGAAACCCGCGCTGAGCCGCGGCGAAATTCAGTGCATTGGGGCAACGACGCCGGGCGAGTATCGAAAATCGGTGGAGAAAGACCGTTCTTTGGAACGGCGTTTTCAGTCGGTAAAGGTTTCGGCGCCGAATGAAGACGAAGCCATTCGCGTATTACAGGGCGTTCGGGACCGTTACGAGAAATTCCACGCTGTGTCCTACACAGATGAAGCGATCCAGTATGCTGTTTACCTGTCGAATCGCTATATTCCCGACAGATTTCTGCCCGATAAGGCAATTGATTTGATTGATGAGTCCGGCGCACGCGTGAAGTTGCGTCAGGCAATGCTGCCTGAGGAGGTTTCCGAGGCGCAGAAACGCGTGAAGTTCATTACGCACCGGATGGAAACGGCAATTGCGAATCATGAATTCGAGAAGGCGCGTTTTTATTCCGAGGAGGAGCGCAAGGAGAAAGAGAACCTGCGCGCGCTGCGGGAAAAGTTGAAGATCGATGATTCGTCCACCGGAACCGTAACACGCGAGGACATCGAAGAGGTAGTGGCGCGGTGGACCGGCGTAGCGGTGACTGCGATTAAAGAAGACGAGCAGCAAAAGCTGCTGCGAATCGAAGAAGAGCTGCACAAGCGGGTGATCAGCCAGGATAAGGCTATCACAGCGCTGGCGCGTGCGATTCGACGCAGCCGTGCGGGACTGAAAGCACCGGGCCGGCCGGTGGGATGTTTCCTGTTCCTTGGACCGACGGGTGTTGGAAAGACGGAAGTGGCGCGGCGGCTTGCGGAGTTCTTGTTTGGAAGCGAGAAATCGCTGATTCGTTTCGACATGTCCGAGTATATGGAGAAGCACTCGGTCTCAAAGCTGATCGGCGCGCCTCCGGGATATGTGGGCTATGAGGAGGGCGGCCAGCTAACAGAGCGCGTAAGGCGCACGCCATACTCGATCATTTTGCTCGACGAAATCGAGAAGGCTCATCCCGACGTCTACAACATCTTGCTGCAGGTTTTCGAGGATGGACAATTGACCGACGGGCTCGGGAATACCGTCGATTTCCGCAATACCATTTTGATTTTGACCTCGAACATCGGCGCGCGCGCGCTTCACAAACAGGCGACCATGGGCTTTCAGTCCCTCGGCGAATCGCAGGCCAAGAGCTTGGATGACGTGGTAATGAACGAGGTAAAGCGGGTGTTCAATCCTGAATTCCTGAACCGCCTGGATGAAGTGATCCTCTTCAATGCGCTGACCGACGAGGACCTGCTGCGCATAATTGATTTGCTCGTAAGCCAGATTAACGATACTCTCGTGCACCGCCAAGTGCAGATTCAGATGACGCCGGAGGCGCGGCAGTGGATTTTGGAGAAAACGTGCACGGATCGCAACTACGGTGCACGACCGCTCCGTCGCGCGCTTCAGAAGTACGTCGAGGATCCGCTCTCGGAGGCGCTGATTCAAGGCGGGCTTCAACGCCCGGCCATCATGGAGATTTATCTGACGGCTGATGGCCTGGGTTTCCGACCGGTGGTAGAAGCAACCCCAGTGGCCCACTAAAGAATCCTACACGCGCATGCCGGGTGGCAAACGCATGCCTGGCGGGGGAGCCAAGATATTGGATGGCGGAGCGCGGCTTTGACTTCGGGCAAAGCCGCAGAGAGAAAACCCTGTCTTCACGGTGCGCTGGTTTCCGCGAGCGTGTGTGCTTTTCTGCTCCTCAGCGTTTTTCTTCCCTCCGTTCTCGCGCAGCAGACCACCAATCCACAGCAGCCCGCAGCGACCGCCGCGCAGCCCATAATCGAGCGCATTGAATTCATAGGTCTCTACCGCATTCGAAAAGACGCGCTGATGGGCCGAATCTTTTCCCACGAAGGCGATGTCTACAATGTGGACGAATTACGCCAAGATTTCCGCGCCCTTTGGAACACGGATTTCTTCGAAGATATACGATTGGAAGTCGAAGACAGTCCGAAAAATCCCAACGGCAAAATTGTGATCTTTTACGTGACCGAGCGTCCGACCATTCGAAACATCAACTACCGGGGAAACAAATCCGTTTCAGAGTCAGACATTCTGGATGCGTTCAAAGATCGCAAGGTCGATCTGACCGTCGAAAGCCGCTTCGATCCCACGAAAATCAAGCGCGCCGAGGTGGTGATCCAGCAACTGCTGGCCCAGCACGGGCATATGTTCGCAACCGTGAAGCCGACGTATGAACGGGTTCCGGCAACGAATTCAGTGATCCTGACCTTCAACATCGATGAAGGTCCAAAGGTAAAAGTGGGCCATATCACGATGCAGGGGAACCATGTTTTTTCGGCGACGCGGATTATCCGCTCGATGAAAAATTCGCGCCCGATTGCCATACCGCTGGGATTCGCGGACATTAACCTCTTCAGCAAAACTTACGATAAGGACAAACTGGACGAAGATATTAGCGTCGGGATATACGGCCTCTACCAGGACCACGGATATTTTCGAATCAACGTTCTTGATCCGATTCTTAACACAGTGAAGACAGAGCGCGGCGGGATTCCCGGGCCTTGGCCGCTGATCGGTCGAAAACGTAGCATTCGCACGGATATCAAACTGCCAATCGAGGAAGGCGCCCAATACCGGATGGGCAGGCTGATTATTCGTCCCGCGAATCTGGACGAGGGTCTTTGGTTCAAGCCAGAGTTTCTGGAGTCGATTTTTCCGGTAAAAAAAGGACAAATTCTCGACGTTTCGAAGATTCGCAAATCAATTGACGATTACACGAAGCTCTACGGCGATTACGGTTTCATTGATTTCACAGCGAACCCTGTTCCTGAGGTGGATGACGCTACGAAGACGGTCAACTGGACGATTGACTTCGATCCGCAGAAGCAGTTTTACGTGCGTCGAATCGACTTTTCCGGCAATACGACAACGCGCGATAAGGTCATTCGGCGCGAGATTCTGCTCGATGAGGGCAGCCTGTTTAACGACCGTTTGTGGGAGCTGAGCATTCTTCGGCTGAACCAACTGGGCTACTTCGATGAAATCAAGAAGGAAAATGCCGATTTGAAGCGCGACACGCAAGCCGGCACGGTGGATATCCTCCTCAAAGTGAAGGAAAAAGGGAAACAGAACATCAGCTTTACTGGCGGCGTGAGCGGGCTGGCGGGAACGTTCCTCGGGCTATCGTATCAAACGAACAACTTCCTCGGTCTTGGCGAGACGCTGACGTTTTCCGCGAACGTAGGGAGCATCGAGACACAAGAGCTTTTTGGATTCACCGAGCCCTATCTGTTTGACCGGCCCATTTCCACGGGATTCACGATTTTCGCAAACAAGTTCAACTTCAATCAGGAAAGACAACTGTCGATTCTCGTGGGACAGTCTGTCGCTATCAATCCGGCGCTCGCGCAGGACTACAGCCAAAACAGCAAAGGTTTCTCGCTTTTTGCCAGCTATCCGCTGCATCGGTTTGCTTTTACGCGTGTGGGAATCAATTACACCTTCACGAAGAGTAACATCGACGCGTTTAGCCAGGCTTCGCAGTTGCTTTTTCAGTCTATCCAGTTCAGCAGCCTTTCGGGCCCCTCGCAACTGAATGGGATCATTTCCAGTAAAGTCAGCCCGTCGATTACATATAACACCGTCAACAATCCTACGAATCCCACCACGGGCAGGATGTTTTCTTATACGACGGGATTCGAGGGCGGCCCGTTCCTGGGAAATGTGGATGCGGTCTCGAATACCTTTGAGGCGGAGTATTTTCATCCGAGCTACCACAAACGGAACGTAATTGCGACCCGCCTGATCATGGGATGGATTACAGGTTACGGCGGAAAGCTTGTTCCGCCGTACGAACGCTATTACCTGGGCGGCGAAACGGATGTGCGCGGGTTTGATTTCTTCAATATTTCACCGTGGACGTTCATCCCTTCGGTGATCAGCCAGCCGGTTACGTTTGCGAATCCGACGGTTTTGGGACCGACAGGCGCTCCAACGTTGCAGACGATTCAAGTTCCGATGCTGGAGTATTTCGCGACCCGGCCGGGTGGTGACGTCGAGACAGTCGGCAATTTTGAATATCGAATTCCGATCGCGGGACCGGTCAGCCTGAATCTGTTTACGGACCTTGGCATTGATGGAATTATGCGGCCGAGCCAGTTGCAGTTGGCTCCGCAGGAGGCGCAGGAAATTCAGTCGGATTTTCCGAATCAATTCTTCCCCGACACCACGGTTTCGCAAAGGCTGACCGTAGTTCCCGGTACGAATTGGACGCCGCGGACCTCGATGGGCGCGGAGGTGCTGGTATTCCTGCCAATTGTCCACGCACCCTTCCGCTTCTACTATGCGTACAACGCGACCCGCCTGAATGAACTGATCCAGGGGCACACCGGTGCCTACTATTTGAGCCCGGCGGAGATCGCTTCTTTGCCTCCGGGAACGCTGCAATCGCAAGTGGTTCCAATACTGAACCAGATGCTTCAAAGCCAGGTGCAGAGATTCCCGACTAGTCTAGTTGAGCCCAGCCACACGTTCCGGTTTACGGTGGGTCGAACATTCTGAATTCGCAACGATTATGAACGGCAAATATATTAGCGAGACACGGCGGCGGGAAAATGGCGGAGGAACGTGGATGCGATTTGGAAAGATAGCGGCATTTTTGCTGTTTACAAGCGCCATCGCAGGCTGCGGAGGCAGCGGGACGGCGCAGACCGTGACGCTTACGCCCACGAACGCTTTTGTGGTGCGAACCGGCACGCAGCAGTTCGATGCGCAAGTCGCCGGAATCTCCAACACCCTGGTTTACTGGTACGTGTGCAATCCGGCTCCCGCGTCTATCGCGACGGGCCAATCGACGGTGGCGAACATCGCACTGCCGACCGGATGCGTTGAAGGAGGAAATACGACCCTTGGCTCAATCACCGTGAATGGCCTTTACACGGGTCCCGCGAAGCTGCCGCCGAATTCGATGGTAAGCATCGTGGCGGTGAGCCAGGCAAATACGGGCATTTACGCCATTGTGGATGTGACGGTTGAATCGGGCGTAAGTGTCACCCTGACACCCGCCTCCGTCACCATCGGTACGCTCGAACAGTTTCAATTCAGTGCAGTCGTTAGAGGCAACACAAATACCGCGGTGAGTTGGTCTGTGAACGACATTGCGAATGGCAATTCGACTGTGGGTACCATCACCTCGACGGCGTGCACGGTCAACATGCCGATTACTCCCACATCGTCGTATCCTATAGCGCCGGGGACAAGTTATGGGTGCTACGTTGCGCCTCCCACACCGCAAACATCAGTGAAAATCACGGCGACTGCTGCCGCGGATACGAGCCAGACGGCGAACTCCACAGTGGACGTGATCACAGCGACAGATCCAGCGTTCAGCACGAATATTCCGCTCGAGCCTACAACGGCGGTGGAGGGATCGGCGGAACAGGACGTCTATCTTTTCGGCACGAACTTCTTTTCCACGAGTCAGGCGCTCGTCAATGGTGCGCCAGTGCCAACGACGTTTATCAACAGCGGGATAATTCGTGCGACGATACCGGGAAGCTTCTTCTCGACCGCCGTTTCGAGTCTTCCGATTAGTCTCGAGCGCCAGAATGGCGATGTCATTCAGCCGGTGACTTTGAGTGTTCAGCCAACCCGTCCCGCAGTAACGGCAGTGAGTCCGGTGAGTTTTCCATCTTCCGCCTCAGCCCCGTCCGCGACGCTTAATCTGAACGGCGGATACTTTTCGTCTTCAACGCAGGCGAGTTCGGAGGGGGGCACGTTGCCGGTGACGCTGGTGAATAGCCGTCAACTGCAGGTGACGCTTCCGAGCTCTTTGTTCGACACTCCGGGATTGGTCCCGGTCCTCGTTCAAAATTCGGATATGCCCGGCGTTCTTTCATCGACGAACGTGGCGATTTCAACGGCGGCCACAAATCTTCCGACTTCAGTGAGCTCTACGCTTGGCGTTGGCACGCAGCCGGTTGCGGTGGGGATCGACTCAGGGATCGGTGTCGGCGTAGTGGTGAATGAGGGAAGCGCAAACGTATCTCTGCTGAATCTGGATGCGAATCCGCCGACGGTATCAACCACCGTATCCGTTGGACACACTCCGACGAGTGTTGGAGTGGACGATATTCTGCATCTGGCAGCAGTCGTCAACAGCGCGGACAACACCCTTTCCATCATTAATCTGTCGAGCGGCAGTGTTTCTTCGACCGTTTCGCTTCCCGCCAATCCAACGGGAACAAGCCCGGCGCCGGTGCCTTACGCCGTGGGCGTGAACCCTCTCACGCACCGAGCAGTGGTTGCTTATTCTTCATCGAATATCGCGACGATTTTTGATTTGTCCACGACTCCGCCGAGCCTGGTCTGCACTGTGGGTGGATCCGATCCGACCATGCCAAATAACTGCGCGGTGAATGCCAACTCAAACACACCGCCGGTGAGCACTGGGCCGACGCCCGCGATTGCGGTTGAGCCGCAGTTGAATTGGGCAATAGTGACCCCGGGCGGATCGGGATCGGTTTCGATTGTAGATTTGGGAAGCGATGCGACCTCGAACCAGGTCGTGCGTGTGCCGAATGTACTTGCCTTCTTGAACATCTCGACGAACATTGACAGCGTAGCGATCAATACGGAGACCGAACAAGCAGTTCTGGTGGATCCGAATACCACAACAATGAACACATTCAGCATGCTGGACCAGACTGTAAACAGTGTGACAACTTCGACAGGCTTCGTGGGTGTCGCCGTCAACCCGCTCACGAATATCGCGGTAGCCGTAAACGGACCAGGAAGCGCTGCATCGGTGATCAATTTGGGTGCGCTACAAGTGATCAGCAGTATTCCAGTGGGTACGTTGCCGGACGCTGTGGCGATTGATGCCGGCCAGAACATTGCGGTAATCGCAAATGCAGGCAGCAACAACGTTTCCATTTTGTCGCTCGGATCGATTCTCAGCCCGCAGATTACGGAGGTCAGCCCGGCATACACTTACGCTGCGCCCTCGAGTGGATCGCTTACGGTCACAGTGAACGGCTTTGGATTTTCTGGAGCGCAGGTTGAACTGGACGGTACCGCCGTGCCTACAACGGTAAGTGCGGACGGCCGTCAGGCGGTCGCGACAGTTCCGGGAAGCATGCTCAGCACGGCGCGGCGTTATTCTCTCGATGTGGTGACTTCGAGCGGCGCAATTTCGAACGTCAGGCGTTTTTTCGTGGTGGGGACAGTGCCCATTGGGCTGAACCCGGTCGGCGTTGCCGTCGACTCTTATCTGAACGAGGCTCTGGTGACAACCCAGGGACCGACGCTGAGCCCTTCGGGAAACTGCGTTGGCCCGGGAACAATTGCGATCGTAAATCTCTTGACGGCGTCAGTGAGCAATACGCTCAACGTGGGAACGTGTCCCGAAGGTGTCGCCGTTCTGCCACGATTGGGGCTGGGAGTCGTTAGCAATAGCGGAAGCGACGAAGCTACCGTCATCGATTATGTGAACGATCTTGTGGACTCAACGGTCAGTCTGCAACCAGCACTAAACCCTGCTGGGGTTGCGATTGAACCGGACACGGCGCTGGCAGTTGTTGCCGACAGCAACATTAATTCCAACTCGATTTCGAGCTTTACGGTTAGCTCGAGTTCATCGACGTCAGCGACGTCTACCAATGTGGACGAAGGGCCATTCGGCGTGGCCATGGATCCCATCGACAGCGTAGGTATTGTCACAGCGAGCGCCCAGAACACCGTAGACGGTCTTACGCTCACTTCTTCAGGGGCATCGTTTCCGTCGGCTGACCGCGTTACCGGATTCAATAATCCGCTGGATGCAACATTCGATCCGATAACGGACACGTTCCTGGTGGCAGACAGCCTGGATAATGAGATCGGGATTGTCGATGCAAAAACGCTGGTGGTGAATCGGTTCAATGTTGGAATTGATCCGACGGCCATCGCGTACAATTTCCAGAGCGGGACAGGAGTGACCGTAAACCAAGCGACAAACACGCTTTCGATATTCGACTTTGTCGCAACGA
>JASHRN010000083.1 GCA_030037335.1 Candidatus Acidiferrales bacterium | reverse complement strand
TTCGAGGGCGCGAGATTTCAGAAATGCGGCGCGGGCCTGGTGACGGCGATCGAGCGCGGCAAGGACGCGGCCAAGTTCGGCGTAAACGTCTGCGCGCGGCGGCGGAATCTGCAGTGCGGATTCGAGCAGGTTGAGCGCGTCGGCGTTGCGCCCGTCCTGAGCGAGGAGCGTCGCGAGGCCGAGAAGATAGTCTCCGTCGCGCGGCGAAAACTGCAAGGCGCGGCGGTATGAGGTTTCGGCTTCCACTCGGTGGCCGGTCCACGCAAAAAGTTGCGCTTGCCAGCCGAGTGCGTCGGAGTCGTTCGGCACAACGACAAGCCGCGCGGCGACGATTTTTTGTGCGCCGTCCAGATCGTTTGCCGCGACGAGCCTCTGCACTTGAGCGAGCCAGTCGTCGTTTTGCGGCGCCGTAGCTCTCCGCGAATTGTCCGTTGGACGCGCGCGACCTGGCAAACCAGGCGCTGCACCCGGCGCCGAATCTGACGGTGCACTGACTTGGTCTTGATGCGGGGCAAATGCGAGGCCGTTCACGCTGCTGCAGAGGGCAATAACCAGCCCAAGTGTGGCGAGCGCGAAACGGAGCGCCAATTTGCGAAGGTACATTCGTTGGGGCGCGGCAAGACTCCCGCGGGGATTCCGCTCGCCCTGAATGCGCCCATGCACACGCAGATTCACGTTCTCTTGGTGAGCACGCCGTGCGCCAGGTTATTCTGGTTGGTGGCGAATCGACGCGAGAGGATCACTCTCTTAGACGTTGCATTTATTCAGCTTGGCGTGAGTCGTGTTCTGCAGGCGCGTGCCTAGCATGCGATTCGCGTGGAACAGGCTGTTTCATGGCGGCACAGGTGTTTCATTGCGGTCAGGCGCTTTCCATTTCGGAAAAATGCATAAGGGCTGCTTCCGTTTGTCGAGCAGGTGCGCCTCTAGAAGTCATTCAATCCTCGGAGATAGAAGGGGAAATCACCTTGGGCGATTTTTCAGTACATAAAAAAGGGCTTGACAGATTTATGAATCGATGCTAAAAGTTTCTCTTGTAACTTCGATTCGTGTGACTCGCAAGGGCCATACGGATCGCCCCAAAGCAAAACCTGTTTTGAAACGCCAGCGTCCTGCTGGCGTTTTGTGTTTTTCAGGCTTGGATTGGATATGTCAACCGTCAATCCGGTTTTCAGATGGTCACTGCTCTCGCTTCTTGACTCACCAAAAATTGCTTCCGGATGTATCTTGTTTAGATGGAGCTGAAGGCGATTGGGCTGTTGGCTTCCTCTTTTTCGCCGCTAAGCGTAGCGGCAAAAATTGGAGTGTCTCTCGGGATTGGTCTCCTGGTCGGCTTGGAGCGGGAATGGGCGCACAAGGATCTGGGGGTGCGCACGTTTGCGATCAGCGCTCTGCTGGGCATGCTAAGCGCTTTGGCGAGCCTGACGTTCGCTATTGTCTGTCTGGTTGGAGTGCTTATCGTTATCGCTTATGTGAACTGGCACAGCGTGGTCGCCGAGCGCGCTCCTGAGGCGACAACTTCCGTGGCGCTTGTGGCGACTTTCATTTTGGGAGTGCTCACAGGTCAGGGACACCTTTTCACGCCGATTGCGTCCGCGGTGGTATTGACCGGCATGCTGGCGTGGAAAGCGGAGCTGCAGCGCTTCGCCGGAGGGCTCAGGACGGAGGAAATTCGAAGTGCGGTGTTGCTTGGGCTGCTGGCGTTTGTGATTTATCCGCTTTTGCCGAATCGGTTCGTGGATCCGTGGCGTCTTGTGAATCCGCACGAAGCCTGGATCATCGTGGTGGTGATCGCAAGCATCGGCTTTGTGAACTATGTACTGCTCAAGGTTTACGGGACTCGCGGCATTTACCTGAGCGGATTCCTTGGCGGGCTGGTGAACAGCAGCGCGGCTGCGGCGGAACTGGCAGGGCCGCTAGGTGAGGGGCAAATTTCCGCGGATGTGGCCACTGCGGCGCTTCTTCTCACGGTAGTGGCGATGTTTGCGCGGAATTTTTTGATTCTGCTGATTTTTGCGCCTACGGCCGTTTGGAGTGCGTCGATCCCTCTGGTCGCGATGGCGGTGACCGCTCTCGTGATTGTCAATCGCGCGCGTCATCGTGCGGGGAACACGACGGCTCAGATTCACCTTGAGTCGCCCGTGTCCATCCGGTACGTGTTCAGTTTCGCGGTGCTTTTCCTAGCGATTGAAATTGTTGCCGCACTCGGGCAGCGTTACCTGGGGGACTCTGGATTCCTGGGAATCAGCGTTGTCGGCGGGCTGGTCAGCAGCGCGAGCACGTCGGCGGCAGCCGCGAGGCTCGTGGCGCATCGGCAGATTGGCACGAGCCTGGCCGGAACGGGCGTGGTGCTTACATCGCTCGCCAGCGCGATAATAAATCTGCCGATTATCCATCGCAGGGCGCGAAACCACATTTTGTCGCGGCGCGTGGCGATGCTGACGGGCATGCTTATTGTTGTTGGAATTGCGGCGCTCGTTTTGAGTCATCTGTAAGTTCGAGCAAAGGTTCGAATCGTCTCTCTCAGAAATCCCCTAGCCACTTATCACGCATAACTTTTCTTTCATCACTGGTTCTCACAGGAGGCATCGTGCCTGATTACAATTCGCAAAATACACCCAACTCGATTTACCCCGGCGACATCGCGCTCGCGTTCAACGCGGAAGCGCCCGCTGCCGGCCAGTCCAGCCAGCAATTCGCCCTGCCAAATTATTCCGGCTTTCCAGAAAACGGACGAACGATTCGCTGGCAAACGATTTACGGAACCGCGCCGAGCAGCGTCTCGGTCGCTCTGCAAACCGCAATGAGCGATGCCGACGCGCAGTACGCGACGATTGACACTTCAACGGCTACTACTGGAGAAGCACGCACCGTCACCGGCGTGCGCGGAAATTTCATTCGCGCCCAAGTAACGGCCATTTCCGGCGGCTCCGGCGTGACTGTGCAGATCCTCGGATGAGCCGCAGTCCGCGTACAAATTCGCGGAGCTTGTCGCGAAAATCTCAAAACCGCAACAAAGGCCCAGCAAAAATGCAAACAAATCCGAACACTCGCCCGCGGCCGACGCGACAGCGCATGTCTCTTCGCAACGCCATGCGCTTCCACGGGCTCGACGAGCACAAAATTGCAACGGTTCTCAGGCGCCAATTAAATCGCCTGCAACGCTTGATATCGAAGAAGAAATTGAACGCGTCACACGAAAAGCTTCTGCTTGAAGTAACGAAAGAATGCGGCAAGATCATGGAGCCAGCGGCACGATCAAATTCACCGCAGGATCCCAGCGCAGTTCAGCTCGTGCACGATATTCCTCGCCCGGTTCGCGATTGTGAGCCGGACAATCCTTCCAGCAACCGCTATCCCTGCGAGGGGTTGTAGAGGGCGGCGTGTTTTGACGGCTCGCGACCAACTCGGCCCGACGGACCACGTCGGGCCCTACAAATTGGCGTGGCCGTGCTGGGCCGTAGCGATTCTTGCTCAACAACACATTGCTTTTCTTTATGACCACAATGATTTCCTCCGACCTGGATTGCTGGATCGAGGATGAAGAACGCAAGATTTCACTCGACTATCAGGCCTTTCCCAAGCAGCGCGAATTTCACGAATGCGATGCGAAATATCGGCTGTTTGGCGGCGCGGCGGGGCCGGGAAAATCGAAGGCGCTGCTGATGGAAGCGATCGCGCAGGCGCTCGAGATTCCTGGAAGCAACACGCTGCTTCTTCGCCGAACTTTTCCGGAACTCGAAAGCTCGCTGCTGCTCTATTTTCGACGCGATGTGCCGCGCGAATTCTATCGCTCGTTCAATGAAGCGAAGCACACAGTAACGTGGCACAACGGCTCGACGACTCGCTTTGGTTATCTGCAGAGCGAGCACGATATTTACCAGTATCAATCCGGCGAATATCTCTTCATCGGGATTGACGAGCTGACGCATTTCACGCTGAGGCAGTGGCAATTTCTCACGAGCCGAAATCGCTGCCCCGTACGAGGGTCGCATCCGTGCATGGCTGGCGCGACGAATCCGGGAAACATCGGACACGCGTGGGTGAAATCGCTTTTCATTGATAAGCAGCCCGCTGCCGGCATGGAGCCGGGCGAATACGATCCTAACGATTACGCATTTATCGCCGCGCGCGTTTCGGACAATCCGATTTACGCGAGCGATTTGAATTACCTGAAAACGCTCGAGCAGCTTCCAGACTTTTATCGCCGCGCGTTTTTGGACGGCGACTGGACCGTTTTCGCCGGGCAATATTTCACGAATTTCAGTCCTGCGCAGAACGTGATTCGCGCCGAGCAGATTGGCGCAGCGGACTGGTGGCCGCGGTGGATTTCCGTCGATTGGGGTTTCGAGCATCCGGCAGCGGTCTATTGGCATACGCAGGTGCCTCCCGCTGAGTACGAAAGCACATTTCGAGCAGGGGCGAGACTGGGATCGCCCGGGCGCGGAGACCCTTGCCTATGGCATGTAGGGCCCGACATGGTCTGTCGGGCCGAACCTAGCGGGCCGGCAGAAGGCACCAGCCCCTACATAAAGCGTCAACGCGCTTCAGAGGATCAACGTCACCGGCTCACGGATTACCAAACGCGCGACTTGGGCGATGGCCCTTCCGCGAATAACTTGGCGATTCCGCCGGCCGGTGACGATGATCCTTTGACGCCAAATTCTGCGCCGGTGACCGCGGCGCATTCGCACAGCGATTTTCCCCGCTGTTCGCCCCGCAGTTTTCCTCCCACGCGCGCGGCGTCGCCATCACGGAACGCCGCCGCGTCCCCCCTTCTGGAGACTGGAAGCTCGATGCCGGAGGCTGGAGAAAAGCGGAATGCAGATTCCTCGTCGTGCCATGAAACGCGTGGCACTCCTCGGAATGACAATGAAAAAGGCAGTGCGGATTTACAGGATAAGCAAAAAAACCGGAATCGCGCCGGTACAACGATAACGTATCGGGAATTTGTGGCTCAGCATCTTTCACCTCGCGTGCTGGCGGCGCAAATCATCGAACGTTCGCGATTGCGCGACGGCCGCACGGAAAAAATCGAGGCGATTTATCTTTCGCCCGACGCATTCGCGCGACGCACCGACGAGGCATCCATTGCTGAGCAAATGGGAGATATTCTTGCTTCTGCGGGCTTGCCACGTCCCGTGCCTGCCGACAACGACCGCATCGGCGGATGGATGCTCATGTACCAAATGCTTGATTCGGGCGAATGGGTGATCGCGGATTCTTGCCCGGAGCTGATCCGCACGTTGCCGGAGCTTGTCCGCGACGAATCAAACATCGAAGACATCGCAAAACGCGACGGCGACGATGCCGCGGATGCTGCGCGGTATGGATTGAAGTCGCGTGCGTCGGCGCGTCCGGCAAAGCCTCCGTGGGAACAGGAATTCGAAGCGCGAATTACATCAAGCGATCCGACGATTCGCGCGATTCAGATTCGCAAGGCGGAATTGGACTTGCCGCAGAGGAACCGCCCCATTTTGCCGCCATGGTCGCGCTGGCGGCGACGGTAGCGCGGCGCATGTCAGAAAGATCATTCATTGACGCAATCCTTCAAGGCATCGAGACGCTATGGCCGTGCTACAATCCGGCCATGGAACTCACAGATTGAGAAGTTTGCGGCAAAGGGCAGGCTTACGGATTTCCTTAGAGCCTACGCCCACGAAGTCAGGCTCACGGGAAACGACGGCGCCCACCCTGATAAAGATGGGCTGAAGGATGTTTCAGAAGGGGACGCTGGTGACATGATTGCGTTCACCAAGCATTTTTTGAGAGCGTATATGTCACGCCTGCGCGGTTAGCTGCGCGAAAACCAAAAGCCCCTTCAGCACCGGCTGCGCATCCGTAGCAAATCATCGCCTCTTTTTTCGATTAAACTTAACGCCGGCAGCCTTCAAGGCTTGACAGGCTCACTGAAAGAGGGGAGAGTACCTGTCACGGTAACCGTACCGAATGAGTAAGAAGCGAAGGCTCGGCCAGCTTGCGGTGTTGCTACTCGGTGTGATCGGTTGCGTAGGTCGCGCTGGTCCAGCACCTGCAGAAATTGAGTCACTTTCCATCGGACACCTCGCCGTCACTGCCCACGAGCGAGTTGTTGGTTTCGAATTTGAAATTCATGCCCCGCGAGTCGTGTCAATGCGTGATATCCCAGCCGGCTGGGACGTGCGTATGCAAAACAATCCGTCATGGAACGCAGTGGTGAGAGGTTCGGCGCTCGTAGGAGCTGCGGCTGTCGGTCCGCAATTCTTCACGCGCTTCCTGCGAATTGAAAAGAACGAATCACTGGGACTTCCGTTCAAAATTAACGGAAGCATTGTGGTTACGAGGGACTTCATTAAGGAGCGGCACATCGCCATTTCCACGAAAGATGTGTCCCTAGCAGTGCTAGAAGAGCCTGTGCGACACTAACAGCACGCGACCGATTCGGTGACAGTTTCCTCGCTTCACCTGAAAAAAAACATTCAATGTTTCGGCGAATTGCCCAATTCTTTTGCAATCCTATCGCTTCGCGCATTCATCTCGCAGGCTGGTTGCGCACACGGTGTACGCGCGCGCTGGAAGATGAAGTGACACGGCTGCGCGCGGAGAATCGCGCGCTGGTGAATTCGGTTCTCGGAATTGCAGGCATTCCGCCTGGCCTGGATGCGGGAGGTTGGAGGCTGGAGGCCAGGGAAAAGGCTAATGCAGGTTCCCGCCATGGCAGACAGGCCTCGTCGTGGCCCGGAAGGCGCGCGACCCGCCAAGGCAGGCAGGCTCCTCGAAATGACAATGCTGAGGGTGAGAGCGATTCATTGGCTGCGGCGGCTGTTGGGTCGCCCGAGTGCAGCCCTTCCTTCGTTAGGACAAGCAAGCAGCGCCCGTGCGAAACGGCTTCTATCGCGCCTTTACGGCGGCGTTCCTGGCAGCAAATCGGACGTGCGCTCGGAATTGGGGATGCGCGCGCAGCGCGGCTCGAGCGCGAATCCGATACAGAAACGTTTCCCACGCCACGCAACGTCGTCCCGCGAAGCCATTCAACCAGTTAGGCCCCAGACGTTACCTCGTCAGGGCTGCGCATCGAAAACTCCTTTGCCAGAAGCGAGGTCGACAGGAACGGACAGGTGTTCATGCGCGATGAACCATTTGCCGCCGATCTTGCGGTAACCATGCGTGGCCCGCACAATGTCATGCACAATTGTTCCGTCCGCTTTCGTCACCGTCAGGTGATCGATGCGATAGCCGAATCCAACTTTGTCGCCTGTGAACACTTTCAGCTCGACAATTTTGTCTTGCATGGCACCGGGGTAAGCCTTGAAGAAATGCTGCCAGTCCTTGAGATACGCCTCCCATCCTGTGTATTGGAGCGGAGGGTCCAAGTCAAAGACCACAAGATTCGGGCTGTGCACAAAAAGAGCCATGATGCCGTTGGGGTCCTTGGCGTCGACTAATTTGGCGTAACGGTGCTCCATCGCTTCGATCTGCGCGCGATCGCTCGGCGCTTTCATTGTGGCGCTCTTCGCTGTTTGCGCGTCGAGCGATGGCATAACCACGAGCAGCGCGGCACAGAGAATTAGAACCAGGCCGAAAAGCCTCTTCATATCGTCCTCCTTGGAATTGTAAGGCGCTTTCATCAGCAACAAGTATTCTGCGAAGTAATGCTGGCCGGGAATTCTAGGCGTCCGCCGCTTTGAACGTCAATTGATTGCGGACGTCGGTGATGACCGTCATTTGAAATTGGGGACTACTCGCACGCTGCACTTGCAAAACCAATTCTTGTCAGACGAAAACTCTATGGCCAAAAGAAAACCAGACAATCAATTGTTGCCTCCCGATCCGTCCGCTGTCCCGGTGGAACAGGGAAACGCCAGCGATGTGCTCGCCACACCGGTCACGGCACTGGCGGCGCAGGCATTCGGCGCAAACAATGAGCAGCTTCCGGAACGTTTGCAGCAGGCATTGCGGCGGCTTGTTCTCGAACTCACGACCGAATCCGACATTTCGCGGCGTGCGGAGATTCGCCGCATCAAGCAGGCGCATCAATTCTGGCGCGGATTGCAGTATCTCTGGTGGAGCGACCGCGATCAGAACTGGCATTTGCCCTTCGAGCAGAAATTCACGCAAGAGAGCTCGCTCGAAGACATGCCGCGCTACGAATTCGTCACAAATATTTATCAGGCCTTTGGCCTGTCGATTATTGCGGTGCTCAGCCAGGATATTCCACGCGTGCGATTTTTCCCGCAGTCGGCGGAGAGCGAAGCGGATGTTTCCACAGCGAAAGGCGCAAGCGAAGTCAGCAAACTCATCGAGCAAAATAATCGCATCGGCGATTTGCTGGTTGAAGAAGCGTTTCACTTGTGGACGAGTGGAAAAGTCGGCGCGTATGTTCGCTATGTTGTGGACGGGCAGCGATTTGGCTTTCATCCGGAAGCGGAGTTGGGGACGCGGCAGGTGAAGATCGACGCGGTGTGGGTCTGCCCGAATTGTGGCGTAGAGACGCCGGTGACGGCATCGTCCGGTCCGCAAACCGACGTGCCCTGCGCAACGTGCGGCGCATTACTGACGGAAGAGAATTTCGTCCCCGAAGAAGTCATCACTGTGCCCGCGGGCGTCCGAACAGTGCGCGTTCCGAATGGCCAGGAAGTAATCACCATGGTCGGCTCACTGGAACTGAAAACTCCGCCGTGGGCTAACGAAATGCACGAATACCCATTCCTGCAATGGAACATGGAAGTGCATCAGGCGCGGCTGCGCGCCGCGTATCCGCATGCGGCGCAAAAAATCGGCGCGCCGATCGCCGTAGGAGAATCGGCACAATACGAACGCCTTGCGCGGCTGGAACAATCGCAGGGCGGGCCGCTCACCGCGGGCGGCGATTTCAATCCGAATCTGATTACGTTTCAGCGCACGTGGCTTCGTCCGTGGGGATTTTATCAGCTCGACGACAAATCGCTGCGCGACGAGCTGCTCGCGCTCTTTCCCGACGGCGCGTATGTCGCATTCGCGGGCGACGTTTACTGCGAATCACGCAACGAAAACATGGACGATCACTGGCGCGTGATGCACGCCATGCCCGGCGACGGCTCGTGCGGGCGCCCGGGTCTCGGCGACGTGCTCATCAGCGTGCAGGAGCGCTTCAATACACTCTCGAATTTGCAAATT
>JASHRN010000082.1 GCA_030037335.1 Candidatus Acidiferrales bacterium | reverse complement strand
CCAAATCTTTGGTGGGCAGAAGACGCGACCAAGCTCCCTCAGTCGGAAACGGCCCAGGAGCAATCGCGTTCAGCCGAATGGAGTATTTCGCCCATTCCACTGCCAGAGAACGCGTCATCGCCAGAACCCCGGCCTTTGCGCACGCCGATGGGACAACGAATCCTGATCCTGAGCCTACCGCCGCATATGTCGCCGCAATATTGAGGATGTTTCCTGGCTTCCGTGCTGCAATCCACTTCCTTCCCAGCGCGAGCGTGCAGTAGAACGTTCCCTGCAGCACGATTCCGACGACCGCGTTGAATGCATTCGGCGACAGTTTTTCTGTCCGGGCGATGAAATTCCCTGCGGCATTATTCACGAGGGTATCGATGCTTTCGAACTCATTTTCGGCGGTCCTGATTGCGTTTTCTATTGCGGCAAAATCACGCACATCGCAGCAGACGTATCCAGCGTTTGATCCTGCGGCGCGAATCTCCTTGCAGGTATCTACAAGCGGCTCCTTTCGCCGGCCGATCAAGAACACATCAGCACCCAATTTTGCGAAACAAATGGCCATCGACCGGCCCAGCCCTGTGCCGCCGCCGGTGATCAAGATTTTTCGTTCTTTCAATAATCCGGCCTCAAACATGTTTCGATCTGTCCTCAGGAAAGCTCCGCCCACTTGGGCGCTAAGTCTACTGCGGCTCTTTCTTCTTGAGAAGACCGCCAAGCACGCTGCCCAACTGCCCCTTGATCGGGATTTTCAACTGATTGAGCGGGGTATTGCTCAGGCCGGGGATATCCGCGGTGACTTGAGGATTTGAAACGTCCCCTTCGACCCGAAAGGGAATCCCCCCGCCCTTATTGAAAAAAGAAATCTGAGTCAGCCTGGCGATTAGACTGGACCCTGTAAGCTTCGCGACCAGCCGCATGTCCAACATGTTCTCGGCGCTGATTGTACCTGATCCTGTCACGCTGCCAACGGAAGCGATCTCTACATTCAGATTCTCCGCGTGCACGCCTCGGGGCCCGTATTGAAAAGTCCCTTCGGCAACATCGATGAGCGTGTCATTTCCAGTGTGCGCACCGGATTGGCCGAGCGCTGCCGAAAGCTTCGACGCGAGACTGAATCCGGTAAGTGTCACCGCGCTGAGTTTCACCGGACCATCCGCCGCCAACTTATCGAGCGGTCCCTGCAACGCCATATCCGCCTGAACTGCTCCGCCATTAAGATGGGAGCCGGCAGGAAGCGCATACCCCAAAACCGCCATGAGATTTTCGATGTCCTGCGCGGGGATATTTTGCGCTTTGGCCCGCCCTTGGAAAGGAATATGGTTGCCGTCATTGTTGTCCATCGGCCCTAACGTTCCGGTCAGGCTGATTTTGCCGCCGCCGGGCGTCTTGGCCTCGAATTGAAAGGGGAAAGCCGCTGTTTGGGAAATGCCCCGCGCAGAAATGCTCACGGTCTGATAGGCGGGGCTTGGCGGTTGTCCAACCCTACCCAACGCGACCGTACCATCGGATATCTTCATTTGGTCGACTGAAAAGCTGTTGAGGGCTGCTGTGGAGGCCGTGGCTCCCTCCGGATTATCTTGGTCCACCTTCAGCGATATAGGAAGAGAGCTCGAGCGCTGGTTACGGTGTGCAAATTTCGCCGTGGTTCCGAGAGTCGCGAAATTCCACTCGCCCGAGGCGGTCCTCAACAGTTGTACCCGGGGATTAATGAAATTGAGCGAGTGCACTCGAAGGTCACGTGAAAAAATCAGTGCCATCACATCGATGCCGATGGACAGTGATTTTGCCGTGAGGAAAGGCTCGGTGCTGTATGCTGGATCGTCCGATATAGAGATCTGGTCCGCGGACAAGCTACCGGAAAAAAGCAATACGCGGATGTGACCAAGCTGCACTTTGCGTCCTAGTTTCTGGCTGAGCGCCCTTTCGATTTCGGGCCGAAATAGATCGGCATTGATGAAAAACGGTGCAATAATCAGGACGAGAACAATGACCGCAATAATGATCGCCACGATCGCCACTGGTTTCTTGAATCGTGACATGAGGCCTCTCCTCGATTCCCAGTTTCTGCGCCCGTTTTCCCGTGGTTTCCAGTGCCGCGGCGAAACAAATGAATCTTAGTCCCGCTTCGGACAAAAGCGCAACGAACCTGCCGGCGCTCCAACCGCTTGCTCTGCGCAATCATCTAACTCCAGGGGGCACGTATCTTCGTTCTTGCTATCGTGCGGGAAAATCTAATGTTTGGAGGAACATATCGGTGCGAAAATTCGTCTTTTTCTTGGGGGTTCTGCTACTACTTCCGGTCGCCGCTCACGCCCAGCATTACAACCTGTATGCTGGCTACTCATACCTCCATTTGGATAGTTCGCCCAGCACCGCAAGTCTAAACGGGTGGGACGCGGCGTTCACTGACAATTTTGCAAGCGCCGTTGGGGTGACTGTCGATTTAAGCGGTAATTACGGCACCATTAACGGCGTTTCTGGATCGAACGTTCATTCGTTCCTCTTCGGTCCCCAATTGCGCTTCCCGGCTACAGTCTCCCCTTTCGTCCACGGGCTTGTTGGCGGAGTCCATGTGGGCGGCGGCGGGGCTTCGGGTACTTCACTTGCCGAGGGCTTTGGCGGAGGCATCGATATCCACGCTACCAAGCTCTTGGCCTTCCGGCCGATTCAGGTCGACTATATCCATTCTCGTTTCAACAGTACCGGGCAGAACAATTTCCGTATTTCGTTGGGCTTGGTGTTCAATTTCTGACAAGCACGGTTCGTCGCCCAGCCGGACAAGCCCCTTGCGATGCCCGCAAGTCACGGAAGTAGTCGAGTCGGAAAAGACGCACTCCTCTAAATCTGCAAGGTTTAATAGCGGCATCGCTCGCTCATCATCCTGCATCCAATCGGTTGAACGTGCGTTTTCGGCTCCCGAAATCATAGGAGGTGCCATTATGAGTCGGCTTAGTACAGAAACCGTAGGAATCCGCTATACAGGCCGTGCAGCGCTCAATCGCGACCCTCAGGATGACCGTCTGGAATTTACTTGTCCTCACTGTGGGACGGTCGGAAGTAAGCCAGCGCGGCGGCCTCGCGGGGAATATCACTTCACGGACGGCTTCGTTCAGGATCTGCATGGGGAAATGTCCGCTTGCCGCGGATGCCATCGCACGCTTCGAATTGTGCCGGTGGTGATGTTGCACGACCAGGACGAGACACGCCGTTTCAAGGCCTTCTACGCCACGGAGTTGCTGGGCTCAACCAACTAACCGAAATAGGGGCGCAGCTGACGTCTCGGCTGCGCTCAGGCTGTCTCGCCTGAAGCGTATTTCGCCGCAAGTTTCCGATTGTGCTCTTCTGATTGTCCACGAGGAATGCTTAAGGTTTGCCAGCGCTGCCCGGCAAAGTGCTTCGCGAGGAGCACGATTTGGCCCGCATGTTGCGCGGTATGAGCAAGCGAGCGTTGAATGGCCTGCAGCGCGTTGTGGGGCTCCGATGCGATTCGCACCTGCCGGATCAAGTCTGAGGGGGCAAGCTCTTCGAGCGAATCGAGTACGCATTGCCAGCCCGCTTCCCAGCTCTCGATCAGGCTGGTTCGGCTGTCGGTCTCTTCCTGTAAGAATTCCGCATCGCGCCGTCGCGTTGGCTTTTCTCCGTCAGTCTCCAAAAAGTCCGTCCAGCGAGATCGTAGATTCCCGGCGACGTGCTTCACAATCATGGCAATGCTGTTCGATTCAGGATCGAGCTGGGAGAAGAACTGTTCATCGTTGATCTGCGCCATAGCTCGATCCGCCAGGCTTTTTTGAACCCGAAATTGATCGATGGTTGCTTGCAGGAAGGCTCTCTCGTGCATAACGCTCCTTTGGGTTCTGATGCCAACCTTAATTCAGATGATTTCAGCTACTCCGAAGATGCGACGCACCGATCTATCCTCCAAGAGCGAGGGCGCTCTTGTTCTTAGACACTCATCCTTCCCAGTCTGTATCGAGGACTAAATGATATTTCTCCAATCCTGTTCGAATGCGTACAAAAGCCTCATCCACTGTGTCGGCAAATTGCAGCAGTTTGAATTCCCGTTCGCTGATCGTACCTGCGTTCACCATGGCTCGCCAGTTGAGCACCTTGTCCCAATACTTGCGCCCGTAGATCAGAATCAAATGATATGGCGGTAATTTGCCCGTTTGCAGAAGGGTGAGCATTTCCCATAACTCGTCCATCGTGCCAAATCCTCCAGGGAAAACGATCAGCGCCTTCGCCAGTTGCGCAAACCAAAGCTTGCGCATAAAGAAATAATGGAAAAAGAGATTCAGTTGCGGGGAGATGTAGCGGTTCGACTCTTGCTCATGCGGGAGCTGAATGCTCAGGCCGATGCTTGAGCCCCCTGCTTCCGTTGCTCCCCGGTTGGCGGCTTCCATGATTCCGGGACCTCCGCCGGAACAGATGACAAATCTTCGCGGATATTCTCCGAGCGTCAGCGACCATGCCGTGATTCTCTTCGCTAGTTCCCGCGCTTCTTCGTAATACCGTGACATTTCAATGCTGGCTCTCGCCGCTCGAATCTCAGAGCGAAGCCACGGGTCACTGTGAGCACGCTTACTCTTTTGTAGCCGATGGAGCTTGGCGATCGCCCGATTCTTCGGCAGGATGCGTGCCGACCCGAACATCACAATCGTGTCTCCGATATGTTCCCGGCGCAGTCGCGTCAACGGGTCGAAATACTCCGCCATGATCCGCATCGGCCGCGCGGCTGGGCTTTCGATGAATTCCGGATCACGATACATCAGCTTCGGCGACGGCCTGTGGCTGCGCAGTGTCATTCGTTCTCCTGGGTCTTCAATTTGCAACCTAAGCATTTTAATTCGGTTCCGCAGAGGTTGATGCCGTATTTCATCTCGAGTTTCATGCAAATTACGTATCCCTCTCCTGTCCAGGTGCAACGTCGACGTTCGGGGCGGAATCAGATAGAGTGAAGATATGGCAAAACTCTCTACGGTTCAGCGATTGATCGCATTCCTTGCCGTGCTAACGTTCGCGGGGCCTCTATTTGGACAGGGTCAACCGGGTCCCTTGCCCATAAAGCCTGGCGTGCAAGAGCAGCAGAATCAGAAGCCTCCCATTCTCAATGTCCATGTAAACGTCGTCACATTGCCTGTCGCCGTCGCAACAAAATCGGGGCAGGCGGTGCTCAATCTAACTCAAAACGATTTCCAGATTTTTGATGACAGCAAACCGCAGCAGATTATCCGCTTTGATCAAGGCGGCGATCCTTTATCAATCGTTCTCGTGCTTGAAACCAGCTCGCGGGTCGCTCCTCTGCTGCCCGAGGTTAGCAAAACGGGAATTATCTTCACGCAAATGGTCATGGCTGGAAATGGACAAGCGGCGGTAATTGGCTACAACGATGAAGTCGACTTGCTGCGCCCAATGACCACCGATTCCGACCTCGTGCTTGACGCCATTAACCATATCAAGCCCGGACTCGACGGTGCGCGTCTTTACGACGCTCTCGACCGCGCCGAGAGCCTCCTCGAAGAGCAACCGCCAGAACGCCGCCGGATCATCGTCGTTGTGGGAGAGAAGCTTGATAAAGGCAGCGAAACCAAGCTTGGCCAGGTGCTGCGTCGCGCGCAGCTCGGCAATACAACGATCTACTCCATCGGCCTGAGCACCACGGCCGCGGAATTCCACCAACCACCGCAACAAAAAAAGAATATTGAAGTCGGGCCGCCGGGAACCTATCCAGTCAATCCTCCTCCGGGAACGCTGCAAACGCAGCAGGTCGTTGACGAGGAAATGGGAAATCAGAGTATCCCGCTCTTCCCACTCATCGCGTGGCTCGTGCAGCACGCCGCCAATGTCGTAGGACGGAATTCACTTGAGATTGCAAGTGCGGGTACCGGTGGACTCCACGAAGGAGCAATGAAAGTTCGCTCTATTCAAAGTGACATGAACGCCATCGGCAATGACATTCACGGTGTCTACCTGCTCGCATATCACCCTCCAGCAAGCGAAGGCTACGGGTACCACAACATCGAAGTGCGCGTCACGGAACCTAGTTTGCGCGTACGCACTCGCCCGGGCTACTATCTCGGTCCTCCCGCGCACTAGCCGGCCGGGACAGCGAGGCAGTGGGAACTTAACGCCATGGGTCTCACCGTTCCTAGAAATCCACGTGGAGACGCAGCGCGGGAACCAGAACGGGGCCGCGGTCCCGGTTGTACCCGGGATTGTTGATGTGCTGAAGGTCGAACGACGTGAAAAGGCCGCTCCATAGGTGCGCGGTATAATACGATTCGACGATCTTTTCCCGCCCGTAGTTTAGCGCGCCATCCCCGAGCAAAAAGCCAAGTCCGCCCAGCGCAAGGTATTCTCTGTGCTCCGGTGAAATGGCATTCATGGAGAAAGCCGCGCCCACGCGATCGTTCTTTCGATGCCATCCATCGCCGCGATAGTCTCCGCCAAATTCAAGCGTTTGATCCACTTCAGTATACACAAATGACTCATTATGCCCGTCGTTCCATCCCCACCGCCCAAACGTGCGAAGGCGGTCGGTCAAGTTCTGCTCGAAATTGGCTCCCACGCCGTATTTGTGTCGGCCTTCTCTGCGCGTTGCGATGATATTCGGCGTAGCGGTTTCGCCGGCCAGAAACTCGTCGATCGCTTCCTGGTAATTTCCCATGTCTGCGTGGTTGAGGTAGGTCAGTGCGCGGATCGCCCCGTCGCGGTGATGTAGAAATCCGCCATTGTAGTCAATCTCGAAATTCTCGGCTCGCGAGCGGGCAAGATCGGCATCAAGATTGATGCCGTTGGCCACTTTGGGCATCAGTGCTTCAAGAAATCGCGCGCTCCAGCGGCCATCGTCGTATTCGAGCATCGCGCCATCCGTGTATCCGCGCGTGTTGGCGGCGTAGTCGTAGGCGCCGTTGTTGTCCACTGTCCAATTCAGAAATTGCAGATGCGAATCGCTGCCTGGTCCATTCGTATCAAAGAAATCTGGCACAGTCATTTTACCAATCCAGAATTCCAAGCGGCGCTTGGGAAGCGACGTCGCCAAGTTCTGCCATGATCGATCTGCGGGAACACATTGGGAAGAGAGCGGGATGATTTGCCGGAAAAGCAGTCGAGCCAGATACGGCGCGTGCGAGAGCGGTACGCCAGCGGCCGTGCGCACCACATCCAGATTGGTGTAGCCGGCTAGTCCCAGCGCATTGCCGATTCCTGAGCCGGTCGAATCTTCAAGATCGAAAAAGACTTCGCTGTCGTCCGCGAGCTCGTAACCTGTGTACAGCGTCAGCACATGCGATGTGGCGCTCTGCGCTGCGGCTGACAGGCTGTTTCGCCCGCTGTAATCCGAAGGAAATGATGGATGCCATTGCAGGATTAAGTTGCTCTGGCCGGAAATCCACCACCGGCTGGATTCCGAATGCGGAAAAATTGAGAGGCTTGTGTCCGGCGAGCTTGCTGAGTTATTTGAATCCTGCGATTCCGATAAGGGCTGCGTCTGGGCGTACGCCTTCGGCGCGCAAACGCCTGCGAGAGCAAGCGCGAGGATCAGTTCCCAGGTGCCGTTTCGGCAGAACACGACCCGCATCCCTCAAATCAGCCGTAAGTGGAGGTTCGAAATCCACGAGCCCAATCCTAATTGAGGTTCGCTGCGCAAAGCCGCAAAAACCGCTCTCCGCAGCAAATAATTATGGAATTTTAACGATTTTCTTACACAAAGGCTCGACAGGAGGTTCTCACCAACTTGGCACGGATAAGCATTCTTCAGATGCCCCTTCATCGAATCGACCTGAGATGATTCAGGATCGGTGCTCTGAGGCCAGCAATTGACGCGTCAGAATCATTCTGGATATCAAAAACAATGACTTCATTCCTTCCTTTCCTCAGCCAAACGCCTGGAACATACAACGTCTGCTGCGGCCCAATATTCCAAAATCGGCCGAGATTGTGACCATTCAGCCAAACCACCCCCATTCCTAGCTTGCTCACGTCCAGAAAAGTGTCACCGGTTCGAGTGAGGTGGAACGTTCCGTGATAAAACGCCGGCGCTTGAGTGTGGGCTGTTCTGAAAGCCAGCGATATGGGGTCCTTCATTGGAAGGGAGTAGATTTCCCATCCGCTCAAAATGCGCCCGTCGAGGGTGACGGAGCCAATGATACCCTTGCGATCCTCCGAGATTTTCGGGCCGAAATTTATCCGGCCAAGGTTCTCCACCAAAATATCCAGAGTGCTCGACCCCGCAGGGAGCTGGATGGGAATTTGATTTTGATGCAGTCGGCGGTCGACTTTTCCGACGGGCTTCTGGTTCACGAAAACCGCACCATAATCACGCACGTCTTTGATTTCCAGCGTTCCTTTGTTAGGGCCGCTGATGTGAGTGCGATAGAGAATGTACCCGTAGGCTTGTCCCAAAGCTTCCATAGTTACGGGTTGGGCGCTTCGAATTGGCTGGCCGAGGTTGCTCCACAAGGAGGCCGAATCGGCTAATTTGAATGTAGGAACCTGAATCACCGGAATTGCGCGCGGGATTGGCGGCAAGCTCGCTCCTTTTAAGTGACGAGCAATTACATCCCGGAACAAGAAATATTTCGGAGTAGGTCGGCCCGCCTCATCCAAGGGAGCATCATAATCATAACTGGTGGTGTCCGGCTGATAGGCCTTTCCATAATTCGCGCCGGCCATGAAACCAAACGAAGTTCCGCCCTCGAACATGTATAGGTTGATTGAATAGCCGAGCGAGAGCATCCAATCGAGCTCTCTAGCCTGCTGTTTTGCGTCTGTGACATTGTGCGCCTCGCCCCAATGGTCGAACCATCCGTCCCAATATTCACCCGACATGAATGGACCTGGCGGGCGAAAGGTGCGCAAGGCCTCGAATGCTGACTTGGCGTCGCCCGGACCAAAATTAACCGCGGCCGGCAGTCCAGGGAGCGCTCCGCGCGGCAACTCCGAAGGGCCGTCGGCGGTGTACAAGATCGCTCCGTCAAATCCCGCTTTGATAATCATGTCGCGAATATTCGACATGTAGGCTTGATCATCGCCGAATGAGCCATATTCATTTTCGACCTGCACTGCAATGATCGGGCCGCCTCGCGTGATTTGCAGCGGAGCAAGCTCTCTCCCGAGCCGCTTCAGCCATTTCTCCGCAGGACCGAGAAAATCCTCCTGATTGCTGCGCAACCGAACCCCTGGGTCATTTAGGAGCCAGGACGGCAACCCGCCCAGATCCCACTCGGAGCAGACGTAAAGTCCGGGACGCAAAATTACGTAAAGTCCCTCCTGCTGCGCTTCGCGTACAAATTCAGCAACATCAAGTTGACCGCTGAAGTCATAAATTCCCGGCTCAGGCTCATGCAGATTCCAAAAAACATACGTTGAGATTGTGTTCAGCCCCATCGCTCGAGCTTTCTGCAAGCGATCGCGCCAGTAGGCGCGCGGAATTCGCGCATAATGCATCTCGCCGGAGATAATCTGGAAAGGTTTGCCATCGAGGATGAATTGGCCATGCTCGATGCGAATCGAATGAACATGCGGCTGCACAGCAGATGCGGCGCCAGCAGAGCTTAGAAGAAATAGGGCAATCGCCAAGTAAACGGCAGATTTCAGAAGGTGTGACTGCGCAATCAAGTTGAAAAGCCCATTCTGTTTTTGCGCCACGATCATCTTTTCCCGCCGCTGAATTGTGCCTTCACAAAAAAGAAACTGGCAGATAACCGCTGTAGCATAATGGCAGCGAAGGACGGCAGCAACCCGGGATTTCGCATAAGAGGTTGTTGAAATTCATTTGGAGATTCCCTAAAAAACAGCCCGTCGAAATGACGACAGAATCAAAGCGCATCAACAAAGCAGTTATTCTCGCGCGCGGCCTCGGCAAGAGGATGCGCTCTACGGATCCGTCTGCTCATTTGGACGTGGAACAATCGAGAAAGGCCGATGCTGGCTTGAAGGCGATGATTCCGGTGGGCCGGCCGTTCCTCGATTTCGTGCTCAGCGCGCTCGCCGATGCTGGTTTCGGTCAAGCGTGCCTCGTTGTCGGGCCGGAGCACACAGCAATTCGCGAGTACTACGGCTCAATCGCTCCAAAGCGAATCGACGTAAGCTTCGCTATTCAGGAGCAGCCGATAGGCACCGCGAACGCGCTCCTTGCGGCCGAAGTTTTCGTGGCTGACGAGTCATTTCTCGTGCTGAACTCCGATAATTACTATCCCGTTGACGTGTTTCGCGCTCTTCGCTCACTTGGTGAACCTGGTCTGCCGGCATTCGAACAGGAATCTTTGGTTCGCGAGAGCAATATTCCGCGCGAGAGAATTCAGGGCTATGCGCTGCTTGAGATTGATAAGCACGATTATCTCCAGCGCATAATCGAAAAGCCCGGCGAAATACCGAGTGACGCGGGCGCCGTTTTCGTCAGCATGAATTGCTGGAGATTCACGCCGGAAATCTTTCGTGCCTGCCGCGAAGTTCCGCGCTCTGCCAGGGATGAGTTCGAATTGCCTGAAGCCGTGCAATTTGGTCTGAGTTCCATTGGGCTTCGATTCAAAGTCGTTCGATTTCGCACGGGTGTTCTGGATCTTTCTTACAGGGGCGACATTGCTGAAGTCGCGCGGCGCCTCGCCGGTGTGCGCGTCGAGTTATGACTGATTTTCGCGCGCAGCTTCGCAAAGCCGGAATGAGCGCTGAAGAATCCGCTGTGAAAGCTGCGCTCTTTGAAAGACTCTGCAGGGAACTTCATCAGCTCAAAGACGTAAGCTCTCCGGAGGCGGCTATCGCGTACTTTGTCCCCGGCCGATTGGAATTTTTTGGCAAGCACACCGATTATGCAGGCGGGCGAAGCATTCTCGGCGCGATTGAGCGAGGAATTTGTCTGGTCGCCTCGCGTCGCGCTGATGCTCGAATTCGCATCGCCGACATCGGTCGCGCCTCCCTTGTGGAATTTGGCTTGGACGGTACCATCGAGTCAGTTCGTGGGGGTTGGTCCAATTTTCCAGTGACCGTGGCCCGCCGGTTGGCGCGCGACTTTCCCGAAATGCGAACCGGCGCCGACATTGCTTTCGCCAGTGACCTGCCGCGTGCTTCCGGTATGAGCAGCTCCAGCGCGTTGATGATCGCTTTTTTCTTAGTGTTTTGCGCTGTAAATTCACTCGAAAAGTCGGAGCGCTATCGCCAATTCCTTCGAACACGTGAGGATGTCGCTAGCTATGCCGCCGCGATAGAGAGTGGCGGCAGCTTTGGCCCTTTTCCCGGTGACGCTGGTGTGGGAACACAGGGAGGCAGCGAAGATCACGTTGGAATTCTTTGCTCGCGGGCGGGGTTCTTGCGCCAGTATTCCTTCTGCCCGACTCGTTTTGAGAGGAAAGTTCATTTCCCCGAAGAGTGGTCGCTGGTTGTTGCAGTCAGCGGCGTGAAGGCCGACAAAACAGGAGATGCGCGCGAATCTTACAATAGCGCCTCGGGAACCGCGCAAACGATTTTGCGCATGTGGCAAAATGCCGAACACGATGCAAAGCAGAATGAGCAAGTCGGCGAACAATTATCGCTCGCTTCGCTGCTCGCAAATCCGGAAACTCGAGAAGAGCTTCAACAGATTCTGCGCGCCTCAAATGATCCCCAGTACGCGCCGGAGATTCTCCTCGCCCGTCTCCAGCAACTGCACGAGGAAAGCAACGAAATTGTGCCTGCGGCGGCTGAGGCGCTGGCCAGCGGTGACTTCGAGCGCATCGGAGTGCTTGCAGCTCGCTCTCAGTTTCTTGCGGAGACGCGCCTCGGAAATCAGGTGCCGGAAACAATCGAGCTTGCACGCTCGGCGCGTCAGCTTGGCGCAGCGGCAGCCTCCGCATTCGGCGCTGGTTTTGGAGGCAGCGTATGGGCGTTGACTGAGATGCGCTGCGCGGAAGAGTTTCGCGAAGAGTGGATGGCGCAGTATCATCAGCGCTTTCCGGCGCGGGCCGAGGCCAGCCGCTTCTTTGCCGCTCGCGCCGGACCAGGGCTCGTCGAGTTTCATTGAGCGGAAAGGAAAGTTGTGCGCCGTTCTATTACAAGGCCGCAATCACAGAGCGACAATTCCGCAAGTTCGTTGACACGTCGCGAGTTTGTTCGCAATGGCGCTGTGCTCCTCGGCAGTCTTCCCGCGTCGTCGCTGCTCCGCAGCCTGGATGGTGCAGATTTGTTGCGAATTCCAGAGCAATCTTCGGATTCGCCTCAGGCTGAAATGCGCGGCAGAAACGCCTCTCTGTCCAACAGCCTTGTCGCAGCGCAGTGGGAAATCTCGGCTAGAGGTTTGCAATTCGTGCGGGTCGAAAACAAGAGAACCGGCGACGTCATTCACGCCCAGATGCCAGTATTTTCCCTAAGTTTGGCCGACGGAGTTCAGATCGATTTCTCCGCCATGAATCTGCTCGAAGATCCACAAATCGAAAACCTCTCCGGCAATCCAACATCGGCGCGATTCTCTGAGCGCATTCCGGGCCGCGCCATTCGCGCAACGTTTGAGGATGCGCAACGCGGGCTTCGCGCAACTTGGCGCGCGATTCTCCGCGACAGCTCGCATTACATTCGGCAGGAAATACAATTCACAGCGACAAAGGAAAGCCTGCCGATCACGAATGTCATTCTGCTGAACCTCGCCGTACAGAGTGCGGCGGTCACCGGCAGCGTTAAAGGCTCACCGGTTATCGTGGGAAACTGGTTTTTGGGATTTGAGCATCCCCTCTCGCAGAGTGCAGTTGAGGGCGGGCGGCTGCGGTGCTCGCTTTCGCGAGAATTGCCGCTCGAGCATGGTCGATCGGCGACGTATTCTTCGGCAATTGGAACTGCCGCGCTCGGGCAACTTCGTCGCGATTTCTTGCGCTATATCGAGCGCGAACGTGCGCATCCCTATCGCACATTCCTTCACTACAATTCGTGGTACGACCTAGGTTATTTCACTCCCTACGATCAGGCGGGAGCGCTCGATGTAATTCGCGCATTTGGCGAAGAACTCCACGTCAAACGCGGCGTGACGCTCGATTCTTTTCTGTTTGATGACGGTTGGGACAATCACAAATCCTTATGGGAATTCAATTCTGGATTTCCGGATGGTTTTGCACCGGTGAAGGCGGCCGCGAAAAAATATTGTGCTGCTCCGGGAATCTGGCTTTCTCCCTGGGGTGGCTATGACGGCCCTCGTGAAGAGCGCCTCAAGTATGGCAAGGAGCAAGGATACGAAGAGAACTCTGGCGGATTCGTTCTTTCCGGGCCGCGCTATTTCGCTCGTTTTCGCGAAGTTTGCCTCAAGATGATCCGCGAATATGGCGTGAATCAGTTCAAGTTCGACGGCACCGGAAACGCATCCACTGTTTTCCCCGGCAGCAAATTCGACAGCGATTTTGCGGCCATGATCAGCCTGATTGGCCAATTGCGCCGGGTCGAACCAGATCTTTACGTCAATCTGACCACAGGAACATATCCTTCGCCGTTCTGGCTGCTTTATGCGGATTCAATATGGCGTGGTGGCGATGACGATTCATTCGCCGGCGTTGGCTCGTATCGCCAGCAATGGATCACTTATCGCGATTCCGCCACACACGAACACGTTGTTCGACGTGGTCCGCTTTATCCGCTGAATTCCCTCATGCTCCACGGGATGATTTACGCGCGCTATGCCGAGCACCTGAAAGACGATCCGCAGCACGATTTTCCAGATGAGATTCGATCTTACTTTGGCACGGGAACGCAGCTTCAGGAGATGTACGTGACTCATTCGCTGCTCTCGCCCTCCGACTGGGATATTTTGGCGGAGACGGCGCGATGGTCGCGTCGAAACGCGGATGTCTTGTCGGACACGCACTGGATTGGCGGCGATCCGTCGCGCCTGGAGGTTTACGGCTGGGCATCGTGGTCGCCGCGGCGCGGAATTATCACACTGCGCAATCCGGACAAAGCCCCGCGAAAATTCGATTTGGATCCGCAATCTGCATTCGAGTTGCCGTCGGGCGCTGCGCAAGAGTTCACCGCACGCAGTCCGTGGAGCGGAGCTTCACAACCCGAAATCGCGCTGCGTGCGGGCCGAGCTCACACCTTCACACTACAACCGTTTGAAGTGCTCACTCTGGAAGCTACTCCGCGATGAGCTTCACGCCCGCCGACTGGCTGATTGTGGTCGGCTATCTCGCTGGCTCCGTCATCATTGGCCTTTTGGGCAAACGCTATCTTGGAGATGTTTCCCACTACCTGGTCGCCGGGCGCGAACTCGGCCTTTATGTCGGCATTGCAACACTCGCCGCCACCGAAATCGGCACGATCACTTACATGTACAACGGGGAACTGGGCTATCGCTTTGGGTTTGCGTCATTTGCGGCAGCGCTAATTTCCGGTGTGGTAATGATTTTCGTAGGGCGCACCGGGTTCATCATCAGCCGCTTCCGCCAGCTTCGTCTGATGACCGTTCCGGAGTATTTCGAAGTTCGTTACAGCCGAGGGCTGCGCCTGCTCACAGGGATTCTCGTGGCGCTGGGCGGAATTCTCAACATGGGTGTGTTCCTGAAAATCGAAGGCGAATTTCTCACCATCGTCAGCGGGATTCCGCAGCGCTATTTGATCGCCGTAATGACTGCCATTTTGCTTCTTGAGCTGCTCTATACGGTCGTCGGCGGAATGGTATCAGTGGTCATCACGGACTTCTTGCAGTATTCGCTTCTCTCGATCGCAACGATCATCGTCACAATCTACGCGGTGCATTTTGCAGGATGGGGCAACATCATTCACAAAGTGACCAGCACAATGGGTGCGGCCGGTTTTAATCCAATAATCAGTCCAAAATTCGGCTGGACGTTTCTGATCTGGCAAGTGCTGCTGTGGCTTTCGATTGTTACCTGCTGGCAGACCACGGCCATGCGTATTTTTTCCACGCGCGACCCGCGTACATCGAAGCGCGTGATGACCTGGACCGGGTTTATTTTTCTCGGCCGCGGTATGCTGCCGATGCTTTGGGGCATTGCTGCGCTGACGCTTTTCGGCACGGGTATGCTCGACAAAGGCATTCCGCTGCCTATAATTCACGGCCATGCCATGGCGCCAATCGATGCAATGCCCGCAATGCTGACCACAATTTTGGGGCCGGGCGTGCGCGGTGTCGTCGTCGCCGGAATGCTTGCCGCTACGATGTCGGTCAATAGCTCGTATCTTCTCGGTTGGAGTGCCGTCATCTCGCAGGATGTCGTGCTTCCTCTTCGCGGCATGCTCGGCAAAACACCGCTCGGCTCGCGCGCGCAGCTTTTTGTCAATCGCGTCGCCAATCTTTTTGTAAGCCTTTTCCTGATGTTCTGGGGACTTTATTACACGCCTCCCGGAGCGGTTTATCTCTATTTGAATATCACCGGAACTATTTTTCTGGCCGGTGCGTTTGTATCCGTCGTCGGCGGTCTCTATTGGAAACGCGCAAACACCCTCGCTGGCTATTTGGCGATGATTCTTGGTGCGGCGGGCGCGATCGTTCCGTTCTTTTTCCTGCATTGGAATGAAAATGTGACCGGATTTATGGCATTTGGACTGGCCGCGTGCGGTTTTCTTCTGGGCGCGCTTGCGAAGCGTGCTGCTTCTCCTTTCGAGGATGTACGGCTGACCGGTAAAGGTCTGAGCGAGGGAGCGCCATGAACTTGACTGGGAGGCAGCGATGAAAATTTGGGAACTCTTCTGGACGGTTTGTCTGATTGTTGCAGGCGGCGCTTTTGCTTTCATCACCGCAATCGTGATTATCAAGGGCGCCCCTGACCTTGGCGAGATGCTCCGGCAGCTTCGGCGGCAAAACCTTCAGCGGTAGTCAGCGCATTGTCGTTGCCTCGATACGCGGGTTGGAGCAAAATGACGCCGAATTCAATCTGGAGATGGGGAATGAGAAAGAGACCGCATTTCGCTTTGCTTGCTGGATGTTTTCTTTGCTTCGTCGTCCCGCTTCACGCGCAATCCGTCACATCCCTTGCACCTGGCGTTCGCGAATTTGTGAAAGTCAGCGCGCCCGTGATTGCGCTTACGCACGTACGGGTCATTGATGGAACCGGATCCCCTGCCCGTGAGGACCAAACCATCGTCATTTCCGGCGACGAAATCGAAACGATCGGCGATGCGTCCACTACAGCAGCTCCTGCTGATGCGCAAGTGCTTGACCTCTCAGGCAAAACGGTAATACCGGGTCTCGTCGGCATGCATGAGCACCTGTTCTACCCTGCCGGAGGCCGCAGAGCCGTGGCCCTGTATAACGAGATGGGGTTTAGTTTTCCGCGCCTCTATCTTGCTTGCGGAATCACATCCATGCGCACAACCGGCAGCATTCAGCCGTACACCGATTTGGAGCTGAAGAAGCTCATCGACGCGGGCAAGCTCGCTGGTCCCAAGATGCATATCACTGCGCCTTACCTCGAAGGTCCCGGGTCATTCACGCCGGTCATGCATGAACTCACTGGACCCGACGATGCGCGTGAAACAGTCAATTATTGGGCCGATGAGGGCACCACTTCCTTCAAAGCATACATGAACATCACGCGTGCCGAGCTCGCTGCTGCTGTCGACGCGGCCCACAAACGCCACCTCACGATTACAGGCCACTTGTGCTCCATTGGCTTCAAGGAAGCCGCTTCTTTGGGTATCGACGACCTAGAGCACGGTCTCATGGTTGATACGGAATTCGACCCTGGCAAGGAACCGGACGTTTGCCCCTCGCAACAGCTCACCGAGCAAACGCTCTCAAAAATCGACATTGAAAGCGCGCCTGTGCAGGACACCATCCGTGACCTTGTTGCGCATCACGTCGCCGTGACGTCAACGATCGTGATTTTCGAGACCGACGCACCAAATCAGCCTCCGCTCGAGCAACGCGTCCTGGAGGCCATGCTGCCTGAAGTGGCGATCGCTTATCTCAGCACGCGTTCGCTGATCGGCGAGAATGCTAATTCTCTTTGGCCGGGCCTGCTCAAGAAGGAAATGCAATTCGAATACGACTTCGTAAGAGCAGGTGGCCTGCTCTTGGCGGGTGAGGACCCCACCGGCTACGGCGGGGATTTAGCCGGTTTCGGCGATCAGCGCGAGATGGAGCTGCTTGTGCAAGCCGGATTCACTCCCGCGGAGGCCATTCACATCTATACCGAAAATGGCGCGCGCTTTTTGGACGAAGACGACCACATCGGCACTCTGGCAGCCGGCAAACAAGCAGACATCGTCGTGATTGATGGGAATCCGGCTGCAAATATCAGCGACATCGAGAAAACGGAACTCGTCTTCAAAGATGGCGTCGGTTACGATTCCGCCAAGCTCATCGCATCGGTTCGTGGAACGGTCGGTCTCGAGTAGCTTCGCCCGGGCGTCAACTTTTTTCAATCCTTCGAAGGAGCAAATTATGCCATCCATTGGATCTGACAGATTGGTGTGCGCATTGCGTTTTGCAATCGTTGTCCTCATCCTCGCAATGCTGAGCGGATATGTCCACGCGCAAGAGCCGTCAGAGCTGCAACCGTCGGTGCAAACAGCCGAGCTTCCGTTGGCACAGGCGCTTTCCTCACCGCAACACAGCGACCCAGGGCCGCTACTTTTTGGCAAGGGCTTTCTTCGCGGTTATACCGATTTCGAAATTGCGCCGCCCCATAACGAGCCCGATCTTGGTCGGTGCAATCAACCCCAGCCCAACTGTTCTGCGTTCGCGCGCTACATTATGGGTGGGTATCTCGAATTTCAGCCGTTCGCGCGCACGTTTCTTCGCCACGCGTACTTCTTCTACGAGCCGCGTTTCTTCTTTGGCGATAACATTCCGCAAGTCAAATACACCTGGTCCATGGCCCCGCTCGCCTACGAAAAAACGCTGGGCCTGGCGGTAGCTCTACCCAAACACTTCGAACTTCGCATCACCAACCACGGCGTTACTTCGTTTCCGCCATTCAATGTAAACCTCGGCCCATATGATTCGGGCCCGAACAAAGAGCCGCTCGGCATCTATAATACCGTCGGCGTGCGCTGGTACTTCGGAGGGTACGACCATTCCAGTTCGTCGTGGTAAGTGCTTGAGAACCGCAGACAAGCGCGAGAATTCGAGGAAATGCTGTTGCAGATCTGTTGCGGAGCTCTCTAGTTTTTTCCGGTGCCGAAAGCCAATGCCAGCAATGTCTTTTGCTCCATCTCATGTGCTTTTGCCGAGCCGGTTGCCGGGCTCGCGCTGGCCGAGCGTTTCACTGAACGCACCGCATGCCCTCGCAGCACGCGTTCCAGTCGTGGCATAACGAAATTAAATGCACCCATGTTGGCCGGCTCTTCCTGCACCCAGACAAAATCTCGAGCCGTGGAATATCGTCCAAGTACCGCCTCGAGCTCTTTTTCTGGAAACGGGTAAATCTGCTCGAGGAAGAGGATTGCAGTCGAGCTATCCTGCCGTCGCTTCCTCTCCGCTGCCAGCTCGTGACCAATTTTCCCGGTGCAAAGCAGAACCCGCTCCGCCCCCGTCACCTCCGAGTCAGGCAAGACAGTTTGGAATTTGGGCGCGGAAAAGTCAGCAATAGGTGATGCCGCCGCCGGATTCCTCAGCATGCTCTTCGGCGTGAACACGACGAGAGGCTTGCGCCACCGGCGCAGCGCTTGTCTTCGCAACAAATGAAAGTACTGTGCAGCATTGGATGGCTGGCAGACTTGAATATTATCGTGCGCCGCCAGTTGCAAATATCGTTCGATGCGCGCGCTCGAATGCTCCGGACCTTGCCCTTCATAGCCGTGAGGCAGCAGGAGTACCAATCCCGAGAGCAGCTTCCATTTGTCCTCGCCAGCCGCGATGAACTGATCGATGATCACCTGCGCGCCATTCGCGAAATCGCCGAATTGTGCTTCCCATAGGACCAGCGCCTCGGGAAAGTCACGGCTGAAGCCGTATTCGAAGCCCATGACGGACGCTTCCGAAAGCGATGAGCTGTACACCTCAAATCGCGCCTGGTCGCCGGAAACATTTGCCAGCGGCACGAATTCCTTTTCGGTCTCCGTATCAATTAGCACGGCATGGCGTTGATTGAAGGTTCCGCGTTTGCTGTCCTGCCCGCTCAAACGCACCGGCACGCCTTCCGTCAGCAATGAACCGAAGGCAAGCGCCTCTGCCATTCCATAATCCACCAAAGTTTTCCCCGCGCCCATCGCTGCGCGCTGCTCGAGCAGTTTTTTTACTTTTGGATGAATCGCGAAATCGGCTGGATAGGTGGTTAGCTTTTCCGTCAGCTCGCGAAGCGCGTCCTGGCCCACGCCCGTTTCCACTTCAAATTCGGGCTTGTAGATCCCGCCTTCGTAATTGTTCCAATAAGCAGGCAGTTGCCACATCTTTGGAATTTTCTCAAGGCTGACCGCATTCTTCTGCGCCGCTTCGAATTCCGCGCGCACCTCTTCTACCGTCCTGGTCGGATCGCTTCCGGTTCTCTCTGCATACAGCTTCCACAGCGGCGGATGCGCCTGAATCTTGCGATAACGCAGCGGCTGCGTGATGGTGGGGTCGTCCACTTCGCTGTGGCCGTATCGCCGGTAGCCGATTAAATCGATAACCACCGGACTCTGAAACGTATAGCGATATTCCACGGCTATTCTTGCGACGCGAACCACTGCATCGGGATCCTCGGCGTTCACATGAAAAATCGGTACTGGCAGCCGCTTGACGACATCCGACGCAAACCGCGACGACTGGCATTCCGCCGGTGTAGCCGTGAAGCCGATGAGGTTGTTCACAATAATGTGCACGCCTCCGCCAACAGAGAATCCGTCGATCATGAGAAAATTCAGCGTCTCCGCCCAAATTCCCTGGCCGGCAAACGCAGCGTCACCGTGCATCACGACCGGCAGCACCTGCACGATTCCGTTTTCACCGCGACGCGTCTGCTTCGCGCGCGCGCGGCCCAAAGCTACGGGATCCACGGCTTCTAAATGGCTTGGATTGGATACCAGATGAATTCCGATAGGCCGGCCACTTAGCGTGGTGTATTCGCCCGTTGCTCCGATATGGTACTTCACGTCGCCGCCGCCGAGCTCGCTCCGAGCATCCACTTCCTCAAAGCGCGCGAAAATGTCCTCCGCCGGGCGGCCCACGATGTGAATCATCACATTCAGTCGTCCGCGGTGGCTCATGCCCAGAACAATCTCTTCCGCGCCGCGCTCTGCTGCCCTTTCGATAGTTTCATCCAGCAGGGGAATCAGTGAAGTCAGTCCCTCGAGCGAAAATCTCTTGTTACCCAGATAACGGCTTTGCACGACCTGCTCAAAAAGTTCAGCGCGCACCAGCCGTTCGAGAATTCGCGTGCGATCCGGTCCAGGGGCCGGAGACTCCATTCGCTCCTGAATCCACCGGCGGCGTTCGCCGTCGAGAATGTGCATGAAGTCTGCGCCAATCGTGCCGCAATAGATCCGGCGCGCCTCATCCGCCGCGTCACCCGAGAGCTGTTCCAGCTCCGGCACAGGCTCGGGCTTAAAATCGCCGAGCGGGTCGAGGTCGGCTTCGTAATATCCCCATCGGCGAAAAGCGTCGAAAATCGCTTCTCGCTTTCCGTTCCGCTTTTCCGCCGAAGCGTTTTCTTCAATTACTGCTGCTTTGTTTTTCAATTCAGGGTCCTTGAAAAGTAATTCCCGATCATTCCGGCCATGCTGCGAGCATTTTCCGGATTAAAACGATCTGGCCAAGGTGATAAGCATTATGGTCTGCGACCAGCAAAGCTTCGCGCAAAATGGTCTGACCGTCTCCATGAGCAATGCGTTCGAAGAGATTCGTCTTTGAATCACCCACAAGCCTTCTCATTTCCGCCAAATCTCTCCCGAAAGCATCCACGCTTTTCTTCCACGCTCGCGAATCCGGCGGAGCTTCTGTCGCCGGCCAATACCCCTCGGGGAATTGCGGCGAAATGTGCTTTGGATTCCGCGAAAACTCCAAAATATCCCATTGGGCGATGCGCATGTGCTCGAGCAGTTGCCAGGCCGTATGCGGCGCGCCTTTCGGTTTCACGCCTTGCAAATTTTCTGGTATGTCCGCAAGAGCCGTGCGCCAGCCGGCATGCGCCTCGCCGCCGTCCAGCAACTTGACGAGCTGCTCGCGCAGCGCCTTGTCCGTCTTCAAAGCTGTATTTTTCGAGTTTCTAGACGGAGACACTCGCCTGGCTGTTTTCTTTTTTCCGGAACGTTTCACCTACACCATTTTAGGACGCCGCTCACGACCGGTCAACGAATGCTACGGTACAGCCTTTTAGTCCCCGCGTCGCTTGCACATCGCTTGCTTCGGACGGATAATCCGACCAGGAATTCCAAGACGAGTAGCTACACGCCGAGTCGGAGGCGATCATGTTGGACGGGAATCGCGGGAGCAGTTTTTCACGCAGAAAATTCGGCCAATCCCTAGGAGCCGTTCTCGCCGGAGCGTACATCTCTCCAAAATTGTTTCAAGGAGTTACCGGCGGACGTTTGAAAGGTTTCTCCCGCGCGGATGCCATTCTCATCAATTCCAACGAAAACCCCTACGGTCCTTCACCGCACGCCATAGCTGCAATCACCGGTTCGGAAGCGGTCGCCTGTCGCTATCCCGACGACCTCTACGGCCGCGCCATCAGTTCGATCGCGCAGTTGCATGGTGTGGATCGCGAGAATGTCATTCTCGGCTGCGGCTCGACGGAGATTTTGCGCGTCTGCGATGCTACCTTTGTCGGCTCGAGCAAACAGCTGGTGGTGGCCGAGCCTACGTTTGAAGCGGTCACCTATTACGCAAAAGTCTGTCGCGCCAACGCCGTGAAAATCCCGCTTACTTCGGATTTTCGGCATGACCTCCCGGCAATGGCCCGCGCATCGGCCAGCAACACCGGGCTCGTTTATGTCTGCAACCCCAACAATCCCACCGCTACGATCAACACGCGCGCTGAGTTCGCCGATTTTCTCGCGCAAATTCCGCCTTCGGTTTACGTGCTCGTTGATGAAGCCTATTTTCATTTTGTCGAAGACCCGCGCTATGCAAGCGTTGTGGACATGATTCCGCAGCACCCGAATCTCATCGTCACGCGTACATTCTCGAAAGTGTATGGCATGGCGGGCATGCGGCTGGGTTACGCAATCGCGCAAAAACAAACCATTCAAGCGATGCATCGCGAATTGCTTTTCGACAATGGCAACACCGCCGTGCTTTCCGCGGCGGTTGCCAGCATTGCAGATCCCGAAATTGTGCCCACAAATAAGAAACGCCTGAATGACACGCGCAAATGGGTTACCGCCGAGCTAACGAAATCCGGCTACCGCGTGATTCCTTCGCAAGCGAATTTTTTCATGGTGGACGCTGGAGGCGATGTAACGCCGGTCATCAAAGCCTTCCACGATCGGAAAATTATCGTCGGACGGAAATTCCCGTCGATGGGTAACTGGCTCCGCGTTTCGGTGGGCAAGCCGGAGGAAATGCAGAAATTCCTGGCGGCATTTCGCGAGATCGTCCCTGCGCCACAAAAGTTCGCCGCGGCCTAACTCGACCCTGCCAACGGCGTCCTCCCTGCGGCCAATTTAGGTCGCAAAAAAAATCGCCTCCGTGCGGCATCATTGCACCGCAAACGGAGGCGAACAAATATCCCTAGCGAGACTACAGCCCTCGGACGCGCCGCTCCGCGTCCGCCCTGCTCTTATCCTGCCGCTTCTGATGTCGCCGGCGCGCTGCCAATCGTTCGCCGCTGCTGGAAGCACTCCCGGCAATAAACCGGACGGCCTTGCGTCGGCTTGAACGGCACAGTCGTTTCTTTACCGCACTGCGAGCAAACGGTCTTTGTCTCAACCCGCTGCGCACTGGATGCAGCGCCAACAACGGCCACGCCCTGCGAGCGAGTCGTTTTACAGGGTTTGCACCGTTTGGGCTCGTTCTTGAAGCCCTTGTCGGCAAAGAACATTTGTTCGCCGGCGGTAAAGACAAACTCGGAACCGCATTCGGCGCACTTCAATACTTTATCGTGGAATTCCATGGATCGCTCCGGCCAAACCTGAGCGGCGCCTTAACGCGCCGCCCTGAATCGGATGATGCCGAGAATAATGGGAACTCCCTGCTTTTTCCCGACGAGAAATTAGGAAGTAAGCTGGAACGAAGCACCCAAGAATTCCGCCTAAATCAATCCTGCTCTCTGCGCTGCTTCTTGCGGAGCCGTTTGCGTGATAGAGCTTCTTTGGCCCGGCGCTTCTCTCCAGGCTTCATGTAGTAACTGTGCCTCTTTATTTCCTTGATGATATCCTCGCCCTGGACCTTCCTTTTGAATCGCCGGAGGGCATTTTCCAAAGACTCACCCTCTTGAATTACGACTTCAGCCACGCAAATTCACCCCCGTTCGGAACAGTGTTTTCGATATGTTGCTGAGTGGGGCACCACCTAGAGTCCCGCCACAGGACACATCTTCTGAGAGTTTCTAACGAACCCCACCCTGCAAGTCAAGCACTATAAATTTGAGCAGCACATCGCGTCGGTATTCTCGAAATCTGCGCTTATTCTCGCGGCAAGTAGCGCGTTTTATAAACTTTGAAAATGTAAGAGCCCGTTCTCTGCGACCCCCCCTGCCGCATCTGAATATTGCTAGAATAGCGGATGTGCTGCGAAGAACCTTATGTCACTGATGAAAAATGCCATCGGCGTGCTTATGGCTGGCGGACAGGGCGAGCGCCTCTGGCCTCTCACGCGCGACCGCGCCAAGCCCGCCGTCCCATTTGGCGCAATCTATCGCATCATTGACGTCACTCTTTCGAATTGCCTCAATAGCGACCTGCGGCGCGTTTTTGTCCTGACGCAGTATAAGGCCCTTAGCCTCAACCGCCATATTCGCCAGGGCTGGTCCTCGTTGATGGGCGTGGGCGACTTCATTGAAATTCTTCCTCCGCAAATGCGCGTTTCCGCCCACTGGTATTTGGGGACCGCCGACGCTGTCTACCAGAACATTTATTCCATCGGCAGCGAGCAGTCCAATCACGTCATCATTCTTTCCGGTGACCACATCTACAAAATGAATTACCAGAAGATGCTTGAGCAGCACGTAGCTACTGGCGCGGATGTCACGGTCGCCACCGTCGAAATGACGCCAGAGGATGCCGCAGGCAAATTCGGAGTCATTGAAACCGATACGGAAGGCCGCATCCTCGCTTTCTACGAAAAGCCCACTGAACCCAAGCTTTCGCCGCGCCACCCAGGCAAAGTGGATGCTTCCATGGGCATTTACGTCTTTAACACGCAGTTCCTCCTGCCTACGTTAATCTCCGATTCCGAGGATCCCAACTCTTCGCATGATTTTGGCCACGACATCCTGCCCAAAGTCATCGGAAAATTTCGAGTTTTCGCCTATAACTTTTACGACGAAAATAAAAAGGAGAACCTCTACTGGCGCGATGTGGGGACGATTGACGCTTATTACGACGCCAACATGGATTTGGTTTCCGTTTCTCCCGTATTCAATCTATACGACAAAAGCTGGCCGCTGAAAACCTGGGAGCAGCAATATCCGCCCGCGAAATTCGTTTTCGCCGACCCCGCGCGAACTGGAACAGCGGTCGATTCCATTGTTGCCGCTGGCTCGATCATCTCTGGTAGCCGCGTCAGCCACTCCGTGGTGGGTTACGACGTGCGCGTGAACAGTTTTTGCAGCGTGGATGATTCCATCATCTACAATCACGTCAATATCGGCCGGCATTCGCGCATCCGCCGCGCTATCATCGATCGACACGTGAAGCTGCCCGAGCACACGGAGATCGGTTACAACCTCGACGAAGACCGCAAGCACTATCATGTCAGCGAAAATGGTGTTGTCGTAGTGGTCCGCGAGGAATCCATGCTTGAAGAGCCCGAATAATTCCTCGTGATGTCTTCCGGATTCCAATCCCGTTTCGGTCATGCCGCCCAGGAATTCGAGCGCTACCGACCGGATTATCCACCGGAGCTTTTCGAACACATCCTTGCCGCCCTTGCCGCCGACCGCCGCGAACGGGCTATGGACCTTGGCGCCGGCACCGGCAAGTCCACGCGTGCCCTGCTTCCGCACTTCCGCGAAGTCATCGCGGTCGAGCCAGACCCGGGCATGGCCGCGAAACTCCAGGAAGAGGCTGCCGGCGCTATCGTGCGCAATACCACTGCTGAGGAGTTCTGCCAGCCGGCCTCAACCGTCGATCTCGTCACCATCGGCAACGCCCTGCATTGGATGGATATTCCGCGCGTTTTCGCCAACGTTCATTCCTGGCTCCGCTCCGGTGGAATTTTCGCCGTCTATGACCGCCCGCTCCCGAAGACCTTGCCCGCTGTTGACGCGGTCGCCCTCGCGGAGATGCGCGGTCCGTGGAAACCGTACCGCGACCAGCGCTTAAAAAAAGACAAAGACTGGGAGGAAAAAGTTCGCGCCGCTGCCGGCTTTCAAATCGTCGAAAGCACGAAATTCTCCTACGTTGTCCCCATGTCTCCGCGCGACTTTACCGGCTTCTGGCGCTCCACGTCCTACGGCAGCGCCTACGCGCGCACGCTCTCAGACGCGGAATCTTACTGGAGCGGTCTCGAATCGGGTTTCGCTCAAGCGGCCGCTGGCGCTACGATTCCTGTCGACCTCAGCCCGACTCTTGTCCTCGCATCCAAGGTGTGATTTCTCGGCCCTTAGTTAGTGGCCACTCTTTGCTGTCTTTATCGTACAATCGCCTCTCGTCGCGCTAAGGAGAACTACAATGGCTCGCAGCAAGAAAGCCGTCATCGACGCTGTCGCCGCTGGCTTGAGTGGCCATGAAATCATCGACGCGAAAGGCAAACGAGTCGTAGCGAAAATCGCTCACATCACAGGACGCGAAATCCTCGACTCGCGCGGCAATCCCACCGTGGAAGCTGACGTCATCCTGGCCAACGGCCTGCGTGGCCGCGCCGCCGTTCCTTCGGGTGCTTCTACCGGTGAGTACGAAGCTCTGGAACTTCGCGATGGGGACAAATCGCGCTATCTGGGCAAAGGCGTGCGCAAAGCCGTCGAAAACATCAACGGCCCCATTGCCAAAGCGGTCGTCGGTGCGAATCCTTCTGACCAGCACGCGCTCGATCGGCGCATGCTCGAAGCCGACGGTACTGAAAACAAATCCAAGTTCGGCGCCAACGCAATCCTAGCGGTCTCCATGGCCGCAGCCCGCGCTGCCGCCACCGATTGCGGCCTGCCGCTCTACAAGTATCTCGGCCGTTTTTCCAGCGTGAAATCGGCCAATACGCTTCCTGTTCCGATGATGAATATCCTGAATGGAGGCGCGCACGCCGATAATTCCGTGGACGTGCAGGAGTTCATCATTATGCCCACTGGCGCGACAAGTTTCCATGAAGCTCTGCGCTGGGGTGTCGAAGTTTTTCACCATTTGAAGGCGGTGCTGAAAAAGAACGGCTACTCCACCGCGGTGGGCGACGAAGGCGGCTTTGCGCCCAGCCTGAGATCAAATGAAGAGGCCATCGAGCGCATTCTCGAAGCCATCACCGCCGCCGGCTACAGGCCCGGCGAACAGATCGCCATCGCGGTCGATCCGGCCGCCAGCGAATTTTACGATTCCACTGCAAAAAAATACGTCTTCAAAAAATCCGACAAATCTCAGCGCATCTCCGAGCAAATGGTCGAATTCTGGTCCAACTGGGTGCGCCAGTATCCTATCGTTTCCCTGGAAGACAGCATGGCCGAACAAGATTGGGAAGGCTGGCAGCTCCTCACGAAGACTCTAGGCAGGAAAATTCAGCTCGTCGCCGACGACATCTTTGTTACCAATCCAAAGATTTTTTCCCGCGGCATTCAGAAAAAAATCGCCAATGCCATTCTGATCAAGCTCAACCAAATCGGCACCGTGACGGAAACTATCGAAGCGATCGAAATGGCGCGCAAGGCCGGCTATGCTGCAATCGTCTCCCATCGTTCTGGCGAAACGGAAGATACCTTCATTGCCGATTTTACGGTCGCCATGGGAACCGGCCAAATCAAGACCGGCTCCGCTTCCCGGACCGACCGCATCGCCAAATACAACCAGCTCCTCCGCATCGAGGAGGAACTAGGACGCGAAGCCAGATTCCTCGGTCGCGGCGTCCTCTCTTTCGCCCGATAGCTCTCGCGCGGATCCAAGTGGCTTCAGCGGCGGATTCCTATTGATTGATTCGCCTACTTCAGCCCGCATCGGCAAAACACCGTGCTAGTCTAAACTTGGGTAGCTCTCTCAGCGAACGAATGAGATTTTCCAAGTCCACATGGGTGATTATTGCCGCTTGGGTTGTTTTTGTGGGCGGATTTGCCGTGTTGTCACTTGCCGTGACCCCTAGTCCTTCCCGCGCGGCTATCGCCAATCTCGCGCTCTGCCTCGTGCCGCTCTTTGCCAATGCCTGCCTGCTCTGGAACGCGTCCTCTCCCTATCGCCGCCAAAACAATTTTTGGATGCTTCTGGCTTTCGGCTGCACGCTCTGGCTCGCCGGCCAGTTGATGTGGACCTATAAGGTACTTGTCCTCCACAAAGTCACCCATTCCATTACTTTCGTCGATGTGGTTTTCTTCCTGCATGTGGTTCCCTTCATTGCCGCCCTCGCCATGATGCCTCATGCCCGGAAAATGCGTGAAATCCTGCGTTTCGGCCATTTGGATATGCTGTTGCTGGCGGTGTGGTGGCTTTTCCTTTATCTCTTTATGGTCGTCGCATGGTCGAAAGACCCGGCGCACGCCGTCCTCCAGCATGTGCGCGACCTGCAGGTATACGCTCTGGCCAACCTGGTTTTTCTGATCGGAACCGGTTTTTTTGCCCTTCGCGCGAATCGAGGATGGAGGGCCATCTACGCGAACCTGTTCGGCGCGTCGTGTATGTATGTCGCAAGCCTCTGGTTGGCTACCGCATCCTTCACAAAGGGTTACTACTCCGCGGGTAGCCTGTTGAATCTGCCTCTCATGGTTGCTTTTGTTTGGTTTGGAACCACTGGAATTGTTGCGCGCCGCATTTCACCGATGCCTGATTTAACCCAGAGCGCGAAGGTGCGCGACTCGCAACGGTTTGCACGCCTCGCGATACTGTGCATACTTTCTATGCCTATCATGGCGGTGTGGTCCGCCTTCATCAGCAACGCGCCAGCCGCCGTTCGGGATTTCCGATTGCTCTTAACGCTGTTGACGATCATCGTTGGTACCGCTCTCGTTTTCCTTCGCCAGCAGCTTGTTGACCGCGAGCGTCTTGGCCTCGTGAAAGGCTTACAGGACTCCGTCGAAAACCTTAAGCGTCTCCAGATGCAATTTGTCCAGGCGGAGAAACTTGCTTCCCTGGGCCAGCTTGCGGCAGGCGCGGCGCATGAAATCAATAATCCGCTCACCGCTATTCTCGGCTACGCGGATCTGATTCAGGCCGATGCCACCTCCTCCGAACGCTCGCGGAGCCTGGGAGAGAAGATCCGCGACCAGGCGCGACGCACGAAGGTCTTGGTCACGAACCTGCTCAGTTTTGCGAGGCAAGTTCCCGCCGAAAAACAGATGCTCGACCTGCGTTCCATTGTCACCAGCGCGATCGAGCTTCGCCAGCTCGACTTGCGCGACAAGAAAATCCGCATCGAAGTCGAAAATCCCGGCACACTTCCTGCCGTCCGTGGTGATCCGAATCAGCTCCTCCAGGTTTTCTTCAATTTGATAAATAACTCCGTCGACGCGATGGAGATGGTCGGTGGCGGCTCTCTGATTGTCCGCATGCGCACCGAACGCGGCAGCGTCGTCCTCGATTTTTCTGACTCGGGCCCGGGCCTGCGCGAGCCCGAGCGCGTGTTCGATCCTTTTTACACCACGAAACCCGTTGGCAAAGGCACTGGCCTCGGTCTCAGCATCTGTTACGGAATCGTCCAGGAGCATGGCGGCCAGATTTTCGGATTCAATCGTCCGGAAGGCGGTTGCACCTTCCGTGTTATTCTTCCTGCCGTACTCGCGCTCTATCCCCAGCTTACTGCTTCTTCGCCCGTTGGTTCGCGCCAGTCTTAGACGAATGAGCAATCTCGCTAATCGTGAATCGCCGTTTCTTCCAGCTTGTGTGCTATCTTGGCCCGCATGTCCAACGAAATTGCCATCTCTACGGAAAACCTCACCCGCCGCTTCGGCGAATTAGTCGCCGTCGATCAGGTCAACCTAAGCGTCGAAGGCGGCCAGTTTTTCGGTTTCCTGGGCCCCAACGGCGCCGGCAAATCCACGATGATCAAAATGCTCACTGGATTGCTCGCTCCCTCCTCCGGCAATATTCGTGTGTTGGGCGTTGATCTCGCGACTCATTCCGTCGAAGTAAAAGCCAGCATCGGTGTCGTCCCGGAAGGTCTGGCGCTTTTTGGCCGGCTGACTGCTTCCGAATATCTGAACTTCGTGGGCCGCATGTACGGCCTTGACCGTACAACGACCGCGCAGCGCACGCAAGAGCTGCTCGAATTCATGCAGCTTACCGACCGACCCAAGACGCTCGTCACCGATTTCTCGCATGGCATGCAGAAAAAGCTCGCCATGGCCGCGGCCGTAATCCACGGACCCAAGATTCTTTTCCTCGATGAGCCATTCGAAGGCGTCGACGCAATCGCTGCTGGCACCCTAAAAGCCATGCTCCAGCGCATGATCACTCGCGGAGCCACAATTTTCCTCACCTCGCATGTCCTTGAAATTGTCGAGCGCCTCTGCAGTCACGTAGCCATCATTTCCAAAGGTAAACTCGTCGCGCAGGGTTCCCTCGAAGAGTTGCGCGCCGGCATCGAAGCTCGTCAGGGCGTCACTGTTCCGTCCGACGGAAAGCTCACGCTCGAAGAAATCTTTCTGGATATTGTCGGCGGCACACGCGAAGCCGACCGGGAGCTTACGTGGCTGAGTTAGCCGCCGTTCCAGGCGTACCCCAGCAGGTCCGTCTCATTGCTGGTCTGCGGTGGATGCTCTTCAAAAATTCCCTTCGCAACGTCAAGGGCCGCCTCGAAGCCGTTTCTTCAGGCATTCTTTGGCTGATGATGACCGGCATCGTGGTCGGCGGCGGCATTTTCTTTGGAATCGCTACTTATTTTCTGGTCGCTGAGGGCCGCTGGACCTGGCTCGCAGGTTTGACGTGGATTATTTTCCTCTTCTGGCAGATCTATCCCATTTTTGCCGCGTCCGTCGGCGCGCAGTTTGATTTTGCCAACCTCCTCCGTTTTCCGCTGCGCTTCGGGAGCTTTTTTACCCTAAGCATCATTTACGGTCTGTTTGATCCCGGCGCGGTCGCATCCATGGTTTGGCTGCTGTGCATGTGGATCGGCCTCGGAATCGCGAAGCCAGCCGCCATTGGATGGGCGCTGCTGGTTCTCGTCGCGTTTGCCGCGATGAATCTATTTTTCGCCCGCATGGTTTTCGTTTGGATTGAAAGGTGGCTCGCTCGCCGCCGCACGCGCGAAATCCTCGGCTTCATTTTCATACTGATCATCATCGGATTCCAATTTATCGGGCCCGCTGTCGAACATTTCCAGCATCATCGCGCGGCGCTGCAAACGGGATGGATTCCCGCGCTCCTCGCCGTTTCGAATGCTCTCCCGCCAGGACTTGCTGGTCGTTCCTTACAGCTTGGTCTGGCACCAAGCCATGCTCAAGCTGGGTTGTCGTTCATAGTTCTTCTGGTCTATTCAGGCGCTTTTCTCTGGCTGCTTGGTATTCGCCTCGCCGCCCAGTATCGAGGTGAAAACCTCAGCGAAACCGTCGCGCCAGCCGCGATCGCCCGGGCTCCCCGAGCTTCTCTGCCGCGCGCGGCCGCCCCAGCCTCACCTCTCCTGGAAATCCCCGGAGTTCCGCGCCCCATCGCCGCGGTTTTCGAAAAAGAACTGCGCTATGCCATGCGCAGCGGCCCGATGCTGCTGAACCTGATTGTTCCGGTGATCATCGTTCTCATCTTTGGTTTTGCGACCCGGCAGCCGCATAAGGGAAATGATTTTTTCGCTCACGCTTCGCGCACGGGCTTCATTTTTCCTATCGCCATCGCTTACACGCTTCTAATTCAAATCAATTGGGTGTTTAACTGTTTCGCATTTGACGGCACGGGCATTCAGTTCTTTCTTCTTGCACCCGTACGTTTTCGAGATGTCGTGATGGGGAAAAATCTCTTTCTTTCCGTGGTAACCCTGGTGCAGGCGCTTCTGGTGTGGGCCGTCGTGAGCTGGTTTTTTTCTCCTCCCCCTCTCGTCATCGTTGTCGCGACATTTGCCGCTTTACTTTACGGCTCGCTCGCCAACTTCGCGGTCGGCAATATCTTATCGGTGTGCTTTCCACGCCGCCTTGAGTTTGGTGCCTTCCGGCAGAAAAAACAGGCGGGAGTAACTATGCTCGTTGCCTTCGTCGCGCAGGCGGTTCTGATCGGCCTTGGCGCCCTGGTTTTTGCAGGAGCCCACTTCTTTCATCGAATCATTCTGGCCATTCCGATTTTCCTTGCGTTTGCGATCATCGCCGCGATCGGATATCGATTCAGTCTTGGCCGTATCGATCGCCTCGCCATGAGCCGCCGCGAAACTCTGACTGCTGAGCTCTGCCGTCAGGAATAAACGCAAGCAGCCTTTCGCTGTTCATATGCCTCAAATAAAATCGATTTCGAGGTGATAAAATTCCACAAAGGGAATTCACACTTGATGAAATTTTCAGAATGTTCTCGCGGCTTTGCAGCCACAATCCTTGTTGCGCTCCTGGAATGCGTCGCGACGCTCTTATTGTTTGCAACGATGACTCCCGCTCTGGATGTTCAGCAACAATCATCGCCTCCGCTGAAACCCGAGCTTCAGCAGTTGTCTTTTTTCACCGGCCATTGGAATTGCACGGGTGAATTTCCCGCATCTCATCGACCGATCTCTTCCCATATCGTTTTCTCGCCTGAGTTGGATGGTTCCTGGCTCGCCCTTCGCTGGGATGACAATGCGCCCAGCGTGTTCCACGCGCTTGAACTTTGGGGCTTCGACAAGGCCGAGCATCGCTTCACGGATTCCATTTTCGATAATTTTGGAGGCATGCGCATTTTTCATTCTTCCGGCTGGATCGCGGACGAACTGACCTGGGGACCGCGCGATCTGCCGGCGAATTCGCCGATTACTGGCGAACAATTCGTCATCGACCGCAAATCCGCAAAGGAATTTGTGATTTCGTGGGAGGTGCGCAAACCACGAGCGCAGCACTGGATCGTCGGCGACCGCCTCACTTGCCGCCGGGAATAGACTCTACCCGATCCCTGGGCGCAACTTTCTTAGCAGTTGAATCTGCCCTGCGTGATAAACATCGTGCATCGCTATACCGATAATATTCTGTTTGACCGTTTGTCGACTTCCTCGGCACTGCCCCTTCATCTCGGATTCTTTCATGTTCGCGATAGCATTCAGCAATTCCTTATGCGTTTTCGTCAGCAATGCTAAGTCGCGCGCCCAATTTTTCTCCGTCTCGCGCTTCTCGGATATTTTCGCGTCCCGCGCAAACCAGTTTCTTCCCTTCTCGGGAAACTCATGCTTCTTGCTGCCTGTGAGTCGCTTCGTCACCGAATACTTCCAATAGGCCGCATGCACGGTGATCTCCCAGATGTTGTGCCGGTTTTCCCCGGGACGCCACGCCGCTTCTTCCGCGCTCACGCCGCGAAGCGCACTGCGCAGATTTGGCCCATGCCATGCCTGCTTCTGAAATCCTTCTTCCACCAACGCAAGAAGGATTTCTTTCATGTGATTCATTGACCCTCTCCTGTAATTCACGTCCCGTTTCTGCCTGGTTGCGCGAACAGACCCCAGCTTTCACCTGTTCACGGATCTTTTTTTCAGGA
>JASHRN010000081.1 GCA_030037335.1 Candidatus Acidiferrales bacterium | reverse complement strand
CGTTTCGAGCTGTGCCGGTTCTTGGTGGCTGAAAACGATGCCGCGAGCGCGGACAGTGAATTGATTGCACTGCAGTCCGAAATTCCGCCGCGCAATAGCGCCCCACTCCACCAGCAGGCCGCCGAACTGTTTCTCAGGGCGCGCGATCCGAACCGGGCGCTGGAGGAATTTCGCCGCGCGCTGGCAGGTTCCCGTGGCCCCTTCCCCGCGTTGCGCGGTGCGGGATTGGCTGCCTATCAGATGCACGATTATCCGACGGCCGAGCGATATCTCGAACGAGCGGCCAGAGAAAGCAAGCATGACCGGCAGCTTGCGGATACACTCGACACAACGCGGCTCATCCTCGCCTGGAACCCTGAGGCAGCCGGGCTGCGAGATACAGAGCGTCGCGCGCGTGTCCGGCACGATTTGGCACAGGCGATTTCGCGAGCAGAAGCCTGCGCGAAAAGTGCCGGAGTGACCCTCTCAGTTACAGTTGCGGGTCAGAAAGCTGCTTCGAAACCTGGCAGTCAAGAAAGCAGTGCGACTAGGAACCTATCGCAGAATCAGCAAACGGCCGCGAATGGAAGTTCCCCCGCCGGTGCAGGCAATTCCGCTCCGAACTTAGCCACGGAGTATGCGCTCGCAAAGAATTTGCAGGCCGGACTCTCGGACAGAAATCTGGCGCGCCATCCTGAGATGCTCAATCAGGCAATCGACGCCATTTTCGCGCTGGAAACCGCCGCGACCCAGAAATGCGGCGAACCTGCGGGTGGCCTCGACAAAGCGCTCGAGGTTCTCGGCCAAAATCGGCAGAACGGCGCGCCATGAGTGAAACAGCGAGTCCGTTAGCAGGAATACCGCCCGTTTCTGTGCCGAAAGAGAAGTCGCGTCAAAAGGGCCGGCTTGAACGGCTGTGGCGCGTTTGGCGTCGCAAGACGCTTACGCTGCGAGAAGGCCAGCTTTTCCTTCTTCTCGCAGTAATCATCGGACTTTTTTCCGGCCTGATCGTCGTTTGTTTCCGCGTGGCCATCGAATGGACTCGTTTTTGGCTCCTCGGCTCGTCTATGGAACCATCACGCCTTCGAGTCTTACTGGCTCCCACGATCGCGGGATTTGGCGTAGCGCTGCTGGTGCTCTTCATTTTCAAGCGGTCGCGGGGCAGCGGCGTAAATCAGACCAAGGCAGCGGTTTTTATTTTCGATGGATACGTGCCGTTCCGCACAGTTGTCGGCAAATTTCTCACATGCGCTCTCGCCATCGGCAGCGGTCAATCGCTTGGCCCTGAAGATCCGTCGCTTCAGATGGGAGCGGGCATCGCTTCCACATTAGGAAGAGGGCTGCATCTCTCGCGTGACAAGCAGCGCCTTCTTGCACCCATTGGAGCCGCGGCAGGTCTTGCTGCGGCGTTTAATGCTCCTATTTCCGCGGTGATTTTCGTGATCGAAGAGATCATCGGAACGTGGAGCGGTGGAGTGCTAGGCGCTGTCATTCTCGCGGCGATTTCAAGTGTCGTCGTCATGCGCGAGTTTCTCGGCAGCGCGCCTATGTTCCGCGTGCCGGCGATGGAATTTCAGCGCCCCATCGAACTCGTCGGTTACGCCGTGCTGGGCGTGATCAGCGGCGTGGCCTCGGTCGGATTCCTGAAGTTCATCGCTTACATCCGTCCAAGACTGAGGGATTTGCCTCGCTGGACGCATTACATTCAGCCTGCTGCGGCCGGACTGCTGATCGGAATCATCGGAATTTGGCTGCCGCAGGTAATGGGCAGCGGCTATCCCATCATCGATCAAGCTCTCCACGACCAATTTATCTGGCATATGCTGTTGTTGCTGGGGCTGTTCAAAATCCTGGCCACCGGCATTTCATTCGTCAGCGGGGCACCGGGCGGAATGTTCGCGCCAACCCTTTTCATAGGCGCAATGCTGGGCGGCGCCGTCGGCGGATTCGAGCATCTGCTGCTTCATCGGCCAACTGAATCCGTCGCGGCATTCGCTCTGGTCGGCATGGGGACGTTCTTCGCCGGATTCCTGCGCGTGCCGATTACCTCCGTTTTCATGGTCCTGGAAGTCAGCGGGCACTATTCAATGATCGTCCCCACAATCATCGCGAACATGATTGCCTATTTCATCTCGAGAAAGTACCAGAAAGTTCCTTTGTTTGACTTTCTGGCGCGGCAAGATGGGTTCTTCTTGCCCTCCATTGAGGAGATGCGCGAGCATACAGCTCTCCGAGTGGAAGACGCGATGCGCCCCGGCAGCGGTATTGTGTTTCGCGAAGACCACCTCGCCGATCTCTTTCGCGAGGCGGAAACCACAGCCGCTCCTCAGCTCCTGCTGTGGCAACAGGAAGGGGGATGGCGTCTCCTCTCGCGCGATGAAGTCCGGGCGCTGAAGCCCGGTGATAATAACCCTCCTGAGATTCCGTCCAAAGGCCCGGTGCCTCAACTCTACCCCGACCAGCATCTCGATGAGGCGCTGAGGGTTATCGGCGAATGGCCAATTGTGCCTGTTGTGAATCGCGCCAATCTCGAGAAGGTAGAAGGCGTACTTTCGGTCGACGATATCCTCCGAAAATACCGTATCTCCTGAATTTTCCTTCACTTCAGCGTCTAGTACTTTCGTACCTGCGAATCCCGTCTGAAAATGAGTCTTGCAGTCTATTGAGGGGCCGCCCGTCTCGCCCTATCCTGTCAGCGAATCATGCGAAGGTGACTCGTGGGACAACAAGAGCGTAGGTCGTCGCGCCGCTTTCAGATGAGACTCCCTTTGAAGGTGCGTTGGACAGGCGACGCCTCAGTCGGAGAAGCGGCAACCGAAACAAGAGAGGTCAGTTCGCGCGGAATCTATTTCTTTCTGCCCAAGGATTTGAGGCATGGCGCGCCTCTGGAAATTGTCATGACGCTGCCGCACGAGGTTACCCTGGCTGGGCCTGTGAAAGTCCGCTGCCTCGGCCACGTTGTGCGCACAGACTCGGAGCGCGAACAGGATATCGGCGTTGCCGCGGCGATTGAGCGCTATGAATTCTTGCGCGATGGAGAAGCAGGATCGCCCAACTAGATTTCTTGCCCAGCCCATTCGGAAGTTGGGTAGGAAAGCCGGCGAATGCGGGTCCCTCAGCCACGTTCGCCGGTTCTTTTTAGACGCTCAGTACGCCACGTACGGCCCTGTACCGCCTGGCGTGGACGCGCCATCAATCGCTACGTAGACGTTCGTGCCGTAGAAGAATGGCAGTCCCCAATCGAAGTAAAGCGAGCCGTCCTCGTTTTCACCCTCGCCCCCGATCGTGCTAAACGCGTCGTCCGAGGTATCCTCTAGCAGGGAGTCAGCGTTTGCAATCGTGAAGTTCACGGTGCCAGAGTTGCCGTTTGAAAACGCTTCGTTTTCCGCAGACAAGCTCGCGTTGGTCGTCGGGCAGTAAAGTGGTGGTATATCGGTGCATTCTAGTAGTCCCGTCGCTGCCGAATCAAGAAAGAACAGGGCTTCCGAGCCTGAGTCGACGAAAGCTTCGTCAGTGTAGGGTATAGCTCCGAAAACTGTTGTGAAGTTACCAGGAGCGCCGCCGGTGCCAGGATCCACGTCGTAAATGGTCGCGCTGCCAAGACCATTGTTGCTTTCCGTGCCTATGCCAAAGATCAGCGAGCCGTTTACGGTCAGAGCTTCGCCTCCGGTGAGCGCGGGCAGCTCGACAATCACACCGTTCTTGTCCGTCGAGAACATCGCAACTGGATTGACCACTTGGGATGTGAGTGCCTCCGTCGTCACGAAGCAAGTCGCGGCCGTCGGGCAGGAATAATATAATCCCGGATTGTCCGCAGATGTCGTGCACGCCGTTCCACAATCCTGCGCAAAATTTCCTACGCCGAGAATCCCATTGGCACCTAGGTTGTCCACATAATCCAGGTCGGCAGGATTAGAACTGGGATTGCTGGGGTTTGCGGGGCCCCCGTAGGGCGACGAGCAAGTATCAGCATCCGTATCGGTATCAAGAAAGCTGGAGGATCCCATGATCTGAATCGGCAGCGACTTTGCAGTTTCGCCTGCGATCGTGAAGTCCGCCGTCTGTACGGGCCCCCACGCGAACCCGCTGCCAAATTGTGCGCACTCCACCACTGCATTCCCGCTGGACGTTTGCTGCGTCAAAGGGATCGTCAGCACCGACCCTTCGATGCGCAGCCCATAAGAGCCGGTATCCACCAGAATTCCGCCGATGGTCTGACATTGCGTAGTGCTCCCGGGAACGCAAATCGTCACGCTGGTGAACGCTCCATTCGCGTATGGCTCCGAAGACGGTCCTCCGTCTACCGAAATCGCTGCAACATTTCCCGTGCCGCTTCCTGTTCCGCCGCCACTAGTGCTCGACGTTGTTTGCGCGCTGCCGCAGCCTACTAGCGCAACCAGAAAAGCCGAGAGCGCCACTGCAGTGAACTGCCGCGCCGTGTTGCGTGTCACGCTCCAAATTGCTCGCGTCTTCCCGCTCATCGGATCTCCTCCATCTGTACATTTCCTGGCACCAGCGTCGGGTCATACGCCCTTCCTACGATCCAGCGCATGTGGCCCCCCATTGCGAAAACGAAGCCGGGCTGATTGATAACGAGAGGCGTGCGTCGCAGCCGGCTGGTTTTCTGCGAATGAACCGCTTGCGTAAATGTCTGGAAATAGCTTCCCAGCAATTGTTGCAGGTCAGGGGCTTTTGGACCTTGCCAGGAAACAGCAAAAACCTTGCCTTCAGGCGAAACGTATTCGCGCACCACCACGCCTGTTGCTGCCTTGAGTTCCTGAACTGTGTATGCGCTGGTTGCAGTGCTGCGCAGCGTGCCCTGCAAATGCGCCTGGTCGGCATGCACGGACGCGACATCGCCGCCAAGTGAGGCCTGTGCCGAAAGAGGCAAAGCCAGCGCGGCAAGCGCTGCCGCAAACACAAGAAGAATTCGTCTCATGGAATCATCTCCCCAGTTCATTCTATAAACGATAGATTTGATGCTGCGATACTCCCGCAGAGATGGTTTCGTTGTGTGTACCCCGTCCGACGGTACAGCCTGACAGGAGGCTGGATTCCACATACACAAAAGAGTTCACTCGCTGGCGCGAGAAAGTTCCACGAATCTCTGCGGTGCATCTCCGGATGGCATCCCGGCCCTAAAGGCTCTGGGCTGCGGCTCTGGGAAATTGAGTGAATCCAGGATGATGGTCGGGGCGCACGGATTTGAACCGTGGACCTCCTGCGCCCAAGGCAGGCGCGCTACCAGGCTGCGCTACGCCCCGACTTTGCGTGTAAAGAATTATACGGTACTTCGCACCAAGAGTGTTGTACTGGGCAGCGCCTGTTGGTAATGGCGCAAATCGACACAGTCGGAAGCAGGATCGATGCGCACGCGCTCCGCACGGGTGCGGCCAACGCTGCTCTAGTCACTTGCCACTGTTTTGTATATTGTCTTTCCGTGCTATCGATTCACCGCTTGCGAGCTTTCTGGCGGACCACCTCGCCGCTCGATCGCATCTGCTCCGCGCTCGTGATTCTCTGCATTCTTGCGTGGACCACGCCATTTGGCCGCTTTTTCTCCTCCGTCCGCGGCTGGCTGATTCTAATTTTCCTCCTTGCTCTGGGCTTCATCGTCGTTCGCTGTGCGCGCTGGGTTCGCTGGCGCCTCCTCTGGGGCCTGCGTAATCGCCTGATCGTTGCCTACGTTTTTATAGCGGTCGTTCCTGTCGTGCTTCTTTTTGCGCTCGCCGGCGTTTCGGCCTACTTGCTTTACTTCCAATTGGGTGCGCATCTCCTGAGCGATGACTTGAATGCCCGCGTCGGCGCCACAGCGAGCGTTGCGGACACATTAGCCCGTACTCTCCGGGCAGAAAGCATCCACGGAACTCCCGTTAGCCTCTCTGAAGTCCTTGCCGCTCCCGGTGTTTCCGCCGTGCTTGCCAGCGCGCGCCAGAATCTTCCCAATCTCGAAGTACAGCCTGTGCAATCTCCCGTCGCGAACAGTTTTCGCCCTCAGCAGAATTTCTCCGGCCTCGTGCAAATGGGCACAAAACTCTGGATCGTAGCCGTAGTGCCGGGCAATTTCGATTTTCAAGGCCAGCTTCACGCCCGTCCGCTAGGCAATGAGCTCTTCGTGCGCGTTCCTCTCACCAACGTCCTCTTGGAAACTCTCGCACCGGACCTCGGTCCTGTTCAGCTCACTATTCTCCGTCCTGCCACATCCACCGACCGACTCGCGGACATTTTCACGCTCGATGGCCAGCGCCTGGTTCGCGTCGCCCAGATTTCCAGTGTCCGCCCCTTGCCTCCCAAACATGCCTGGTGGGACATCGTGATCTCCGGCAATTCAACACTCGATGCCGTTCTTGCGGAAGAGGGCCAGCCTTCCACCATTAAGGTTCCGGTGGTTGCGGCCTTTTCCATGCGGCCCTGGCAATTTAATCACCGACTCTTTGCAGCGCTTGGAGCGCTCGGCGATCCGCTCGTGATCGCGCTCGTCCTGATCATCCTCGTTCTTCTGGCGCTGGGCGTTGCCGGTCTGATTACCGGCATTGTCCTGACGCGAACGATCACCGTCGCAGTCGATGATCTCTATGAAGCCACTCGTCACGTCCGTCAAGGCGATTTCACGCATCGCATCTACGTCCGCAAACGCGACCAACTTGGAGTGCTGGCAGAATCCTTCAATGCCATGACCAGTTCTGTCGCCGAACTCATCGAAGAGCAGCGCGCCCGCCATCGGCTTGAAAACGAACTCTCCATCGCTCACGAAGTCCAAACGCAACTCTTTCCTCGCGAGCTTCCTTCTGTTCCCGGCGTCGAGCTCGCCGCCATTTGCCGCGCCGCGCGCACCGTTTCAGGGGACTACTACGATTTCTTGCAGCTCACACCTTCGCGCGTCGGGATTGCTCTCGCCGATATCAGCGGCAAGGGAATTTCCGCCGCGCTGCTGATGGCTAGCCTCCAAGCCGCTTTGCGCAGCCAGGCTATCCTCGATGGTCATCGCTCCACCGCGCAGGTCGTTGAAACTTTGAACCGCCATCTTTTCCTGAATACGTCCGATGACCGCTACGCTACGCTTTTTTATGCCGAATACGACGCCGCTTCCCGCGCACTTCGCTACACCACAGCCGGCCACTGTGCTCCGTTTTTCGTGGAGGACGGCAAAGTTCAAAAGCTCAATGAAGGCGGTACGGTCGTCGGCCTTTTCGACCATGCCGATTACCAGCAGGGAACCATCCAAGCAAAGCCCGGAGGACTGCTCGTTGCCTTTAGCGACGGTCTGCTCGAGCCAGAAAACGTCTACGGCGAAGAATTTGGCGCTGAGCGCCTCGCTGCGGAAGTCCTCAGGCTCCGCGACCTTCCTGCCGAGCGTCTCGCTGAAAACTTGCTTGCTTCGGTTGAGCAATGGGCCGGCACTCCGGAGCAGGCCGACGATATGACCGTCATCGTCGCTCGTTTCCGCTGAGCCTCACGCGCCGAATCGCCAATTTGGCCTGCTTCGTCTGCTCATACTCCGGAACCTGAGACACATATACATTGGCCTTTTCTGAGATGATGGGGCGCGATTGGCCTGCGTCAATTTCAACTAAGGACTCTGCAATGAAGAGAACAAAGAAGTCAGCGAAGTGGGGGGATGCGACGCTGGCGATACATCGCGGCGAGCCGAGGCATGGGCGCGGCGGGCCAGTAGCGCCGGAGATTGTGCGCAGCTCGACATTCACGTTTTCGTCGACGGAGGAGATGAAGCGCTGGGCGGAAGGGAAAACCTCCGCGTACATCTATACGCGCTACGGGAATCCCACGCTGACAATTGCCGAAGAGAAAATCGCCGCGCTCGAAGGAGCGGAAGCGGCGATTGTGGCAGCGTCAGGCATGGCGGCGATTTCGAGCGCGCTGCTCGCGGTGCTAAGCGCGGGCGACGAAGTGATTTCAACGGCGCAGCTTTATGGCGGCACGTACCGATTGATGCGCGACGTGTTTCCGCGAATGGGGATTCGCGTCAGGCACGTCGAAGCGGATCTGGCTGGTGTCGAAGAGATGGTGACCACGCAGACGCGCTGTCTCTATGTGGAGACGCCGACGAATCCGTCGCTGCGGCTGGTGGATTTGCGGCGAGCTATGGAATTGGCGCGCGCGTTCAAGCTGACCGCAATTGTCGACAACACTTTTGCCAGCCCCGTGCTGCAAAAGCCCATCGCGCTCGGCTTCGACATGGTGGTGCACAGCGCGACAAAGTATCTCGGCGGCCATTCCGATTTGATTGGCGGCGCGGTAGCTGGTTCGCGCGAATGGGTTGGGCGCGTGCGCGAGAACATTATTTATTTGGGCGGCTGCATGGACCCTGAGGCCGCGTTTCTGCTGATTCGCGGAATGAAAACGCTCGGCGTGCGCGTTGCGCGGCAGTGCAAGACCGCGATGGAGGTGGCGCGATTTTTGGAGCGGCATCCGAAAGTGGCGCGTGTGCACTATCCAGGCCTCGCGTCGCATGCGGACCACCGACTGGCACGACGGCAGATGCGCGATTTTGGAGGCATGCTGTCGTTTGACGTGAAGGGCGGAATCGCGGCCACGCGGCGATTCTGCGATCGCGTGCGGATTTTTTCGCTGGCGGCGAGTTTGGGCGGCGTGGAGTCGCTGGTTGTGCTGCCGATTTACACCTCGCATTACCGCATGTCGAAGAAGGAGCTGGAGCGCGCCGGCGTCGAGCCGGGTACCGTCCGCGTTTCGATTGGGTTGGAAGACGCGGCCGATCTGATCGAAGATTTGCGCCAGGCTCTGAGGTGAACCCGCCTTCGCCAAGGCTGCGGCGCGGCTAGAAAGAGCGGGCATTCATCAGTGGGAATGCAGCCACGAGGAAAGGTCGGAGATAATTTCGGGCGAGACGTGCTGGCCTGAGATGAAATACTCTTCAGGCTTCGATGGGCCCGTGCCGGAAATCAGAAGGTGATTGAGTGAAGGATAGAGTTTCAGAATCGCGTTGAAATGGCCGGCGAGGGCCTTTTGCCAGTTGGCAAAATCGGTGGTGGTGACCTGATAGTCGCGGCCGCCTTGCGTGACGTAAATCGGAATTTTCAGGCTGGCGGCGACGGCGCAGGGATCGTAGCTGCGCAAATCGAGAAAATACGATGAAGGAATCTGCGTGGTGAGAACAGGAAGCATGACTCCCGGTTTGAGGTTAGGATCTTCGATGGCTTTGGCCTGAGCTTCGGCTTCGGGAATCATTTTTTCGATTTGAGGCGCGTTTGGTCCGCCGAGGCTCGCCTGATACTTGAGTTGCTCAATGATGAGCTGCTCGAGCGGACGCGTGCTGCCTTCGAGAATGATGAGCCCGGCGATTTGCGGATTGGCAGCGGCAATGCGCGGAGCGAGATAGCCTCCTTCGCTGTGGCCCGCGAGGAAAATGCGATGCGCGTCAATTTCAGGGCGTGAGGCAACTAGCGCCACTGCAGCGCGCGCGTCATCGAGGTATTCGTCCTTCACCGTAAAATTTTGCATGTCCGCGGCGCTCTTCATGCCGTATTCGTGTGTGCGCTTTGGGTAGCGCAGAACCGCAATGCCGTTGGTGGCAAGTCCCCAGGCGATGTCTTTGAAGACTTTGTTGGGGCCGATGGTTTCGTCGGCGTCATTCGGGCCGGAGCCGGAGACGAGCACGACCGCTGTGAAAGGGCCGTTGCCGTTGGGCAAAGTGAGCGTCGCGGGAAGCTGCCACTGGCCGTCAGCGATGGTGACGGGGACTTCGTGGAATTTGGATGGGTCGGCGTAAGGAGGGGCCGACCAGGATGGCGGTGCGGGCGCGGCTTGGGAATTTTGCGTCGGCGCAGCGGAGGAAGACGCGCTGGAATTTTGCGACGGTGATGCGGAAGAGGCCGGCGCGTCTTCGGCAGGAGTGAAGCGCAGTCCGGCGATGCGACCAGCGGAGTCAAACGCGAGGATGATATTCACGAGCGCGTTGGCGAACGTGCAAGTAGTGGTGGCGACGTGGTAGCCGCTCTGTTCGATGACGCGGGTTGAATCGATTTTCTGAAAAGCGCCGGCTTGCGAGACGACCTGATCCCACGCCTGGGAGAGCTTATCGGCGGGGAAGGCATTCGCCATGGTCGTGTCGAATTGGGCGAAGACTTTGTCGAATTGGCGGGATGTGATCTCGTTCACAACCGTCTGCGCGCGCGATGAGTAATCGGGCTCGGGCGCGGCTTGCTGCTGCGCGAAGGCAAGCGGCGCGAACGAGAATGCGAGAAGCGAAAGCATGATGAGACGCAGTGTGGTTGCCATGCGCGCGATTCTAGCAGAATAAAGCCAGTGGCGAGTGGCTAGAACCCACCCTTCGCAAAGACGGCGAAGGATGAGCACGCGGCACGCCTTGAAGCCTTTTTCAGATCTCTTCGTCTTCGGACAGGCACGATGCGAGCGCCAGCTTCATCTCTGAACAACAAAGCAGGCCAGCTCAGTGTGTGTGATGTTCCTGCTGATTGAGCTCCTGCAGGCTCGTACGAGCGGGAGTGTAGTTGGGTGCGAGCATGAGGGCTTTCTCCAATTCAGCCCGTGCCTCGCCGAAGCGACCCAGGACGATGAGCGCGTTCGCGAAGTTCGTATGGTACCCTGGATCGGCTGGCGCTAATTGTATGGCGTTCTGGAAGTGTGCGATGCCCTCCGCGCAGCGTCCCATCTCGCAAAGCACGGCCCCCAAGCTGTTGTGAAGTGAGGCGTTGAAGCTGTCGGATGGCACATCAATCTGAAGCGCTTTCTCAAAGTATCCTGCTGCTTTCCCATCCTGGTGTTCGTCTTGCCAGGCGATGAAGCCCAGGCCGTTCAAGGCATTTACGTCACTAGGATTGGCCTGAAGGATTGCATCCAGGATATGCTCTGCCTCTTTCCAACGCCCCGCCTGTAATAACACGGCACCGAGAGCTGACTGGACCTGGGGATCTCCTGGGTCGGCTTCCCGCGCTTGGCTAAGTGCATCCACAGCTTTATCGTATTCCCTTTGTTCGCTATAAATGGCGGCCAACCCCTGTTCGGCAGAATCGATTTGATCCCACTCTGGGGGGATTGTGCTTGGGCAAGTGAGAGGGCCCGCCGATAATGACCCTCAGCTCCCTTGAGATCGTTTCTTTGGGACCGAAGTAACTCTGCCAGTCCGTTCTGCATGTCAGGAGAGTTCGGCGATGTCTGCACAGTTCGGGAGAAAAACGTGAACGGGTCATGCCAATCCGCATTTCGCTCTATCGTTTGCATGAAGAACAGAGCCATAACAGTCATTAAGACGCCGATTCCCGCCCATGGTCGCCAGCCATTCGGCAATCTGGCTATTCCGCGAGCCGCCAACCAGACCACGAGCGCGCAAAACCCCACCGACGGTATATAGAGATAACGTTCTGCGAATACATTTCGACCGACGGCGCGCACGTCCAGGACGGGAACTAGTGTCAGAAAAACCCAACTGATCGCAAAGCCTGCCAAGGGTACGCGACGGTAGCTGTAAGCGACTGCGGCGACAGCCGCCGCACAAAAAAGGATCGCCACGAGAACACGCGGCTCTAGCGGTGATCGGACCGGATAGAACATGTGATAGGCATTCAGGTGCACGGGCAACAGCAGCTTCCACCAGTACTTCCCTATCAGGTCGACCACCGTCAGGAAGTACTCGCTTGGGGACAGCGCCCACTTTCTTTGCGACACGTAAAGGAAACCGAGGGCATAGTGACGAAGCAGGAGATAGGCAGCAAGCACAGCCCAGTAGGGTAACGTTGCCCGAAACGCCCTCTGAGTGCGCGCTCTGAGCGAAAGGTGGTCGGGGCTGAATAGAATCACGTGCGAAGCGACGACCAGTGGCAGCGTCACCGCCATCTCCTTCCAGAGCAGTGCCAGAGCAAAACAAACGCACGATAAGAAACACATCCAGGGTCTGCGGAACAACGTTTCGAGTGATTGAATCGACTCTTTCGCAGGAGGGCGCGTCGCCAAAAGAAATTGTAGATACGCGAGCAGAAAGAAAACAGCGCAGCCTAGTTCCGGCAGTGCGGATGCCCAAGCTACCGCCTCCGTATGGATAGGATGCAAAGCGAACAGTGCTGCTGCTGATAGGGCGTGAGCGACCCGACGGGTAAGCTGGTACAGAATAAAGTAGGTCAGCAGCTTCGCCAGGAGATGGAGAATGAGATTCACAGCGTGGAATGCTGGCGCACTGAAACCAAAGAACTGTGCGGTGGCCTTGTAAGTTAGTGTTTGCAGTGGTCGATAATAGTTGTTGACCGATGGTCTGCTCGGATGGGTGAATGCCCATACGTCAGACGTGAAAAGAGGCAACCAAGGGGCCCCCGGCTTGATCGACGTATTTTCAAGAATCTGTTTTGTGTCATCCCACACGAAACCGTTCTGCAGAATGTTTAGATAGCCTGCGGTGACCAGTATTGCCAAGAACACTGCCGCCGTTATGTGGCGGACCATTGTTGCTTGGAATGGAGCTAACTCTTTGGCCTGGCCCTCACGAGCGGACTGCCCGGTCGGGATTCGGTTCTTCGGTGAACGGTGGTGTTTACGACTCACCTTGATTGGTCCATAAAGCAAAGAACTAAATCTCTGAACTGTTGACCCTCACACAAAGCCGTTCGGCAGTCAAGGTTGGCTTCCCGTAAAGCCGCAGAACTCCGCGAAGAGCGCAAAGCTCTGCGCTACGACGGCAACAGCAGGTTCCTCGTCGTCCCGATGAAAGGCGCATCGGGGTCGCCCGGAATGACAACGTTAGACCGTGAGCAGAACTGCAAAGGCGTCGAGGCGAGATCCTTCGCTTCGCTCAGTATGACAACGTAAGGCAGGAAGACCCACCCTTTGCAAAAGGCGCAAAGGATGGGCGCCCGGTGAGTGGGGAGCAGGCAAAGGCAACAGCAGATTCCTCACACGGCCAGAAGGCGGCCGGTTCGGAATTACAAACAAACAAACAAACAAACAAACAAAAAACGTCCGGCGGGGTTTAGGGGTTGGCGGAGTCGGAGGCGGGGATGACGGGGTCGTCGGTGGTGGCGACGGCGCCTTTTTTGTCGGCGGCGTGGATTTTGCCGTCTTTGTCGAAGAGGAAAGAGCGGTTGCCGGTTTTTCCGTACTGCGCGGGGATGGCGGCGATTTCGAAGCTGGGAGCTTCCGAATCGGCACCGGTGATGACGCGGTAGCGGAATTTGTAGCCGTTACTGTCGCCGGAGGCGAGGGAAGCGTCGAGCAATTTTGCCGCGCTGGGAGAGACGCCGCCCTGTTTGGGAGGGCCGAGTTGAGCGAGCGTGTCGGGGAGTTTGCCGAAGGCGTTCTGGTAGGTGGAAATGGCTTGGGCGATCCCCTGAAGCGTGTCGATAGCGTCCTGCTCGTGAATTTGGAGCAACTGCACGGCCCATTCTTTTTGCAGAGAAGGAATGTCGATGAGAAGCAGGCCGAGGGAGAGCAGTTTCCAGTTGCCGTCCTCGCGAACCAGGCCGATGCGAATGTTGTGTCCGGCAGCGACGATTGCGGGAATGTAAGCGAGGTTGTCGTGGACGAGCGGCGTGTCAAAGGTGAACTGTTCGGTGGCGTCGAGAGCTTCGCAACGGAGTTGTGGGCGGCCTTCGGCATTGTTGGTGAGCAGCGGGCGGCCGCGTGTGTCGAGGAGCACGAATCGTTCCATGAGGGCGATGCGGTCGTCGGAAGAAAGCGCGTTGAAGGCGATGCTGTTGGAGTCTGTGAGGAAATGTGAAAATTCGGCGGCGTTCTGGCGGCAGGCGGCGCTGAGAGCTTCTGTGAGAGCGGAGATGGGCGTGGCGGCTGGAACCAGAGCGGATTCAGTTTGCGCGAGGGCAGCCGGACAGGCTGGAAAAAGCAGAAGCGAAAACAAAATTGCGAGCGGCAAGGCAGCAAGGCGCGAAGTTTTTTTCATGATTTGGCGCACGAAAGGATTGCGGCGAGATCTTTGGTGAATCGGGAGCGCGGAATCACTTCCGTGCAGCCGGCGTTGCGAGCGCGCTGGGCAAGGTCGACCTGGACGTGCGAGAAAAACGCAACGATGGGAAGCTGCGAATCTTGGGCGCGGAGTGAAGCGATGGTTTCGATCGGCGCGCTGCGGGCATTGAGGTCGACGATAACGAGCCGGGGCGGAGTGCCGTTGATGGCGGCGAGAAGCGCTTCGGCGGAACTGAAGGGTTTCATTTCCACGCCGGAGTGCTTGGCGGTTTCCAGCATTTTTGCCTGGAAGAAAATATCGTCTACAAGAGCCAAGATTTGTGCCACGAAGCCTCCCCCAAAAGAATCTTCAAGGATGTATCACGCGCGCGGGCGCGGTCAAGTTGCATCCGGCGACCTGGGCAAATGAGTAGGATGCGCGCGAGCGGCGAATGGCTTTGCGGCGTTAATTACCTTGACGGGCGTTTCTCCAGAGCGGCGAGTTGCGGTATAAAGGAGCGAATGCACCGCCGAGGGAGGCGCAAAATGAAGGCCGCCATGAAAGAGTCAACGCTGCCGGGACTGGAAGTGCTCGAGCAGACGCCGATTATTCTGGAGAAGCTGGTATCGCTCGCAAACGAGGAGCAATTGCAGTGGAAGCCTTCGGCGGAGAGATGGTCGATCAGCGAAGTGCTGGCGCATCTGGCGGACGTGGAAGTGGCGGGATTTCGCGAGCGCATCGAGCGCATGGTGCAGACGGATATGCCGCAGTTGGCGGCGTACGATCAGGAAGCGCAGTACAAAGCGGGGCGATATACAGGCGGGAAGGCGCGCGAGCATTTGAAGACATTTTGCCACGAGCGCGACCGCAGCGTTTCTTGGCTGCGCTACATGCCGGAGAGCATTGTGGCGCGCAAAGGGCAGCATGAGCAGTACGGGCAAATCACAGTGGGGCAATTGATGAATGAGTGGGCGTTTCATGATTTGGGGCACATCCGACAGATTGCAGAGCTTTTTCGCTCGCATGCGTTCTTTCCGTTGATGGGGCCGTTCCAGAAGGGCTACACAATCAAGCCTTGAGCTGAACGAATAACGATGGACGAGCTATCGCGACGCATCTTGCAAGTCTTTGATGAATTGGGACGCGAGACACTCGACCTGCACGCGCTGCGGGAAGTCGCGGGCGGAAACGATCCGGCGCAGCGCGATGCGGTGGTGAGCGCGGTCGAGTTGCTGGAGCGCGCGGGTGATCTGGAGGTCAGCGGGGAAGCGGACTTCTACCACCGAACGGAGCAGGGACGGCTTGCGGTGGCGAAGCCGCTCGATGTGACGCTCTATTCGCGTCCGAAATGCAAGCTGTGCGATGAGGCGCGCACGGCGATTGAGCCGATACTGCGCGAATTCGGCAGCACGTTGCGCGAAGTGAATATTGATGAAGACGAGGAATTGAAGGAACTGTACACGAATGATGTGCCGGTGGTTTTTCTCGGCGCGAAGGAAGTCGCACGGCACAACGTGGATACGGTGAAGTTTCGCGCGGCAGTGGAAAAGGCGGGGAAGTAAGCTACAGATTTTGCTTCGGTCTTCTTTTCACAGTAAGTTAATCGAATGCTTAGGGACAACTATGTGGAGGCGAATGGCGTCCGGCTGTATTATGTGACGGCTGGGCGCGGTGAGCTGATGCTGTTCCTTCATGGTTTCCCGGAATTCTGGTACGCCTGGAAGGAACAGCTTTCCGAGTTCGGCAAAGACCATCGCGTAGTGGCGCTCGACATGCGCGGGTCTAATCTTTCTGGGAAGCCACGCGACGTTTCCGAATATCGGATTGAAAAACTTGTCGAGGACGTGCGCGTATTCGTCCAGTGTGTGTCGCCCGGTGAGCGGCTTGTTCTTGTTGGACATGATTGGGGCGGCTACGTTGCATGGGCGTTCGCTGCCGCATATCCAGAAGTGTTGCGCAAATTGGTGATCGTAAACGCGCCGCATCCTGCGATTCTTGCGCATCTCTTGAGGTCTGATCCCGATCAGCAGAAAGCGAGCGAGTACATGAGTATGTTCCGCAACGATCAGGCGGAGTCGATCTTATGCGCCAATGAATTCGATTTTCTTGCCAAAAGAATAATGGCTTTCGGAAAAAAGAACGGCCTTTGCGTAGAAGACAAAGCGGAATACATCAAAGCATGGTCGCAAGACGGCGCGATTACTGGAGGTCTGAACTATTATCGCGCCAATGATCTCGCCGCAGCGAAGGACAGCTCAGCGGACGCATCGTCTGTGGTGAATGTGCCGACGCTGGTTATCTGGGGCATGCTTGATCCGTCTATGGCCCCGAGAAATCTCGATGGATTGGAAAAGTATGTTCCGCAGCTGACGATCCGGCGGATTTCAGATGCATCACATTGGGTCGTGCACACTCATTCCACGGAAGTGAATCGGCACATCAGGGACTTTCTTAGCTAGCGCTTTCCTGAGACTGGTCCGAACATCAGGTCCCTCACCGCCATCCGCCAAAGGCGCGGCTGGGTTCGGGAAGACACTGATAAATTCGCTTTGTCCTGCGCCGTTACCTATTTGGAAGGATTACACGCGGGCTGTGAGATCAATGTTTTGCTAGCAGGCGGTTGGCGTCGGGGTAAGGCATGGCGCCGTCGGTCATGATTTCGAAGGTGCCTTTTTCGCGGATATGCTTGGCGATGCGCGCGGTGAGACCCATGGAGGCGCGCATGGGGCCGGAGCCGCAACTGATGCGCGCGACGCCGAGCTTTTCAAGTTCGGCGACGGATAGACTGCCGACGGAAGCGAGGATGTTCAGCGGGCCTTTCACGGCGAGAACAAGCTTTCCAATCGTTTCGGCGTCCTTCAGGCCGGGAGCAAAAAAGGATTCTGCGCCGGCTTCGCGATAGGCGTTGAGGCGCTCGGCGGTGCGTTCGAGGCGCGTTGCGGGATTGCCGATTCCTTCCAGATAAATGTCCGTGCGAGCGTTGATGACGAGATGCACGCCGAGTTTTTCTCCCGCAGCGAGCATGGCACGAAGTTTTTTCTGCTGAAGTTCGATGGGAAAAAGCTCGCCTGAGCCTTCCTTTGGGCAATCTTCGATGTTGCAGCCCACGCCGCCGGCTTCGATGAGAGCGACGGCGGTTTGCGCGAGGTCTTCGGGTGTGAGTCCGTAGCCCGCTTCCATGTCTGCGGTGACAGGCACGGAAACGGCGCGAGCGATGCGCGCGACGACTTCGAGCATTTCATCGCGTGAGATTTGCTGGCCGTCGGGATAGCCGAGGGAATTGGCGACTCCGGCGCTGGAAGTGGCGATGGCCGGGAAGCCGGTGTCTTCGACGATGCGCGCGCTGGCCACGTCCCAGACATTCGGCAGAACGAGGATGCGCGGGCCATGATGGAGAGCGAGCAGCTTATGGGCTTTTTCGGCTTGCACTGCGAAGGACATCCTTATGTTTATGGCTATTCTTCTTCGTCGACGGAGTGCGCGCCGACCGTTTCGTCAGGATCGTCGCCGACGCGGCCTTTCAGCCGGTCATAGACGGAATAGTGGCACGTAGAGCCGAGGCCCTCGTTGTAATAAGCGGGCACGCCGAGGGCGAAACGAAGTTCCTCGTTGAATTTGCGGAGATCGGCGAGCTCTTTGACGATGGCGGGAAGTTTTTGGCCATCGCGGGTGATCAGGAATTTTTGATAGCCGGCGTCCCAGAGCTGGGTGAATTGGCCGTTTTTCATGATGGCGGGAAGTTCGGTCATTTGGTAGTTGCCGTCGGGGGCTTTGCGAAATTCGGAGCCGCAGTTGTATTTTTCGACACGGGCGACGCCGCCGGAGCTGCGCACAGTAAAGCCAAGCTGCGGCAGGGCGGCTTCAATTTTCTTGGGAGCGAATTTCGAGTTGACGTACCACATGGAAGAAACAGAGTAAGTATTTCGGGGCAGAGTTGTAAAGCAAAAATTGTGAGCGGGAAGTGCGGAGTGCAGGCGTGATGGGGTTTTGACTCTTTGTGTCATGGTCAAGAAAATTCAAAGTCACCCGCTAGCGGCATAAGCGTCGCTTGAGGGGG
>JASHRN010000080.1 GCA_030037335.1 Candidatus Acidiferrales bacterium | reverse complement strand
GAGATTTACGCTGAGTTTCGGTACAGATTTCATTTTTGAGAACGTGATCCGTGGTCTGTGGCCCGTGGGCCGTGAAAAGCAATGAGACGCGTGTGTTAAAATCGAGGACTCGCGACGAGGATCTGGAGAGCACCCAATGCGATGGTTCGGATGCGCGGCAATAGTTGTCCTCCTCGGCCTTCTATCGGTTCCGATATCCGCTGAGCCTAAAACAGGAACGCTCTGTGTGATTCCGGATCCACCGGGGTGCTGCGTTCGCGTTACGATTCCCTTCGACCTCAAGACGCTCATGTTCAGAGTCGACGCTGGAAAGAAAACTCCATGGCCTCAGAAACCGGGATTAAAAATAGAAGGGCTCAGTCTTGGAGACAAGCACCTCGTAGTTGTGTACTCGAAGGGGAAAGCCATACAGTCCTTCCGATTCCGCTTCACCGACTACAAGGAAACTGAGCTCTGCCTGCTGTTCGACGGTTACGGAGGCCCTGACTTGAGGCAAATGACCAAACTTTGTGGCTGCAGGTAGACTTTGTTTCTAGTCCAGCTGCCAATTCGAAAACAACAATAATTTAGCATCTGACAGATATGGTCGTTTCCACGATTCCGACGAGGGTTCCCTGAGAATGCGTGTGTTAACATTGAGGATTCGCGAAGAGAGATGTGACGTTTCCGTCCGCGATTGACACGCGCCGGAGAGCCTTTCGCGAAAACAATATGAAAATTGGATTTGTAAGCCTGGGATGCCCGAAGAACCTCGTGGATAGCGAGGTGATGATGGGGATTCTCGCGCAGGCGGGGCATGAAATCACCGCGCGCGCGGATGAAGCGGAAGCGCTGGTGGTGAATACGTGCAGCTTTATCGAGCCGGCGCGAAAAGAGTCCGTGGATTCGATTTTGGAGATGGCGGAGTACAAGAAATTCGGGCGAGCGCGGAAATTGATTGTCGCGGGATGCTTGGTGGAACGCTACCGGCAGGAGATTCGCGAGCAGATCCCGGAAGTGGACGCGGTGATCGGCACAGGAGAAGTGGAAAAGATTTTGGCGGCCTGCGAAGGCGAAATTGAAAACGTGGGTGCGGGCTCGCCGACGTTTCTCTATCACGATTTCACTCCACGGATGCGCGCGACGCCGCGGCACACGGCATACATCAAAATCAATGAGGGATGCGATCATCCGTGCGCGTTTTGTATCATTCCGCAACTGCGCGGGCGATTCCGCAGCCGCAGGTTCGAGTCGGTGGTGCGTGAGGCGCGCAACCTCGCGGCGAGTGGCGTGCGGGAAATCAATTTAATCGGGCAGGACACGACTTTCTACGGCGAAGATTTGGGAATTCACGATGGCCTGCCGCTGCTGCTGGAAGAGCTGGCGAAAATCGACGAGCTGAGCTGGATACGGTTTCTCTACTGCTATCCGAACCGCATCACGCGGAAACTGCTCGAAACGATTGCGCAGCACGAGCGGTTGGTGAAGTATCTGGATATTCCGCTGCAGCACGCGAGCCGCAGCGTGCTGGCGCGAATGAAGCGCGGGTCGAATGCAGATGCATTTTTGAAAATGCTGGAGCGGATTCGCTGGACGATTGCGGGAGTTTCGCTGCGCACCTCATTTATTGTGGGCTTCCCGGGCGAAACCGAAGCCGATTTTCACGTGCTGTGCGATTTTGTGCGCGAGGCGAAATTCGATTGGATGGGCGTGTTCGCCTATTCGGACGAAGAGACGGCGAAGAGCTTCGCGTACGGCGACAAAGTGGACGCGGAGACGATTGCGTGGCGGCGCGATGAATTGATGGCCATTCAGCAGAAGATTTCCAAAAAGAAATTGTGCGCCAAAGTTGGAAAGACTTTCCCCGCGATGCTGGAAGGGCCTTCGGCGGATTCGGAGTTCGTGTGGCAGGCGCGGCTGGAGGGAATGGCTCCGGAAATTGACGGGAAAATTTATGTGACGGACATTTGCGGAGTGAATGATGCCATACAACTGCCTGCGCCGGGGACGATGGCGCGAGTTCAAATTACGGCCGTGCAGGATTACGATTTGGTGGGGCGCGCCACGGAAATTATTTCGAAAGCACCGGCAATGCAGCCGGCGGAAGTCGCAGCTCAGCCATTCGCGATCTTGGCATAACGACCGGGGCATGACGACTGCGGCGTGACGTTTGCGGCGAGCGCGCATTGACGCGAGTTGAAGTGAAATCCAGGCGAGGCGCATCTTTATGGAGTTGCGATGGAGTCGCGCTGCCCGATTTGCAAAAAGCCGACCGATTCGGAAAAGGACAATGAGTTTCCGTTTTGCAGCGAGCGCTGTCGCGTGATCGATTTGGGAAACTGGTCCAGCGAAAAATACAAAGTGAACGGCCCAGCGATCGACGAATCGGAGCCGGAAAATCCGCAGCCACCAACCCACGATGATGACAAATCATGAATGCCAATCCTGACGGGACGGCGCTCAGCGAGGCGCGCAAGCCGTGGCTATCGTTATTTTTGGGAACAGCAGGAGGCGCGGGCTATTTGCCGGCCGCGCCAGGGACCTGGGGCTCGCTGGTCGGCGTTATTCTCTACATTATCGCGGGCATACCTGCATCACAGGCATACGACGTCTATCTTCACAAGACATACCCCGTCTTGTCCTCGCGTTTCTTGATCGGAGTAGCGATTACAGTGGTCATCGCCGCAATCGGAGTGATCGCATCCGGGCGCGTGGCCAGATTTTCGGGCAGAAAAGATCCGCAATTCGTGGTGATTGACGAAGTTTCCGGGCAATTTTTGACGTACTTGCTGGCGCTCGCACCGCTCAACTGGAAATATTTACTTCTCGGTTTTATACTTTTTCGAGGATTCGATACGTGGAAGCCTTTTCCGGCGCGGCAGATGGAGTCATGGCGTGGCGGCTGGGGCATCATGGCGGACGACTGGATGGCCGGAGTATACGCAGCCATTGTTCTGTGGATCGCACATGCCATGGGCCTATAAATTTGGGCGGAGTCCCGATTGAAAACGAACGGCATACCGAAAATTGAACGCGTCGAGCCAGCCGCAGCGATTCCCGGCGGCGAAATCACGATACAAGGCGCGGGATTCACAGGTGGAGATCACGCCAGGCCTGAGGTGCGCTTCGGGAGCGCGGCGGGAAGCGTTCTGCTGGCTTCGTCGAACGTGCTGGTGGCGCGGGTGCCCGAGGACGCGGATAGCGACGCGGTGCGCGTGCAAACAGGCGAGGCGTCGAGCCATCCGTTCCCAATCGCGCTGGGAGCGTTGATCGCGGACAATCTGAACCCGGTGGCGAATCCCGCGGTGGACCGCGAAAGAAATGTGTACGTCACTTTCAGCGGACAGCGCGGGCAGAAAGTCCCCGTTTCGCTTTATCGAGTGACGCCAAGTCGCACGGTAAAACCTTATGTCACGCAACTCATGAATCCGACGGGCCTGGCGGTGGGGCGCGACGGGGCGCTCTATGTTTCGTGCCGCAGCGATGGCACGGTGCATCGCGTGACGCCGGATGGAAAAAGCGAGCAGTGGGTGGAAGGGATGGGGATCGCGACGGGGGTGGCGTTCGATCGTGCCGACAATCTTTACGTTGGAGACCGCAGCGGAACAATTTTCAAAATTGGCGCGGACCGGCAGATTTTTGTGTTTGCGACACTCGAGCCTTCGATGTCCGCTTATCATCTCGCGTTTCATCCCGGAGGCGATTTGTATGTGAGCGGGCCGACTACTTCGAGTTTCGATCGCGTGTACCGGATCAGCCCCGCGGGCGAAGTGGAAGTGTTTTACAAAGGGCTGGGCCGGCCACAAGGAATGGCTTTCGACAACGCGGGAAATTTATATGTTGCGGCTTCGCTGGCCGGCAAACGCGGCGTGGTGCGCATTTCGGGCGATGGAAGAGCAGAGCTGGCGCTAAGCGGAAATAACATCGTTGGCCTGGTGATCGAGCCGTCCAAACACACGTTCGTAGCCACGAACAGTTCATTGTATTCACTGAACTGGTCTGTAGAAGGAAACGCGCTGCCAGCGTGAAGGCAGGCATCTGATATTCGGGACGTTCCCGAGTTGGCCTGACGCATCGAAGAAGCCGTTTCAAAGTGCAAATAACGTTTCGCGATGTGCCGCGTCTATACGTAAGGGTTGTGACCAACCAGAGAATCTAGTTGATTGAATCTTCGGAGGGCCGCAATGCGCAATGTCCTCGCGGATTTCTTGACGGATATTCAGTATGGCCTGCGTCAGATTCGAAAAAACATTTCTCTGGCAATTGTTTGCGTAGCTGTTTTGGCGATCGGCATCGGCTCGGCCACTGCGGTTTTCGCGGTTTTGTATGACGCGATTTTGAAGCCGCTTCCCTACCGCGATGCGGGCGGCCTTGTTTTTGTGCACAATGAGTTTCCCGGCTCGCAATTGGCAACAACAGCGGCTTCCGGACCTGACTATGCGGACCTCAGCACGCACCCTGAAATTTTCAGCGAAACCGCAGCATACTATTTCAATGACTTCACGATGACAGGCGCGGGCGCGGCGCGGCATGTGGATGCAGTAAACGCATCCGCGACACTGTTTCCGATGCTCGGCGTTCCGCCGGAGATTGGGCGGACATTTCGTCCGGAAGAGGACCGAGCGGGGGCAGGAAAAGTTGTGGTTCTGAGTGATGCGTTCTGGCGAAGCACGTTTGGCGCAGATGCGAAAGTGATAGGGCGTTCGATTGAGCTGGATGGAGCACCGTATCGAGTGATCGGCGTGATGCCGGCGGATTTCAACTTCCCCTACCCGGCGTCACAGATGTGGGTTCCGCTCGCGCTGCGGCCCGTTGATCTTGCCCCTAGCGAGCGCGGAGACAAATGGCTGCAGATGATCGCGCGGGTGGCGCCGGGACTCACGCCGGAACGCGCGAATGCCGCGCTCGCGGGAATCAGTCATGCTTACGCGGCAGCGTATCCGGACGATTATCCCGAAAAAACAGACTGGCATTTTTCGTGTGCGCCACTTGTGGAATGGCAAACGAAGGCGATTCGAGGCTGGCTGCTGCTCGCGTTCGGCGCAGTTCTATGCGTCTTGCTGATCGCGTGCATTAATGTTTCGGGACTGTTGCTCGTCCGCGCGAGCGCGCGGCGCGGCGAATGGGCGGTGCGAGCTGCACTGGGCGCAGGGCGTTTACGGCTCGTACGGCAAATCTTCGCCGAAACTGCCGCTCTGGTAGTCGCCGGGTGCGGCGCCGGATTGCTTTTTGCAATTCTTCTGCTTAAAACTGCCAATCAGTTTGGCCCGACTCATCCTGTAGTGACTGACCAACTGCGAATGATTCGCCACGTGCCAATCCAGATGTGGACGCTGGCTTTCACGGTGGGAATCTGCGCGCTGGCCACGATTCTTTCCAGCCTGCTGCCTGCTGTGACATTTTCTCATCTGCAACTCGACCAGGAGCTGCGTGCCAGCAGCCTTCGTTCATCGGGGCGCGAGAGCGCCTGGAGGCGAATGCCGGTGGCGGGGCAAATCGGACTCGCGATCGCATTGCTCTTTACCGCGATGGCGCTCAGCCGGAGCTTTGTCAAACTGCTCAATGTTCCTCCAGGATTCTCGCCCGAGCATGTCTGGGTAGGCAGCATCCAGTTACCCGAGAGAGGCTCGACACCACCGCAATTTTTCGGTCGATTCTTTGAGAACCTCGCCACTCGAATCTCCGCGCTTCCCGGAGTGGAATCCGCTTCGGGCTCTAATGATCTTCCTTTCGCGAGCAGCGGATTCACAGCCGACCTCTATTTCCCGGGACGACCTGAAACAGCGATTCACCCTGCCGCTCTTTATTACATCGCGCTTCCCGGCTACATCGAGACTATGAAAATTCCTGTGCTGGAAGGCCGGACCTTCACGGCCGCAGATGGACCAAACTCACTCCCTGTCGCTGTTATCGACCGGACATTCGCTCAAAAAT
>JASHRN010000079.1 GCA_030037335.1 Candidatus Acidiferrales bacterium | reverse complement strand
GCGCGCGACCGTGAGGAGACACGCGCAGGCGATAGGTGATTCTGTTCTTATGGAACTTCGGCAGCGGGGCGTCCGAAGTTGAGATGCGAATCCGAATCGCACGGTCAATCTTCGCAATCCCCTTTTCTCGCGAGTGGCTGTACGCGTGCGTTTCAGAGTGTCGAAAACAAAGCTCAGCCCCTTCCGCGGGCAGACTCCATTGAGTTGTTTTCTTGCGCTTCACCAGTCGGCGTTTGGCATCCGCTTCGGTTACTGACGCAAAGTCCACGTCGAAAAAAAACGACATCTCAAAATCGCTCGACCGTGGCGAATGATTCACAAGCTCGATATCTTCGTGCAGGCCGTCGCCCGCAAAGCGCGAGATTTTTAGTTCGAGCGTATTCTCTGCATAAGCCGGAACTTCTCCGCTGCCCTGATCCCGCGGTCCGGGATCTGCTCCGGGGGGTAACAGAATGTAGTACCCGAGCCAGTTGTGCTGGCTGACATTCGAAAGTGCAACCGGTATGGGCGTTTCCCCGTCAATTCGAATTTCATATCGCGAGAGCAGGCGCGTTTCGTGAACGAAAAGGCCGTACGGCGTGTTTTCTGGAATCGATCCATCTCTCGCCGTGCGCAAGACGGTGCGTCCCTGACCGATGAACCACGAATCGTTGTGGGGTTGAAGCCGAATCAGAGAGCCGTGGTATCTCCAGAGCTGCTGGGTGTCAGCTGTGCCGTCGGCCTTGCGTTGTTCGGCGGCATTCGCAGATTTGCTCACAGGATCTGCCCCTGATCCAGATTGTGGACGACATCAAACTTTGTAGCGATTTGCATCAGCATGCTTCAGCACAATTCCCATACCCGGTTCGGACATGTTCGGATACAGATCTCCCTTTGACGGTCCGGCAGCGCCGTCGAACAGAAGATGTTCGATTCGCTCATGGTCGTGAAAGTATTCAATATGCCGGACGCACGCCTGAACGGAACAACAGATGTTTGAATGAATCGTTGGAGCGGTATGCACGGACAGAGAAATCGGATGGGCCTTGCATAGTGAGGCGGCTTCGAAAAATCCGGTGATTCCCGCGCAGCGTGTCGCATCAGCCTGGAGCACATCCACGGCTTCAGCGTCCAGCATTCGCTGAAAGTAAACTGTGTCGTAGCCGTACTCGCCGGCGGCAATCTCCATTTCGGATGGCGCGCTCTCGCGGACCATGCGTAGTCCATCCAGATCGTCGGATGACACGGGTTCCTCGAACCAGGTAACTCCCAGTTCCCGGAATTTGTGCGCGAAACTTGCCGCTTGCTTCCTTTCATAAGCGCCATTCGCATCGACAAATAGCTCAGTGTTACTGCCAATTGCCTCTCTTGCTGCTCGTACTCTTTCTATGTCCTGAGCGGGGTCGCGGCCAATTTTCATCTTCACAAAACGCATTCCAGTGCTTGCCCAGTTGCCCAGCTGTTGCTGTAGCTTCTGCAGTGAATAAGAGGTGAAACCGCCGCTTCCATAAGCTGGCACACTTTCCCTGAATTTCCCGAGGAGCGAAGCGAGGGGCAACTGCAGCGCATGAGCTTTGAGGTCCCAGAGTGCTATATCGACTGCGGCGATAGCCATGGATGCTATGCCCGGCCTTCCCAAGTTTCGAATGGAGTGCACCATTATGTTCCATGCGCTTGGAACATCCATCGCATCTCTACCGATGACAAGATGACTGAGATGGTCACGAATCAGGAGCGCAGTCGACGTATCGGCATACGTGTAGCCGAGCCCTTTAGTTCCAGCGCCAAAAACTTCTACTATGACGATTGTGGTCGCATTCCATTCGAACGTTCCGTCGGACTCTGGTGCGTCCGTTTGAATCTTGCAGGCTGTAACCTGCAGTTTCTCGATGGGAATTTCAGTGCGTTGCGATAGCGCAGGTTGGGCCAACTAGACAAGCTCCCGAACACGGTCCGACGCGATGGTCAGAGCGATTTTCTTGCGATTCGGCGTTCCTCGTGCCAAAGCCTCCGAGAATTTCAATGCTTGCTTCGCTGTTATTTTCGGCGGCATCGGCGGCTCAAAGGGATCGACGACGGCCTCTATGAGCACAGGCCCGGAAGTATTAAGCGCCTCGTCGAGAATAGGCCCGCATTCGGACGGGTCTTCGATGGTGAAACCAGTGCCGCCGCAAGTACGTGCGAACTGCGCGAAGTCGATCGGATTCAATTCGCAGCCATACTCGAGATTCCCGAGAAAAACCATCTGCTCCCATTTTATTTGCCCTAGTGTATTGTTCTTGATGACCACAATCTTTATAGGCAATTTGTACTTCACGGCGGTTGCAAACTCGCCCATGAGCATGGTGAAGCCGCCGTCGCCTACAAATCCGACACATTGCCGATTCGGATAGGCCACCTGCGCGGCAATGGTATAGGGAAGGCCGTTTGCCATGGTCGCCAGATTTCCTGAGAGGGAATATTTTTGGCCTTTCTTCACGGGTATTTGCCGCGCGAACCATGTTGCTATCGTCCCGGAATCGGATGACACAATTGCGTCCGATGACAATCGCTTTCCTAGCTCCCAAGCAACAACCTGCGGTTTCATCGGTTTGCTGGAGCGTGTGCCGCGTTCTTCCATCAGCTCCCACCATTCTTTCATGCTCTTCTGTGCTTTCTCGAGAAAGCCGCGATTCTTATTTGCCTTGAGTTTTGGAAGAAGAGCCGTCAACGTGCGCCGGGAATCGCCCACAAGTCCAACTTCGACGGGGCAGCGCAACCCGATTCGCGCAGGGTCAATATCAATCTGCACTGCCCTCGCTTCTCCAGGTTTGGGATAGAACTCGATGTATGGAAAAGAAGTGCCGACCATCAAGAGCGTGTCGCATTCCTCCAGTGCCACTTGTGAAGCCGTCGTCCCGAGTAGTCCAATTGTTCCAGTTGTATAGGGAGAGTCGTCAGGCACTACGCTTTTGCCAAGGAGCGCCTTAACGATTGGAGCGGAGAGTTTTTGCGCCAGAGCAACAAGCTCATCGGAAGCGTTCAATGCTCCTTGTCCTGCCAGGATCACAACGCGCTTGCCGGCATTGAGAATTTCGGCGGCGCGCTGAAGGTCGCTTTCTTGAGGAAGCCGAGCGCTTGCGGCGCAAACTTCGGAAACATGACCAGGGACATTTCGCTTGGAGTGAGACTTGACCTCCATTTCTTGAGTGTCCGTGGGAAAATTAATATGCGCAACGCCGCGATAGCTCATCGCTGTCCGGCAAGCAAGCATTGCAACGTTCGCAACGTGAGAAGGACCCATTACACGAGTGTTATAAACGGCAACATTTTCAAAGAGCCGGTCCAAGTCAACGTCTTGCTGCTGATACGTATCAATCAGGTCGTGGAAAGCATGCCCGGTGATCGCTACAACCGGTTGTCCATCCAACTTGGCATCGTACAAGCCATTCAATAGGTGAACGCCACCGGGGCCGGAAGTTGCGAGGCAAGCTCCCAGTCTTCCCGTATATTTCGCATAGGCGCACGCCATGAATGCCGCAGCTTCTTCGTGCCGAACATGGAAAAACCGAATCTGCTCCTGGTGGGTTCGCAGCGACTCCATAATCCCGTTGATGCCGTCTCCGGGCAGGCCGAAGATGACTTCAACGCCCCAGTCGATAAGCGTTTCAACGAGTACATCAGCGGCTGTTTTTGCCAAGATCGATGATCCTTTCTTCGTGCCGTTTGCGATGATCAGTCTGCGGCGAATGCGATTGTGCTCAGCAGAGCGTTGGCGGCCTGGCGCGAATCCAACCTTGTGTGTTGCACGACGATGGGAACGTCCGATTCGATTACGCTCGAATAGTCCTTGCCTCGGGGAATCGGGGCCGGATCACTGAGATTATTAAATCGAAGGTGCCTGGTGCGCCGCGGTGGAATGGTGACAAGGTAAGGGCCTATTGGTTCTTCGTCGCTGAAATAAACAGTGAGCCGAATGTGAGCTTCCTGGTCGTTCGCGTTCAGTACACATGCCGTCTCATGACTCAACATTTCCGGTTCAGGGCCGGTGCTACCCTCAGGTATGTAGCCCTCCGCGATCGCCCACCGCAAGCTCCCGAGGGACTTTGTTTGTTCAGGCTGAGTTGCCCAGTGCTTGTCGTCCTGTGCTTTTCTCCGCGGCATCTCTGCTTTACTTTCTCAACAATGATCCTCCGGCATGGAACGAGCCTCAATACAGCAAAAGCCCGATTGGACATGCCCATTCGTGGTACTCGGGCGGTGAGGAACCGCCATTCGTACTGCTAAAGCTCGTGAAAGATACGGCCGACAATGGATTGTCTGCACATGCTCGAATGCTGGACAACCGTAGTTGGGAACTTCTACCAGGAGGGAACAATGAAGCGGAGTACTTTGAGCCTGACAGTTGCGTTCTTCCTCGCAGTCACCATCGCCCAGGCCGCTACGCCGAAAACTCAGAACGATCAAACTATGAAAGCCAGGACCTTCAGCGGCGAAATCATGGATAGTGCCTGTGCTCAAATGGGCAGCCACAAGCAGATGGAAGCGAAAGAAGGAACCGCGAATGCAAAAGATTGCACTATGGCATGTGTCAAGAACGGGAGCAGCCTGGTTCTCTACAACCCTTCCACAAAAAAGACCTATCAGCTGGGCGATCAAGACAAAGCTAAAGAATATGCCGGTGACTGGGTGAGAGTCAGGGGCACTTACGATAGCTCTAGCCAGACAATAACGGTTGATACAATAACGAGGTCTCACGCGCGCGGTGGATCGACGAGTGGACGCTAGAATTCGAGAAGAGGACCGCTCGCGTTGTCCGTGCGGCCTTCCTCGGCTCCATTGTCAGTGAGAATGTTTTTCCAGTAACAAAAAAACAACTAGGTAATTCTTCAGCGTGTGCGTGATAAGAAAATTTTCTTTCACGTGGTCGTGACCCGCTTCGCCGAGTCTCTTTGCCAACTGAGGATTCGATAAGAGATATCGTATCTGGTATGCGCACCCTTCAACCGAGTGCACCAGCATTCCCGTAACTTTATGTAGGACCTGGCGCAGAATTCCACCCACCGCAGATGCTACAACCGGTTTTTTCTTCCAGAGAGCTTCTGTGACCGTCAAACCGAAACCTTCGCGAAGCGACTTTTGCACTACAATCGTTGAGGCGCGCTGCAAAGCATTGACTTCCAAGTGGCTCCACGGTGGAAGATTCAGCAGGAAGATGTCTTTGTCTCCCTTCGCTGCCTCTTGGACTTCGGCAAACACCAGCGAGCCCTCGGGATCGTCGCTCGCGCCTCCGCCAGCCAAAACGAGCTGGCAATCGACGTACCTCTTCACGAGTTTGTACGCGTGAATCACGCCCAAGGGATCCTTCAAGCGATCAAAGCGCGATACCTGCGTCACAATGGGACGTCGTTTATCGATTCCAAACCTTTGCAAGACAGAATCAATAAACTCGGGTTCAAGCTCTCGATTTTTCTCGGCCAGCGGATCAATCGTTGGAGCCACGAGAAACTGAGGAATCGCTAGTGGATGCGTGAATGCCGCCGATGAGATGAAGGATGCATCAAATTTTTCAACGAAAGGTCGCAGAAAATTCCAAACGCGCTCATTCGGTTGCGACAAATCAATATGACACCGCCAAAGCCAATGATTGTTTTTCCCTTCGCGGGCAGCAACGAGAGGAAGCGGTTGTGGATCATGTATAACAACGAAACTGTCTCCAAAACTCATTCGCTTCCTGTTTTCTTCGTTTGTGGCAAGAAATATCTCTTTCCATTCCGGCCGGTCCTCGTAGGCCATGCCATGCAAGGCATTGTGAAACGCCTTTGTCACAGAAAAGAAAGCTTCACCTCCTGTGATGACGTCCCACTGCATTGCCAACCCCACTTCTTTGAACAGAGGAACGACACGATTGAGGATTTCAGCCACCCCGCCGCCCACAGCCGTGGAATTGACCATTTTGACGGATCGACCCGGCAGCGCGCGGGCCAGCATCCATAGTTCGTCGATTTCCGGCTGACCCACGATCGGCGCATAGTCGCTGAGCAGATGTACAGAAGGCTGCGTTGCTGTGGCCGGTTCGGTCACCTGTTGGTCCATGGTTCGATGCTGTTGAGGATGCTTTCCCGGACCTCTTGGAGCGTGTTCGTGTAGAAATCCACCCGATTCAACTGCGCAGCAAGGTCTGGAAGTTCCAGCTCTTTCTCGATCCAGTAAGAAAAGTCATTTGTGCGTAAGTGCAATCTCAATCGGGAATTCACAAAATGATAATGCAATGAATGCAGGCTGATGTGGCGGATGCCTTGGGCCAATTCGCCGAGGTTGGATGCTCGCGCATCCGTTGGCAGCGCTACTTCCCGTGTCTCCGCAAAGAAGAATGGCTCGAACGCAGGCCGGTCCCCCGAAGATGGGTTTGCTCGAACGTGATTATCTATTGCGTGGACCAGCGCCGATCGCAAATCGTTCAGTTCTACAAACTGCCTTACGTCGATCGCGCCAAGCTGTTCGGCTAGTTCGCTTTCGTTACAGGCAGCCATCGCCCATTGCGCAAAATCGCTCGAATAGGAGGTGTAGTGATGGGTCGCCAGAGAATGGAATGTGTGGCA
>JASHRN010000078.1 GCA_030037335.1 Candidatus Acidiferrales bacterium | reverse complement strand
CGCTCCAATGCTCCACAGCGAGCGCGCCGGGAATTTGCAGCGCCACGTAGCTGAGGAAAAAGATTCCCGCGCCAACCCCAAAGACACGGTCGCTGAATCCGAGATCGCTGGTCATGCCGAGCGCGGCATAGGCGATGCTGGTTCGGTCGATGTAATTCGCAATGTACAGAACAAAGAGGAAGGGAAGCAGGCGCACGGCGATTTGGTTTCGCGTGCGTTCGCCAAGATCGAGGCGAGTATGCGTCAACGTGCGAGCCGAATTCAAGTGTGTTGAGCCGCTCCTTACCGGCAATTTCGGGCGGAGTGTAGCGGAATTATGCCGCCAAGTTAAGCGAATGCGCTGCGGAGCGACACAGCAAGAACACTGTTGAATGTTTGATTCGTGATCTCAGGATCGGCCTATTCATACCGAAGGGCGACCATCGGATCGACCCGCATTGCGCGTCGCGCAGGCGCATAACAGGCCCACAAGCCAACAGCTGTCAGGAAGAGCGTAGCGGAGACGAAGGTGAGCGCATCCGTTGGGCTTACACCGATCAAGAGAGCAGACATGGAGCGCGTAAGCGCGAGGGCTATCAGCAAGCCCAGCACTACACCTCCCATCACGAGCAGCAGTCCTTGGCGCAAAACCAGCAACAGAATATTTCGGCGATCGGCGCCGAGCGCCATGCGGATGCCGATCTCGTGGGTACGCTGACTCGCGGCATAGGAAACCACTCCATAGACCCCCACGACCGCGAGCGTGAGGCCCAATAGGCCGAGCGACGCAGCCAGGATGGCGCCGACGCGGAAAAGGAAAAAGCCATTTGCGCCTGACAGAGAGTCCCTCATCGTTTGCGCCTCGATGATCGGAACCGCAGGGCCGAGAGCGCGGATTTCGCTCTCGACCTGAGCCGTCATACTTTGCGGAGCGACAGAGGTGCGAACTTGCAGAGTTCTGTAAGAAGCAAAATCCTGCGCCAACGGAACGAAAAAATGCGGTTGATGGCTCCATCCGAGAAAGACGTACTTTCCATCCGTGGCGACGCCGATGATTTGTGCAAAAGGCCCGGTGGCGGCTTTGAGGCTGAAGCGCTTTCCGATGGGGTCTTCGTTGGGCCAAAACTGATTGGCCATCGTTTGATTGACGATGGCAACGAGAGGAGCCTTTTCGTTGTCGTTTTCCGTGAAGGCGCGGCCGCGAAGAAGGGGAACGCGCATGGTGTCAAAATAGGAGGCATCAACTTGATTGTAAGTGACGGTCGGAGGCTGCTGGCCGGGAGGAAGCGGACGGCCCTCGATGTAAACGCCAGCGGCAGCGATGTTCTCTCCCATGGGGACGCTAAGCGCGAGGCTTGCGTTCTGGACGCCGGGCAGGGCGCGAACTCGCTGCTCGAGCTCTTTGTAGAAACTGTTGGTGCGAGCTTCGTCGTAACCGGCTTCGTACGGGTCCAGAGCCACATTGAGCACGTGATCGGGATCGAATCCCAGATATGCGTGCTGAGCGCTCATCAGACTGCGGACGAACAGCCCGGCAACAATCAAAAGCACGAGCGAGCCTGCGACCTGCGCAACAACAAGAATACTGCGCAAACCATGACGGCCAACTCCAGCGCTGTCGCTCCTGCCCTCGCCGCGCAGGACGGAGTTCACATCGGAACGACTCGCGCGCAGGGCCGGCCAAAGACCCATCACGGCGGCGGTGAAAAAAACGGCAAGCAGAGCATAAACAAAAACGCGCCAGTCAAAACTGAAATCCAGATGGATGGGAATAAAGGTTGAATTCGGCAGAAGCGAGCCCACCGCGCTCGCGGCCCACCAGCCCAGGAGCAATCCGGCGGCTCCGCCAAGCAGCGCGAGCGCCAGGCTCTCGGTGAGCAATTGGCGCACGAGGCGCGAGCGGTTTGCTCCCAATGCGGCGCGGATGGCCATTTCGCGCTGACGCAGGGTGGCGCGCACGAGCAAAATATTTGCGACATTCATACAAGCGAGCAGCAGCACCAGTCCTGCCAGCACGAGAAATACACCGGCGATGAATGGAACGATATTGGTTGCAAAGGGTTGAGGACGTGTGAGTCTCTCGGGGATCACATGAACGAAGATACCTTTGTCCGTCGCGGGGTATTGCTCCGCCAGCCGCGCCGCCACGACATTGACGGAACTTTGTGCCCGGTTCAGGCTCACGGCTGGTTCCAGGCGCCCCATCACGGTTAGAGAACGATTGGTGCGGTCGGTCCAGAATTTCGCCGCGCCGGGCATCATGTTCAGCGGGACGTAACCTTGGGAGTCAACAGTGAATTGGGTGCCGTCGAAGCCTTTCGGCGCCACTCCAATAATGGTCGCTTGCTGGCCATTGATCAGAGCTTGCTTGCCGACGATATTGGGGTCGCCGCCGAATCTGCTTTGCCAGTAAGAGTAACCCAGCACGATGTAAGGATCCTTGCCGCCGGGTTCGCCTTGCGAGGGAAGGAAAAGGTGCCCCAATGCCGGCTGAACGCCGAGGGCGGTAAAGTAATTTCCGGTCACATAAGTGAAAACGAACTGTTGAGTCTTGCCGGCAAATGTGAGGCCTGCCATATCGACGTTGAAAGCAAGAATGTCGGAGAAGCCGTCGGCCTGTTTTCGGAGATCAACGAACTGCGGATACGAAAGCTGATACAAGCCGAGCGTATCGGCGGATGACTTCGCCGCCAGAACCACGATTTGCTCGGGAGATTTGACCGGCAAGGGGCGCAGAAGAAAGCCGTTAACAATGCCGAAAATGGCGGTGTTGGCACCGATGCCAAGCGCCAGAGTGAGCACGACGATGGAAGTCACCAGCGGCGACTTCGCGAGCATGCGAAATGCATAACGAACATCTTGAACGAATGTCTCGAGGAGCGGCAATCCGCGATGATCGCGCACGGATTCCTTGATCTGGTCCGCGCCGCCCAGTGAGAGCTTGGCCGCACGGCGCGCTTCTTCCGGAGACATGCCGCGCTGGATGTTTTGCGCGATGAGCAAGGAGAGATGTGTCCGCAGCTCCTCATCGAGCATGTGATCGCGCTGACTCTTTTGAAATGCCGCGCGAATACGAACGAAAATCTGACGGAGCCAATTCATAGCTTCACGCCTTTTCCGCGCCTGTAAGCAGACGCGTAATGATCGATGCCATGCGTTTCCAGTTTTGGGTTTCAGCCGCAAGCTGTTTCCTGCCTGCTTTTGTGAGCGAGTAGAAGCGGGCGCGGCGATTGTTTTCGGAAACGCCCCATTTCGAACGAATCCATCCGCGCTGCTCCAAACGCACCAGCGCGGGATAGAGCGTGCCCTGATTGAGCAGCAGCGCGTCTTCCGAGATTTGTTCGATGCGACGCGCGATTCCAAATCCGTGCAGCGAACCCAGCGTGTCGAGAGTTTTCAGGACGAGCAGATCGAGCGTGCCTTGCAGAACTTCCGTTTTGCTTCCCGTAATCATTGTCACCGCCCTGTTGATATTCAACAGGACGATACCGCAACTCATGTTGAATATCAACAGGAATTAGAACGCCGTCGAGCGATTCTCGGGAATTCCGCGGGCGACGTTGACATGCGCGGAATGGGACGCTAGACTCCCAACACCTTCGGGTTGCGATTTCCCAGCGAACGGTCAAATCCGAGGAGCCGCAAGGAAAAGTGGCTTTGCGGTAGCCCACCGGAATTTACTCAGGCCTTCAAGTTAAGCGAAAGGATGCGAAAATGAATCAAGATAAGGTACATGAAATGGCGGTTCGCGTCATCGGCGACACAGGCGGCGCGTTCACAATGGCGCTGGCGTACATCGGCGACCAGTTCGGCATCTTTAAGGCAATGGCAGGCGCGGGCCCGCTGCGCAGTCCAGCGCTGGCTGCAAAGACGCAGCTGAACGAGCGTTACGTTCGCGAATGGCTGCGCGCCATGGTCGCGTCCGAATACATCGAGTATGACGTTAACACCGACACCTATCGCATGACCGAAGAGCAGGCTTTCGTGCTCGCGAATGAAGATAGTCCGATTTTTGTCGGCGGAGCGCTTCAGTTCACCGCGCCTTCGATCTGTAATGTTTACAAAATCGCCGAGGCGTTCAAAAAGGGCGGCGGCATACCGTATTCGGAAATTGGCGATGAGATTCCGCACGCGATCGAGCGATTGTTTCGTCCGGGATATCTGAATTTCCTGGCGAAGGACTGGCTCGGCGCGGTGCCCGGACTCGTGGCGCGGCTTGAAAAGGGCGCTGCAATTGCGGACGTCGGCTGCGGCGCAGGACAGTCGAGCGTTACGATGGGCAAGAGTTTCCCAAAATCAAAAATTCTTGGCATTGACTATCATCAGCCCAGTATTGATCGTGCACGAAAGCTTGCGGCAAAGGAAGGCGTAAGCAACGTCGAATTTCTTCAGGCCGCGGCGCATGAAATTCCTGTCGGAAAAACATTTGACTTGATCTGCAGCTTCGATTGCATTCATGACATGGTAGATCCGAAAGCCACGGTGCGCGCGATCCGGTCGGCGCTGGCCGATGACGGAGTTTATATCTGGTCGGAGCCCAACGCCACCGCCAATGCGCACGAGAATCGTAATCCCATTGGCAAGATGTTCCACTCGATCAGTCCGATGCATTGCATGACGGTTTCGCTGGCTCATGACGGGGCGGGGCTTGGCACGGTGATTGG
>JASHRN010000077.1 GCA_030037335.1 Candidatus Acidiferrales bacterium | reverse complement strand
GACCATTATGGTTGAGTCGATTTTTTGCAGCGTGGAGGTGAGCAGCGGCAATGCCGCCCCAGGATCTTGCGATGTGCGAACCGCGATGGAGAAACCGGAATCCGGCGATTGCGCGAAGGGAGTGTAGAGTTCCGCGCGACCGGTTTCGTCGAGCGAATTTTGCTTGATGTCTGCGATCACGCCGACGATTTGAATGGGAGCCTGCATCGCCTCCAGGGCGATGTCATGCGCGTGATAGAAAATCTGCTTGCCGATGGGATTTTGATTTGCGAAGTAGCGGCGCGCCAAAGTTTCGTTGATGATAGCAACAAGAGGCGCGTGGAGATTGTCGTTTTCGGTGAAGAAGCGGCCTTTGAGCAAACGCGCTTTCAGCGCGGGTAAGTATCCCACGCCAATTTGAACGTGACCGGTTTCATTGTTGAAGCCGAGAGCAGGCCTGCCGACGAATCCGATCTGCGTGCCGCCGTCGCCCCCGAGAGGCAAGTCATTCACGATGCCGACGGCGCGAATGCCGGGCAAGCTTTGGAGGCGGGTTACGACTTCGCGCTCGAGCGCGAGATCTTGATAGGGCTGCAGATACTTCGGCGACCGCGCTGCCATCCAAAGCGTGGCTAAATGGCTCGGCGTGAATCCGATGTCGACGTGAAGCAGCTTGTAGAGGCTTTTGCCGAGCAGGCCCGCGCCAACGAGCAGAACCATTGTGGTGGCGAGTTCGAGGACGACGAGCTTTGCGCCGAGAGACCGCCAGGATGTGCCGGTGCTCGCTGTTGCGCCTGACGCCAGGCTGGCACGCAGGTTGGTGAACGGAAGGCGGAGCGCTGGGGTGATGGCGAAAATCACCAGCGCGATAAGTACAAGCGACGCGGCGAACGCGGCGACGTGCCAGTGCCAGCCTGTGCGCAGATAAGGCATGGAGTCCAGCATGTCGGCGGGAATCAATTTGAGCAGAAGTTGCTGCGCAAGAATCGCGGCGAAAAGCCCTAATGCACTACTGGTAGCGACGACGACAAAACCCTCGACGATGAACTGCTGGACAAGGCGTCCACGGCCCGCGCCGAGCACGCCACGCACGGCGAATTCATGACGGCGATTTTGCGAGCGAACGAGGAGGATGGCGGCGACGTTGACGTAGGCGATGAGCAGGAGCAGCGCTGCGGCGGCGAGCAGCGCGAGCAGGATGGGCTCGATGTCGCCAAAAATATATTGACTGAGAGGAAGGATGGTCGCGCCACGATATTTGTCGGGGTCAGGATGCAGGAGCGATTCGCGCGCGGCGATGGCTTGTACGTCGGAGAGCGCTTGCGGCAGAGTGACGCCATCTTTCAAACGAGCGATCACGCCGAGAGTCTCGCAGCCGCGGCTCTTATAGCAAGCAGAAGCAACGTAGGGATGGAGCGTGGTCCAAAAATCCGTGCCTCCGGCAGGCGCAAATTCGAAGCCACGCGGGAGGACGCCGATCACAGTGTAAAGTTCGCGCTTTTCGCCAAGAGCGACCGTTTTCCCCAGAACGTCGGGCCGGCCGGCGAACCAGTTCTGCCATGCGGCGTAGCTGAGAATGATCGTCGCAGGGATTGCCTGCAAATCTTCGCTGGCGGGCGCGGAGTCGAAGTCTTTGCCGAGAATGGGAGTGACGCCGAGAGTGCGAAAGAAATTTGGAGTGACGCTCGTTGAGGGAATCAGATGGACGCCGGCTGCGTCGGTGAGAGTAAACGTTCCGGGGCCGTCGTAAGCGGCGCTCGAAACAAAAGAGCGATTGGCGCGCGCAACGTCGACGTAATTCAGATAGGAATAGCTGCTCACGTGGCCCTTGCCGCTGCCGCGCAAATTGGTTTCGCCGACGGCCACCAGGCGTGAGGAATTCTGATAGGGCAATGGGCGGATGAGCGCGGAGTCGACGAAGCCAAAAATGGCGACGGTGGCGGCGATGCCGAGAGAAAGCGTGAGGATGGCGGTGAGGGCGAAGGCGGGAGTTTTTTTGAATTGGCGAAGGGCAAGTTTCGCGTCGCGCCAGATATCTGGGAGGGTCAGAGCCATCTCGACCTCACGCCAATGATTTTCACAAAGCAGATCCCTCGCACAATCGGCTCGGGATTTCGCCTAGCAGCTCAGACGCCGCCAGAACGGCTCAATTCTCATACACTTAAAGTTGGACAAAAGATAGGTGGAGCTTTACGGGTGATGTGAGAATGAAACATGACCTCAGCGGCTGAGGCCACATTCGTTGCGCCTGAGTTGCGGCACGGTTGTCCTTCGTTCCTCAGGGTAAAAAGCCGTGTCCTGACAAAACGGGCCGATAAGTCCGATCGGCCCCTCAAAAACTGCAAATGCAGATCGCCGCTGCGACGGGCCGACGAAACACGTCGGCCCCTACAAAAGCGCTCAAAGCAGATTGCCTGCCTGCGGCCCTTCCTTCGTCAGGACAAGCAGGCAGGCGCCCCGACAATGCAAAAGCCGCAGAACTTCGCTGAGAGACGCGAAGCTCTGCGCTACAGAAGCCCTCAGCCGCCTTTGCGACGCGAAGGAAATTTCCCCCAGATGAAATGAATTGCCAGGGAAAGCACTGCGAAAAGAAGCAAGATGTCGATGCGCCCGTGAGGAGCATGGCGAACGAAAATTTCAACGATCCACGCAATTAAAAGGGCGAAGAACAGCAAAAGAAAAAACATTTATCATTCCTCAGGCAAACGCGCGATTACCCATTTTGGATGATTCGACATGGTTTCCGTTACTCTCTGCCAAACTGCGGACTCGGCGCGGCCAGCAAACCTACGCCGAACGACGCGTGCGGCGGCAGATAGTGTGCAGAGGAATGACGAGGCGAAGGAAGCGGAATACATCGCGCAAAAGGCATGCGCGCAAAGGAAAAGCGCGTATGTTTTGTTATGTCGAAGCTGAAGCTCCGACCCCCTGAAAGGTCAACCCAGAAGCACTTCGCGCAAAGATGTGCGCAAGGGCGAAACCCAGAGAGGTGTCGGACACGAACATGATGTAACCGCTGTCGAGCTACAGACCTAGCGGTGAGGCTTGCCTGGTTTAGACGCGTGCGGCTTGGGCGCGGGATGCGACGCGGGAGCACGCGTGGGCGGAGCGTTACGCACATTGGGCCGGTTGTATTCTTCCGATGGCTTACGGATTTGGTCCACCCTTTCCGGCGCCAACGGACGCCCAGGTTGTTTGGCGAGTTCGGCCTGACGCTGGTCGAAGGGAACGGCGGGCGGAGGCGGCTGAATTTTGGCGACAACGGGACGAGTGACCGCGCGAACCGGCGGTTGCGGCACAGGCCTTCCTGCGGCGCTGGCGGACACGAGACTCTGGCGCTCGGGCGCGACGGGCGGCGCAGCCAGGCGAGGCGCGTCATGGATTTGCGCGACATTGACGCTAATCGAGGCGCGAGCGACAGGACGCGCGTTGACGAACGTATCGTGCGAAACGGCGGTGATGGAGCCGTGGACATTTTCGTTGACGTATGAGGGGTGCATGTTCGCGTAGTTGTTATAGACGTTCGTGACTTCGATGTTTGTGACCCGCGTATTCGTAACGTTGACGTATTGCACGTAGCGCGGGCTGGCATGATAAGCCGGAACGTAGACTTCACGCGGGCCAAGCGGGAACCAGGCGATGTTCGGCCCCGCGCCGACGAAGACGACGAGGGCGGGCGCGTAAACAGGTTGAACCACGCGCGGACCGGGAACCCAGGCCCAACTGGCGCCGATAAAAGCCCATCGGCCATAGTGGAAAGGCGCGAAGCCCCACGGCTCGTTGTCAACCCATGTCCAGCCCCACGGCTCGATCCAAACCCAATGGCCATAGCTATAGGGCGCCCAGCCTTCGGGGACGGATGCCGGAACCCAGACTTCGCTGTAATCGGGAACGTTTTCCCACTGACCATCAGCATCGAGGCCTTCGTAGCCGGTCATATCCGTGGAAACGTATTGGGCTGAAGGGGAGTTGTCTTCGGCATCGTCGCGGGACTGGCACCAATTGTCGAAATCGTCCGGTTGTGGAACGTTGGTGATGTCATAAGACAGCGTGTCGGTTCCGGAGAAGCTGGCGCGCTGGCCGGGATTGAGATCGTAGGAGTTTCCGCCGCCGGTCACTTCGCCGGAGCCGTCAAAGATGGAGACGGTGGTGGTTTGGCCTTCGGGGTCAACGTCGATGCGGTAACGTCCGGGCTGCAACAGAGAGAACGCGATGTTCGGCGTATCGACTTCGTAGGCGTCGCCGCTATCGAGTTGGCGAAGAGTGATTTCGAGCGAGCCTTGCGAGAGCTGAATCTGCACAGTGCGGTCGTCGAGGTTCAGGAAAGAGAGGCCCGTCTGGCTACCGATGCGCATGCTGGTGCTGCCGATGTGCAGCTCGCCACGCGAATCCTGATCGGCCCACAGGCTGTCGCCGGTGGTGAGCGGACGATTGTAATCGGCGGCGACCCAGGTTTGTTCGCCGGCGGGCTCGAATGAGACAGAGCCCTGCGCCATGTTGAGCTGGGCGACGCGCGAAGGAGGGTCGTCCTGCGCAGCGGCGAGGCGCGGAAACGCCAAAAGGAAGAGCAGAGCTGCCAAGGAGGTGGCGATAATCGGCCTGGACAAACAACTTCTCTGTCGGGTCATAGCGTCTCCAAAGGAATTCGTATGTCATTCATACCACAGGCGCCGCACCGCGCAATCGTATTTACGATGCTGTTTCAGGGAAAAAAGCAATAGGCGCAGCGGCGAAACACTAGTTTGCCGCGTGAGCCGTCTTCCCCTCTGATATAACACCGGAGCGGGAGAATGGTTGCGGAAGCGGGATGCAATCGTGAGAGGCTTGGGCATGCGCACCAGCAGGAAAATACCGGTAGCGATGGCAGCAGCTTTTCTTTTTCTCGGGCCTGCTTTTATTGCGTGGCGTAGCACGGCGCAGCAGAAGATCGAGGAATCGGCGCGTGTGCTGTTCGACATTGCGAATCAGGAGCGAAATTCTCGCGGGATTCGGCCGCTGAAATGGGATACTTCGCTGGCCGATGCGGCGCGCCAGCACGCGTTGCGGATGGCCGCCGAGAACACGCTGTCGCACGAGCTGCCCGGCGAGCCGGACGTCGCAAACCGCGAGAAAAACGCTGGCGCCACAATCTCCGCGGCGGCCGAGAATATCGCCTCCGGCCCCAGCGTTACGGACATTCATACAGGATGGATGAATTCGCCGGGGCACCGGCGGAACCTGCTCAATCCACAATACGATTCGGTGGGAATCGCGGTAGTTCAGCGGGGAGAAGTTTTTTGGGCGGTTGAGGATTTCTCGTGCTCGCTGGCCGCTTTGTCGCTCGAGGAGCAGGAGAAGTTGGTGGCCAAAGCAGTTCGAGCAGCAGGGCTTATGATTCGACCGGACGACAGCGACGCACGGCGAGTGTGCGACGGAAGACAGCCCAGCGAATCCCAGCCGAGGTTCATCGCGCAGTTTTCGAGCGCGGATCTGAGTGCGCTGCCGGCGCCGTTGGAACGCACTCTGCGCTCCAAGGACTACACTCAGGCGGAAGTTGGCGCCTGCACAAAGCCTTCTACAGATGGCCTGAGCGAATACCACATCGCCCTTCTGCTGTACTGATCGCCGGAAAAAGCGAATCACAAAAGATGTAAGCGAGCGTCTTTATGCATCTATGTGCGTCTGTACGCGCTGAAATGAATCGAGTAGGCGCGCGAAAAAATCACCCTACGGAGGCGTAGGGAAACAAGAGAGCTGTATGTAAATTTGACGGATTCCCAGCAGAAGTGATGGGCGCTGAAAATGAAAGCAGCGCGCAAACTCGCGTGAAGATTCGAGATACGCGAAAACACGATTTGGCGAGCGCCGTGCAAGTTAAGAGCATGTGAAGCGGCGCGTCAATCCTGCGCGCCGGAGGAGCTTTATGAGAAGTAAATTGGGCCTGTTCAGCACTGGTGCGGTTTTGTTTTTGTCGCTGTGCATGACTTCCAGCGGCAAGAGCTTGCCTGCAAATACGAACTCGCGAATTTCAAGCGCATCCGCGCAAGCGCAATTGCAAACGAAGCAGCCGTCGCAGGAATTTCAGGGAACGATTGAGAAGAGAGGGACAAAGTACATTCTGGCGGACAAAGCTTCGGGCGCGAATTATCAACTGAGCGATCAAGACAAAGCAAAACAATATTACGGCAAAGATGTGAAGGTGACCGGCACGCTCGACCCGAGTACCAATACGATTGATGTTTCGGCAATCAAGGAAATGTCGTAGTGCGCCGGTGATGGAGCCGCTTCGCGAGCTGAAGGACATGCGAGAGGCGAAGCCGAAAAGTGCGAAGCGGCTTCTGTTCGTCCTTCGATTGAAGCGAGGAGGAAAAATGTCTTCAGGAGGGGAACAGGATCCGTCGGCGCATCGCGGCGGCGGAGACGTTCGCAGACTGAGAGAGATGTGGGTGGAAGCGTTCAACCAAAAGGACGCGGATCGCGTGACCAGTTTTTACGCGGAGGATGCAGTAGAGCTGCCGTTAAACGGCGCGCCTGCTGTGCACGGTAAAGCAAAGTTGCGCGAACTGGTGAATTCTATGTTTGCAGAAGGCATCGGCGAGCTGAAATTTCAACATACGCAGGTGGGATACACCGAGCCGCTGGCGTTTGAGATGGCGACCTATTCAGTACGCCCGTGCAGCCGCAATCCCGGACTCATGGAAAAAAACGGGAACCTGGTTGCGACGTGGCGGCGGCAGGAAGACGGAGAGTTTCGGATCACAATCAGCGTTTGGTCGAAAGAGCCGGCGTGAGACCAACGGAAGGGAAATGCAGTTTCCGCACGAATAGAAGTGTCAGTTCCACTGGACAATGCACGAGTGTTTTCGAGGCGTTTACGGGATCGCTTTGGCGAGTCCAGGAGTTTTTGATTTCCGGTGAAATTGAGCCATTCCGCGCCCAGCCCCGTTCCATCGCAAATAAACAACCAGTGACCGGATTCGAGCCAGATGTGCAGGCCTTCGATTTCCGCGAGGCCTTCG
>JASHRN010000076.1 GCA_030037335.1 Candidatus Acidiferrales bacterium | reverse complement strand
GAGCTGTATCAGTTGCGCGGGCGCGTGGGCAGGTCAAATCATCGCGCTTATGCCTATTTGCTGGTGCCGCCGGATACATCTCTCTCAGGGCTCGCGCGCCAGCGTTTGGCAGCACTCAAAGAATTCAGCGATTTGGGCGCGGGCTTTCGCATCGCCGCGCTGGATTTGGAATTGCGCGGTGCGGGAAACATGCTCGGACGCGAGCAGCACGGTCACATTGAATCGATCGGCTTCGATATGTATTGCCAGATGCTCGAGCGGGCTGTCTCCGAACGGAAAGGCGAAGCTGTTGCGCCAGAACGTCGCGCAACAATCAACTTGGGGATGGACATCCGCATTTCGCCGGAGTACATCGAAAATGAGGGCGCCCGGCTGCGCGTCTATAAGCGAATCGCGGGTGCGGAAACTGAAGAGGCGCGAAACGAAATTCTGGCGGAGCTGCGTGACCGATTCGGGCCACCACCGCCCGCCGTTGAGAATCTACTGGAATATGCATTGCTGAAGGCGCTGGCGGAGAAATCGTTGGTGGCGTCCATCGATCGAAAGGGCGAGCGCATCGCGATCCGCTGGCATGAAGAGACGCCGGTGAAACCGGAGCAACTCGTGAAATTGATTCGAACCCGGAAAGATATGCGGCTGGATCCGGCGGGAACGCTCTGGATCGAATGGAAGCGCCAGCCGCGGGGCATTATTCAAGCGGTCAAAAACGTATTGCTACAGCTCGATGGGCGGGGATAAAATTCGATGTACAGGACAAAGAGCATGAAAAGAATCGCCATCATAGCGGGGAGCGCGACTCTCGCGCTGGTTTTTCCTGCGTTCGCTCACGCGAGCGGCGGGGCCATCGTCGAGGAAATCGTCGCGCGCGTGAACAACGACATCATCACTCTTTCGGACTATGAAAAAGCGGAAGCGTCACTGCACGACGACGCGCAGCAGAACTGCCAGGGATGCACCGACGACAAGATCAATGAGATGGTCGCTGGCGAAAAGAAGGATCTCTTGCGCGATTTAATCAACCGATCGCTCCTGGTACAGCGCGCCAAGGACCTGAACATTACAGGAGAGACAGACCTCGTCAAACGCCTCGACCAGATTCGGCAGCAGAACAACCTGCCCAGCATGGATGCTTTGCAGCAGGCCGTCGAGAGCAGCGGAATCAGTTGGGCGGATTATAAGGAGCGGATGCTGGATGAAATCTTGAGGGAAAAAGTAATTCAGCAGGAAGTGGGGCCGACGGTCAAGATTGGAAGCGATGAGGTGCAAAAGTACTACGAGGCCCACAAGAGCGATTTCGTCAAGCCCGAGGAAGTGGACCTTTCTGAAATTTTCCTGAGCACGGAAAACAAAACGCCGCAAGATATTGATGTGATCAAAGCGAAAGCTGCGGCGATCGAGCAGAGACTGAAACAGGGCGAAGATTTTGCGGCTGTGGCGCGAAAGTTCTCCGAGGATGCGGCCGCGAGCGCCGGCGGCGAAGTAGGCGAGTTTCAGCCTGGCATGATGGCTCCGGACGTAGAGAAAGCAGTGTTTGCGCTGAAGCAAGGCGACTCGACGGACGTGATGACAGTAAAGAATGGCCTCGAAATCTATCACGTAAATCAGCGATTCGAGGCTGGCTTGCAGCCGCTCAGCAAGGTGGAGGACGAAATCGAGGATCAGCTCTATCGCTCGCGGATTGATGCCGCGATGGGGAAGTATTACCAGCAATTGCGGCGCGACAGCTATATCAGAATTGCCGCTGGATTCACAGATACGGGAGCCGTTTCCGGGAACACAGTGATTCAGGAAGTGCCGTTCGGCACAGACAAAGCCAAGAACAAAAACAAGGTTCCTCGCTCTCAATTGCCCACGGACGAGGACGACAATCAATGAAGTCCGCCTTTGTCGCGGAGCTTCGGAAACTTCAGAAGGACCAGCGTTTCGATTCGCTGCTCCTGGTTTGCGAAAAAGAAACCCGCACCGCCAAGAACGGCAAGCCTTTTCTGCGGCTCAATCTTGCCGACCGCACGGGAAAAATCGAAGCCAGAATGTGGGACAACTTCGCGGGAATCGAGAACACGTTCATCTGCGATGATATTGTTCGCGTGCGCGGGCGCATCGATGTGTATCAGGACGAGCCGCAACTCGTCGTCGAGCAGATTCTTCTCGCGGCGGAAGCGGATTACGTGCTGGACGATTTTCTGCCGCATACCAAGCAGGACGTGCAGCAGCTCTTTCTGCAACTGCGCCAGGAAATTTCAGCGGTGCGCAATCCCTGGCTCAACCGCCTGCTCATATCATTTATAGACGATCCGGAGACTGCCGCTAAATTGAAACGCGCGCCGGCGGCGATGACGATGCATCACGCCTATCTGGGCGGCCTGCTCGAGCACATCGTGAGCCTTTGCGGTTTGGCGAAGCGCGTCGCGCAGCACTATACGGAGGTCGATACCGATTTGCTGCTGGCAGGTATCGTTTTGCACGACGTAGGAAAAATCGAAGAGCTTTCCTATAGGCGGGCGATAAGCTATACGACAGAGGGCCAATTGCTTGGGCACATTGTCATCGGCCTCCGCATGGTGCAGGAGAAGATTGCCGCCATCCCGGACTTCCCGCGTCCGCTCGCGGTTCTCGTGGAGCACCTGATTGTCAGCCATCATGGCTCATATGAATTCGGCTCGCCGAAGTTGCCCGTCGTACGGGAGGCCGTGCTATTGAATCATTTGGACGACCTGGACTCGAAGATGGCCGCGATGCGCGAGACACTTGGGCAGGCGCAGGCTGAAGATCTCTGGACTCAGCGCAATGCCGCTTTGCGGAGGAACTTGCTCAACAGCGCGGCGTATGTTGACGGAAATAGTCGTGCAGCGATCACGCAGCGAAGTTCCGCTTCCACGCAGGCTGTCCCGACATCCAGCCGAACAGGAACAGGGGAGCTTTTTGGCCGAATCGCGAAGGCCACCACAACCACCACCGCCCCAGCCGAGCGAAAAAACAATGAGGGGTGAAATCGTGTTAGAAAAAAGCAATGAGACGATTCACGGGATGCGGCGCCGCAAGATTCTCGAGCTTGCTCCGCTGGAACTCGAGTGCATGACCACTCTCTGGTCGTTGCAGGCGGGAACTGTACGCGAGATTCGAGACACTCTGGCGGAACGCCGGCCTCGCGCGTACACAACAATCATGACCATCATGGATCGGTTGGCGCGCAAACAAATTGTCACGCGCCAGCGCATCGGCCGCGCGTGGCGTTATGAGGCAAATTTGAGCCAGCAGGAAGCTCGGACGCACGCCATCGCGCAAGTGCTCGAGAGCTTTTTTGGCGGCTCAGCCAGGGACTTGCTTGACCACGTTTCGGGAATTACAAGTCCCGCGGATCGCGAGAACCGCGCTCGGCGCAGCCACTCTGCCGTGGCGGATGTGCTCGCTTCTGAGCACTCTTTCTAATTCACAATGTTTCCCAGCGAATTGAAAATCCGTGAGCTGTCGCTGCGCCCGGCGACCGTTCTTGCCCCCATGGCCGGTGTCACGGACACGATTTTTCGGCGCGTGATACGGGGTTTGGGCGGTTGTGGTTTGATCATGACGGAATTCACCAGCGCCGAGGGGGTGACGCGCAGCGCGGCGAAAACGCTCCGCTACCTGTACTATGACGCGGACGAACATCCCATCGCAGCACAGCTTTTTGGAGCGGACGCCGATGTAATGGCCTCTGCGGCTGCGCTCGTCGAAGATTTGGGATTCGACGAAGTTGATATCAACCTGGGCTGTCCCGCGAAGAAAGTCGTCAAGTGCGGTGGCTCAGGTTTGCTGCGCGATCTGAAGCAGCTCGAAACTGTCTTCAAGGCCGTGCGCGCAGCGGTAAAAATTCCGCTCACGATCAAAATGCGCTCGGGCTGGGATGATTCGAGCATCGTCGCTGTGGAAGTGGCGCGCATGGCGGAGGGAATTGGCGTCGAAGGCGTCGCCGTGCACCCGCGCACGCGCACGCAGGGCTATTCGGGTCAGGCGGATTGGAATGTCATCACGCGTGTGAAGCAGGCCGTCGCGATTCCCGTGATCGGAAACGGCGATATTCGCTCTCCGCAAGACGCGGAGCGAATAGCTGCGCAGACGGGTTGCGATGGCGTGATGATCGGCCGCACGGCGGCAACGAACCCGTGGATATTCCGCCAAATGGAGCAATATTTTGCGAACGGCCGTTACGATGAACCCAGCGAAGCCGACCGCCATCGCCTGCTTGCGGATTACTTTCGCAGCCTCATCGCCGCGGAGCTTCCCGATGCCATCGGGAAGATGAAGCAGTTTGCGTGCTGGTTCACGCACGGCGTTAGAAATGGGAGTGAGCTGCGCCACCAGGTACATTCTTCGCGAACAGCGACTGAAGTGCTCGAGCGTGTGGAGGAGTTTTTCGCCGGCGTGACGAAAAACTGACGGCGGATTCTTCAGGTGTTTTCTTCCGTTAGCAGCCGCTTATAGGCTTCGCGTTTTGAGATTCCCAATTCTTTCGCAGTCTGTTTCAGGGCTGCTTTGCGATCGAGCTTGCTCGATTCTTCGAGTTCATGGACGCGCTGCGCGAGAGTCTGTCCGTCGTGGCCGGAATTTATGCGCAGCTCGGTCCGATGTTCCGCCTTGTGGTCCGGTGGTCCAATGATGAGAGTGATCTCGCCGCGGGGCTCTCTTTCGTCAAATGTGCGCATCAGCTCCGAAATTCGGCCGCGCGCAAACTCCTCATGAACTTTCGTCAACTCCCGAGCAATGGCAGCGTGACGGTCGCCAAGCATCTCCAGCGCATCGCGCAGAGTAGCACGCAATCGGTGCGGCGCCTCGTAGAGAACAATCGACCGTGGCTCCGAGACGAACGATTTCAGCCGTCGCCGCCGCTCACCGCTGCGCGCCGGCAGGAATCCCGCGAACGTGAACTCTTCACAAGGCAATCCGCAAGCCGTCAGCGCGGCGACAATCGCCGACGGCCCGGGAATCGGGATCACCGGGATGTTGTGGCGCAGGCATAGCGAAACCAGTCGGTGACCCGGATCGGAAATCACCGGAGTCCCCGCATCGCTGACCAGAGCCACGTGCGCGCCGCTTTCCATGCGAAGCACCAACTCGGGAGCGCGAGTCATTTCGTTGTGCTCATGATAGCTTTCGAGGGGCTTGCGAATTTCAAAATGCGAAAGCAGCTTCAACGTCTGCCGTGTGTCTTCGCACGCAATGAGGTCCGCTTCCTTCAGAATGCGCAATGCGCGCAGGCTGATGTCTTCCATGTTTCCAATGGGAGTTGCGACCAGATAAAGACAGCCGCTGGAGTGTTCCGATTCTGCCGGTTGCATGAAGGTTTTCGAGGCAAATTGCGCTCGTTCCGCGTGAGTCTAACACAGCCGCCGGCGCCCTTCTGAAATTCGTGGCGCGGCATCGGAGGATTGGGGCGGCCATGATAAGATTTTCCAGATCGTCGAGGGAAGGGAATTTACTGTGCCACTTTACGAATACAAATGCGTGAAATGCGGCCACCGCTTCGAAAAGATTGAAAGCGTAAATGCATCAGAAGTCAAAAAATGCCCCAAGTGCGGCGCAAAAGCGGAACGCGTATTGAACGCGCCGGCGATTCAGTTCAAAGGGACGGGCTGGTACGTGACCGATTATGCGGGGAAGAATGCCGACAGGTTTTCAAAGGAATCCGGAGAGTCAAAGGAAACTTCGGAGGCTGGCAAGCCCGGTGACAAGAAAGCGCCGGAGAAGGCGGCAGCGAAGGAATCCGCAAAAGAGCCGGCGAAGAAGACCAAAGAGAAGTAGCTAGAGCTTCAGCGATTTCAGATAGGTGCGGAATTCATCTCCGAATTCCGGATTCTTCGCCGCAAATTCCACCGTAGCCTTCAAAAATCCGAGTTTGTCGCCGGCGTCGTATGTTTTGCCTTCCGTGGTCAGCGCCCAAAGGCCTAGCTCGCGCGCGAGAGTTCGCAAACCGTCGGTGAGCTGAATTTCGCCTCCGCGGCCGGGCTGGGTGCGCTCCAGGAAGTCGAAAATTTCTGGAGGCAAAACGTAGCGCCCGATGACACTGAGGTTAGAAGGTGCTTTTTCGGCCTCCGGCTTTTCGATGAGATCAATGATTTGCCGCAGACGATCGCCCCATTTGCGTTCCGTGGCCGGACGGGCGTCGATAATTCCGTAAAGATGAACGAGCTCGCGCGGCACAGCCTCAACCGCAATGGCGCCGACGCCGGTCGCTTCGTAAACATCGCAGAGAGCGCGCGTCACCGGCTCAGGCCCGTCGCAAATCACGTCGCCAAGAAGCACCGCGAACGGCTCGTCGCCAACGAGCTCGCGCGCGACCAAAACAGCGTGACCGAGTCCGAGCGGCTCGCGCTGGCGAATGTAGCTGAAATGAATTTTGGCGCCGATATCGCGCACCAGATCTGCCCGCCGCGTATCTCCCTTATCGCGCAGAAAGCGTTCGAGCTCTGGAGAATGGTCGAAATGGTCTTCGATGGCGTTTTTTCCTCGCCCGGTTACCACGATAATGTTCTCGATGCCCGACGCCGCGCACTCTTCGACGGAGTACTGAATCAGCGGTTTGTCAACGACGGGCAGCATTTCCTTCGGCTGCGCCTTTGTCGCGGGAAGAAAGCGCGTGCCCAGGCCTGCGGCTGGGAACACAGCTTTTCGAACGCGTTTTTGTTTTTCGGCGATCATCTCTTTAAAATCACCCAGAAGCAAAACTACGTGGCGCTCAAGGGATTGTCAATCGGTCTGAATCAGGACCACGCCGATTTCGATGTGCTAACATAATCGAATTCAAGGAACGCGCTGCCAGATGACCACACGCATCCTCGGAATCGAGTCTTCCTGCGACGAAACGGCCGCTGCCATCGTCGCCGACGGCAAGCAAATCTTGTCCAGCGTGGTTGCTTCGCAGGTCGATATTCATCGCAAGTACGGCGGAGTGGTGCCGGAGCTTGCCTCGCGCGAGCATTTGCGCCAGATCGTGCCGGTCGTGCGTGAAGCCGCTGCGCAGGCCAATATTCCTCTCGCGGACGTGGATGCGATTGGCGTCACGCAAGGGCCGGGCCTCGTTGGCTCTTTGCTGGTCGGGCTGACCTACGGGAAAGTGCTCGCGCTCGCGCTCAATAAACCGCTCATTGCGGTGAATCATCTGGAGGGCCACGTTCACGCCGTTCTGCTCGAAGCGCACTCCGCCGGACGCACGCCGAAATTCCCCGCAATGTGCCTGATTGTTTCCGGCGGGCACACGCTGCTCTATCGCGTGGAAAGCGCAGAGACCCATTCTGGAAACGGCGCGCTGCGGCTGTCCTACTCGCGTGTTGGCGGCACGCGCGACGATGCGGCTGGAGAAGCGTATGACAAAGTCGCCAAAATGCTCGCGCTCGGCTATCCCGGCGGCCCAGTCATAGACAAGCTGGCCGCGCACGGAAATGCTGCCGCGGTGCGATTCGGCACCACAAAAATAAGAGGCAATCCATACGATTTCAGCTTCAGCGGGATCAAAACGGCGGTGCTGTACTACCTCCGCAAGAGGCCGGAGTTGCATGCGGAAATTCAGGAACGTCAGCGCGCACTATCCAACGGAGAGCGCAGCGCGGACGCTTTGCGGGCGCTTTCGAGTACAACCACTCTCGACTTGATCGCCAGCTTCCAGCGCGCCGTCGTTGATGACCTGGTGAAACGTACGCTTGCCGCAGGCGAGCAATTCGCGGTGCAATCGATTTTGGCCTCCGGCGGAGTGGCTGCAAATCGTGAGCTGCGCGAAAAATTCGAAGAAGAAGGGAAGCGTCGCGGCTTCGAAGTATTTTTCCCGAGCCGCCCGCTTTCCACTGACAATGCCGCAATGATTGCGGCAGCGGCTTTCACGAGATTCTCAGAAGGAGAACGCGCTGACCTGAGCCTGAACGCCATGCCCAACTTTCCGCTGGGCGCCGCGCCGCAGTCCTCAGGGCATTAGCTTAGCGGATCACGAAGGCGGAGAATCGAACAGATACGCGGTTCCGTCGCGCGCCACTGCATAGAACGTGCGCCCATCGCTGCTCCAGCGAATATCAGCAATCCCTTCCGCGCGGCACTCGTCGATTACAGCATTGCTTTGAAGATCAGCAATGAAAATCCTGCCAGCGGCGGCATTTTTCAACCACGAATTATAAAATCCACACAGCGGAAGTGTAGGATGGCACTGGCACATCTCTGCGGCGAAGGGCAGGGAATCGATGCCGCCGCGATTTGGATCAAGCGAGTATACCTGTCCGGAGGCGCAGAAAATGATGCGCTGGCTATCGGCTGACCAGCTCAGTTGCGTCACGTGTCCCGTCGTCTCAAATCTTCCCGCCATTTCAAGTGTTGGAACACGCGCCAAAATCAGCGAATCGTCCGACCAGTCACCGTCAAATTCCAGAACCGTTGCCAGCATTCGTTCATCCGGGCGAAACGCCGTTGCACCGAAGCCGTAAAAATTGCCTTGCTCGCCCTCGGCATTTTCTTGTGACTGCGGGTCCAAGATTGCATGCCGGTCCATTTCGCAGAGTGGCTCGAAATCGTCCGCCGACGCTGCCGGCATCCACAGCATCAATTTGGAATTTTCCGAGCCGTCCGAGGCGGCGGCAAAATACTGTCCAGTATTCGACCAGCACAGGTGCGTCGGATAAACTCGAAATGCGCCAAAGCGGCCGAGAAATGCGAGCGAGCGCGCGTCGAAGAGGTGCAATTCCGGCTGCCAGGTTCCCGAAGCAGCGACGATCTGTTTCTCATTCGGAGACCACGCGAATGAAGCCGGAAAGTCCGGGCGTGCAATGAAAGGTTCATCGGGAACGGCAATGGTTGCGGGCGCGCCGATCAATTCCAGATCGGCGACGCCGATTTGCTGGCTCGATTGTCTGGTTTCTGCGGAATAAAAAGCAGCGCGGCCTGCTGGTGAAATCGCCACATCCGCTTTCAAAGCCTGAAACGCCCGCTTCACACTCCACCGTGAGGTATGTGGAAATTCACGAAGGCCGCGCAGAACCAGCGAAGACGACAGCACGGTAATCGCGCGGCGTTCGGCTCGGGTGATTTCCTGCGATTGCCGTTTGGCGCGCGAAGGCATTAGTGCACGCGCCCCGCAGTCATCGTCTCAAAGCGCGCTTTGCAGTCCGCGATGCGCTCTCCCACTTTCTCTGCCATCTCGGCGATCACATCACGATTCTGCTCTTGCGCTTCGTCGGCCTGCATCTTCAGCAGATGGAGATCGGAGCTGAGGAGCGTTTGCATCTCCGCCTCGATTTCGCCAATCCGATTGTTCATCGAACTCAGTTTCCGGATCACTCGCACCAGCTCCGCGCCCGCGCCTTCGCCTTCTACTGCCTCCGGGCTCGATTCGTAAGCTTCAAGGATTTTTGCAATCGCCGATTCGTTGCCCTGTTGATATGCGCGATTCACTTCCGCCATCGCGGTTTGACGCCGCGCGCGATCCTCAGCATTCGCCGTCAGGTCCGGGTGGATCCGCTTGGCAGCCTCCCTGTACATTCGTTTCAATTCCGGCGAAGGAGAAAATGATTTACGCTCTTCAGCAGGAGCTGCGCTGAGGGCCGCGCGCGACTCATCGGCACGCGCACGCGCCTCGCGTGCCGCTCGCTGCAAGCGTTCATTCGATGGCTCCTCAGCGGCGAGTCGCTCAGCGATCTGAGCGCGCAGTTCGTCCAGTTCGGCATAAGGCGCGCTGACCAGATTCAGATAGCGGGCTTCGAGCGTTTTCAGTTCGCCTCGAAGGGTCGCCAATCTCAGCTCGCATTCGGCGAGCTCCGATTCCAGGCGCTCCTGCTCCTTGATCTTGCGCGCGAGTTCACGTTCCTCCGGTTTTGTATTTCGCTGTTGTTTCATCGCAGTGACTCAATCTGCGGAACCAGACTCGTACGCGCAGATCGCCCAAGGCCGGAAAGAAATGCCAACTCATAGTATGCCCAAGAAGTGTGGCGTTCGGAGTGCTGCTCTGTTCGTCGTTTCCAAAACAAAAAGAGGAACCTTGTAGCCCTTCAGTACTATTGCGAGGATTCAGAAGCACACC
>JASHRN010000075.1 GCA_030037335.1 Candidatus Acidiferrales bacterium | reverse complement strand
GAATGTTTCCGCAAGCTCGCTGATTTCCGCGGCGCCGCGTACCTCGGCTCTCTGGTGAAATTCCGCGCGCGCAATCGCTCGCGTCGAACGTACCAATCCTTGAATCGGCCTTGTGATTCCGAGCGCGGAAAGATATCCAACCAGTAGCGCCAGCAGCGTCACCGCGATGACAAAGCGCATCGCTTGCGTGCTCAGCTCCTGTACTCCCGCGTCCACGCGCGCTTTATCGAGGCTTCGCTGCGCCACCACCGCCCAGTGCAACTCAGGAATCGAACTGTACGTCCCGATCATTTCGACAAATTTCTTATTCTCAGCAATTTGGAATTGCGTTGTTTCGGTTGTGCGCACTTCAGGAAATCTCTTGTACTGTGCTACCACAGGATTCGTGCTCAGGTCGCGTCCCGGAACCAAATCCATGGTGTCTGGGGTATTGGGATACACGACCACGCGGCCCAGCCCGTCCACCACGAATACTGTGCGGTCGCGCACGCTCGCGTCTTTTAGCCTTGTGAGCACGCGATCCAGAGAAACCACCGCCGCCAGCATTCCCGTGAACTGTCCGTTGAACATCAGCGGCACGGAAATCACCATCGCCGGCTGGTTGCGCCTCCCGAGCGCAAAAGCTCCGCTCACCGAAGGACTGCCCTGCACGCTCGCGGTGAACGCATGCTTCAGCGCCGCATTCACAAACGGATCATCATCGGCCTGCACGCTGCCCGCCTGTTCTCCCTTGGCATCCTTGCCAATCGCGGTCACGTACAGAATGTCCGGATTCGACTCCACTACGTTCTGCAGCATCCGGCTGAGCTGCGGCGCGTTTACTGGATCGCTGACGTTTTGAATCCAGCCCGTCAGCGCCAGCACTTGCTGTTCTGTTTGCAGTTGATCGTGCAGGTTCGATTCGAACTGGAAAACTTCCGAGGCCAGCGAGCGCGTAATCTCCGACTGCTGCACTCTTTCCGTGTCCTGCAATTTCTGGTCGCTCAGAGCCAGTACTTTGCGGTGATAAAGCCACAGCGGCAGCGCGCTGGTCAGCAGCAGCGCGCCCATCACGATCCACAGAATGCGCACGCGGTGCGCTTTCGCCGATTTGGCAGGTGTTCCGGTCACACGTTTGGCCTTGCAAAAATCGTATGTGACTCCTGCACGGTGGGACAACTGGCCGGAAGTACTACCTGTTATCGGATACGCAACTCAGCTTGGTGCACCGCGCGGGACTACCTGTTTTGCTCGGATTCGGATTTCAACCGCCGCTCCATCAGCTCGCGCAGCGCGTCCTTTGGAGGCCGTCCCTCATGCAGCACGGCAAACATTTGCTCTGTAATGGGCATCTCCACGCCGGCCTTTTGCGCCAGTAAACGCGCCGCCGCCGTTGTGCCTACCCCCTCCGCAACCATGCGCATCGACGCGAGAATCTCCGCAAGCTTTTTGCCGCGCGCCAGCTCAATTCCCACGAACCGATTGCGGCTCAAATCGCCGGTGCACGTGAGCACCATGTCGCCCAGCCCCGCAAGGCCTGCAAGCGTTTCGCGCCGCGCGCCGAGTGCAGTACCCAGGCGCATCATTTCCGCCAGCCCCCGTGTGATCAACGCAGCCGTTGTGTTGTGCCCCAGGCCCAGCCCTTCCGCCACTCCTGCGGCAATGGCGATAATGTTTTTCAGTGCGCCGCCCAATTCGACTCCCGCCACATCGTCATTTGTATAGAGCCGCAGCGTCGGGCCCGAAAATTCCGCTTGAATCTCCTTCGCCGCCTCGCGATCTGCTGACGCCACGACCACAGCCGTTGGGTCGCCGCGCGCCACTTCCTTCGCAAACGAGGGCCCCGAAAGCGCCGCAACGCGCGGGCGAAATTTCCGCCCCATCACCTGACCGATCACTTCAGACATTCGCAGCAGCGTGTCCGGCTCGAGCCCCTTCGTTGCGCTGACAAAGCGCATCTCCGGCCGAACGAAGGGAAGCATCACTGAATACGTCTGACGCGCATGCGCTGCGGGCATCGCGCCAATCACCACTTCGGCCCCGCTCAGCGCAGCCCCGAGTTCACCTGTCACGCTCACGGCCGACGGAAGCGCAAATCCCGGCAAAAAAATGCTGTTCTCGCGTGTGTCTTGCAGCGACGTGAGTACGTCGCCCTCGCGCACCCAAAGCGCAATCGGACGCGATTCCTTCGCGCACGCGAGCGCGATGGCCAGAGCCGTGCCCCATCCGCCCGCGCCGATAATCGCGATTTTCGAAGTCACTTCGGGCCTGTGATGCGTTCTTCTTTACCAGCAATGAGCCGTTGAATATTTCCGCTGTGCTTCAGAATAATCACCACAGCGACGACCACGCTGCTCACCGAAACCGCAAGCGTCGGCGCGTGGTGCGGGGCATAAAATGCGTAGACCAGAAACGGCAACGCCGCCGCCGCTGCCACCGATGCCAGCGAAACGTATCTCCAAAATGCCAGCACAACAATCCAAAGCGCCACCGCCGCGGCCATTGCCTGCCAGCAGATCGGTAGAAAAACTCCGAGTCCGGTCGCGACGCCTTTGCCTCCGCGGAATTTCAACCAGCACGAAAATACGTGCCCAAGCACCGCGAGCACTGCCGCCGTCATCACCCATCGAATGCTTCCGTGAAAGCAATGAATCGCGAGCCATACAGCAAGGTACCCTTTGCCGCCATCGAGAACAAACGTTGCGAGTCCCGCCCCTTTGCCCGCGACGCGCGCGACGTTTGTCGCCCCAATATTTCCGCTGCCCGATGAACGTACGTCGCGCCCGCGCGACGCCCTTACGATCAAATATCCAAAGGGAATCGAGCCGAGAAAATATGCCACCACCGGAATGAGCCACAGCGACTTCACGCGTGTGCGCCTTTCACTTCACAAAAGAATGGGCTGAGAGTTTCGTATAAATTGCGCCGCTGGACTTTAGCACACTCTCGTACAGATAAAATTCCCTCACCGCGCTTCCGCCAAAATCCTGCGATGCAAGCGAAGCGATTTTCTGGCGCAGCTCCGCCAATCCTTCGTTTGTCTTGAATCGCGCCAGCGTCAAATGCGGCCGAAACGCGCGCTCTTCTTTCGCAATTTCCAGCGGCGCCAGCCGCTCTTCCACTTCTTTTGCCAGCGGTTCGAACTCCTTGTCCGTCTGAATTCCTACGAAAAACACCCGCGGATGCCTCTCATTCGGGAAAAATCCAAATTCGCGGAACGCTATCGAAATCGGCCGCTGGCGCTCGATGCCAGAAAGCGCCTCCTTGATCTGCGGAACGAGCCCATCGTCCACATATCCGATGAATTTCAGCGTCACGTGCAGACCTTCCACGTTAACCCATCGCGCGCCGTGGCAAATCGGCGCAAATTTGCCAATGAGGTCGCGTAAAGCCTGACGAGTCTCTTCCGGAACGTCGATCGCAACGAAAAGGCGCACCCTTCAGCCCTTCGTCGCTGCCGGATAAATGAAATATCGCCGCACCATGTCGAGCGCCGCCTGCGTCGCCTGATGACGAATCCGGTCGCGCTCTCCCGGGAAGCGAAATGCCCGCTCTTTGGCATTTGTTTCATTGGCTACGGCAATGTGAACCAGGCCCACCGGTTTTTCCGCACTCCCGCCACCCGGCCCTGCGATCCCCGTGATTCCCACTCCGAGCGTTGCATTGGCTTGTGCGCGCACTCCATGAGCCATCGCCAGCGCGACCTCCGCGCTCACCGCCCCCTTCGCCTCAATCAATTCCTTCGGCACGCACGCCCACGCTGATTTCAAATCGTTGCTGTACGAAACCACTCCGCCGCGAAAATACGCCGAGCTTCCCGGCACATTCGTCAGTCGCGCTGCGAGCATTCCTCCCGTGCAGCTCTCCGCGACGGCAATCGTGGCGCGATGCTCCTGCAGACCCCGAGCAACAACCGCCTCAAGTGTTTCGCCGGATGTTGAGAACAAATTTTCACCCAGCACCAACCGAAGCTGCTCCACCATTTCGTCCAGCAACTTGTTCGCCGCGGTTTCATCATCCGACCACATTCGCGGATGCACCTGAATCTCACCGGATACGCTCAGAATCGTCATCTCGGTTTCAGGAAATCGCGCACAAATCGGCGCAATCCGCTGGTCCACTTCCGACTCCGGCAAGCCCGTGATGCGCAAATCCCGCGTGTACAATCGCTGCTTGCCGCCCAACCGCGACAGTCGCGGCTTTACTTCGCGCGTGAAAATCGCCTGCAATTCCGCCGGCGGACCCGGAAGCAGTATCACAATCCTGCCGTCCTGATTGATCCACAACCCGGGTGCTGTCCCTCGCGTATTTTCGAGCGCTTCCGCGCCTTCCGGAACCATCGCTTGCCGCGCATTCACTTCCGGCATCGTGCGTCCAAAGCTGCGAAAGCGTTCCTGAATCCCGCGCAAAATCGCATCGTTCATCTTGAGCTTGCGCCCCAGCAGTTCCGCAACAATTTCTCGCGTGCGGTCGTCTGCCGTCGGTCCCAATCCGCCGCACGAGACCACCACTTCTACGCGCTCCATCGCGCTCCGAAATACCGCGCGCAAGTCTTCATCGCAGTCCCCGACCACATGCTTCCGTCGCACGGGAAATCCCACACGATTGAGTTCAGCGGTGAGAAAAAGAGAATTGGTATCCAGACGATACGGTGTGAGCA
>JASHRN010000074.1 GCA_030037335.1 Candidatus Acidiferrales bacterium | reverse complement strand
CAGCAGTCCATACCGGACCACACGCCCTAACGTCATCGCGCCTAGAAACCGTTTTGATGGATAGTCTGCTGCGCCAGCCGCCAGGACAAATGGGACCATGGGCATTGGCGGCGGTAAGATCGCCGGAACAGCTATCGCCCAGAAGCGCCACTTCTTGATGAAATCCGCCGCCTTCTTTTTCCATCCTCGCCGCAGCGCATGTTTCAGTCTTTCCTTGCCCTGAGTCCGTGCCAGACGGAACGTGATGTACGCTCCAAACACCGACCCGAACGTGGCCATCGCTGCGTAGTACGGCCAGAGCTGGCGATGATGCGCCGCCAGCACAATCGTCAGCGCGTCCATGCTGCCCGGAATGGGAATCACTGAGCTGTCTATGATTCCCAGAACGATCAATCCTGGGCCGCCCAGGTGATATAGCCAGACCCAGAGCCTTCGCTCCGTCGTCGGCGCAGCCTCCGCAATCATTCCCCAAGCGCGCATTCTGCCGTGCGTCAATCCTCACATCAGTTCCTGTTCTCTACAAGGGCATCTGCATTAAGACGCACCGCTTCCAGCACTGGTGGCAGCAGTGATGGCCGGAGATCCCCGACGCCGGTGCAAATAGCTCTGCTGGGTCCCTATTTTTCATCTCACATAGAATTTCTTTCTTCTTTTCGCAACGCTGCTCGTTGGGTGGTTCCTCCAAGTCCATTCCCAGCATTACAAATGCGCCATGAGCTGCGTCGCTGCGATTTGGCTCTTCGCGTGCTCAGAATCTTGTGTGCATTCTCGGCATCCAATGTTGTGAGCTGAGTGATGCAGTTCAGATACGGAGTTCGGGTCCATCAAGGGTATTAAGAAGGGTAATGCGGTATGCCGCTTTTCGTTTTCAAAACGCTTCAGCAAACTCGCCGAGTGCTTCGCATTGCAGCGGGCTTCGCACTCCTGTTTCTCGGGGTTGTCCTGCTCGTCGGTCCCGGTCCCGGCTGGCTGGTGATTCTGCTTGGACTTGCGCTGCTGGCTGTTGACTTCGCTTGGGCTCGTCGGTTGCTCGAACGCATGAAACAGGAAGGCGCGCGCTTCCGTACTGCCTTCATGAATCTCTTCAGCCGTCGCCAAGCTCCCAGCGCCTGACATTACTTCCATTTCTAATAGCTCATACGCATTCTCATCGACGTGCCAAATTTTGCCCGTTTTGCGTATTTTTCCGCTGTTCACGAGCGCCCCGGCTATGTTTTCATGGATTTTCGTATGGCCGGTGGGGAGGCCGATATTCGAATGAGTCCAAATTCCATATTTTCGGCGCGATGGCGCGGCAAATGGTCCCTGGTTACAGGCGCTAGCGCCGGCATCGGCCTGGCTTTGGCCGAGGAGCTTGCCGCCGCAGGCGCGCACCTCGTTCTCACCGCCCGCCGCAGAGATCGTCTCGAATCGCTCGCTTCCCGCCTGCGCTCAGCGCACCACGTCAAAGTCGAGGTCTTGCCGGGCGACCTCGCCGATGCTTCCGCCCCCGAGCAAATCCACTCGTTTACTCAGGCTCATTCCCTCGAAATTGAGCTTCTCATCAATAATGCCGGATTCGGCTCCTACGGCCGCTTCTATGAGTCCAGCCTGGCGCGCCAGCTAGAAATGGTCCAGGTAAACTGTTTCGCCGTAATACACCTGACGCATCTCTATTTGCGGGAAATGGTCGCGCGACGCCATGGCGACATTCTCATCGTCGCATCCGTCGCCGGGTTTCAGGCGGTGCCCTACATTTCCACGTACGCTGCCACTAAAGCCTTCGATTTGCGCTTCGCCGAGGGCATCGCCGAAGAAGTTCGCCGCTTCGGCGTCCACGTTTGCGCGCTTTGCCCCGGCTCGACCGCTACCGAGTTTCGCGAAGTCGCCGGGCAGCCTGAACGCACGTTTCGCGGGGCGGAAACAGCGCAGAAAGTCGCTCGCACCGGCCTCCGCGCACTCGCGGAAGGGAAGAGCAGCGTCATCTCCGGGCTCAAGAACACGCTCAGCGTCGAGGGCCAGCGCCTTGCGCCGCGCGGTCTTGTCACCCGTGTCGCCGCCGGTATGTTTGAACCGAAATAATCAACAAGATGAACGCGAATTGCAGAAATCGTTGCGGCAGCGCGGCAAATATTCGAGAATTACGGAATGTCCGCTGACGATGACCCGATCCGGCCCGCGGCGCCGCGCCCAATCACTCGCCGTAAGTTCCTCTCCGCCTCGGCTGGTTCAGCCATCTCGTTAGCGGCTCTCGGTAGGAGCGCCGGCGCTTACGCTCAATCGCAACAACAACAGCGACAAACTCAGCCACAACAGTCCCAGCAGCAAGCAGCTCCTACCGCCGCATCCAAATCTCCTTTTCCCGCCGATTTTCTCTGGGGCGCTTCCACCTCTGCTTACCAAATCGAAGGCGCTGCACGCGAAGACGGCAAAGACCTCTCCGTCTGGGATGAATTCGTCCGCCAGCCCGGCGCCATCCTCGACGGCCAGACTGGCGACGTTGCCTGCGACTTTTATCATCGTTACGCCGAAGACATCGCCCGCATGCAGACGATCGGCCTCCGGGCATTTCGTTTCAGCGTTTCATGGCCACGCGTCATTCCTGAAGGCGTCGGCGACGTCAATCAAAAGGGCCTCGACTTTTACAGTCATCTGGTCGACTCACTCCTCGCCGCCAAAATCACTCCCGTCCTGACGGTTTTCCACTGGGACACACCTCTTGCGCTGATGCAGCGCGGCTCCTGGGAAGCACGCGATATGGCCGGATGGTTTTCCGATTACGCCGCACTCCTCGCACGCACTCTTTCTGATCGCGTGCAGTACTGGCTCACCATCAATGAGCCGCGCTCATTCATCGGTGGCGGCTATGTCACAGGCGAGCAGGCGCCCGGCGAAAAGCTTCCCCGGAACGAATACATGCGCGCCGCGCACATGACCATGCTCGCTCACGGGCGCGCCGTGCAGGCGATTCGCGCCAACGCCAAAAAGCCGGTCCAGATCAGCTACGCCTGCGATGTTTCTCCCGCTCTGCCGGAAGCCAACTCCGCAGCCGACATTTCCGCCGCGCAGGCCGCCACTTTCGAAAGCCCCGTTGATCATTTCACCGCCGAGTTGTGGTGGCGCGAAAACGCCTGGTGGCTCGACCCGGTCTATACCGGTCAATATCCGCAGGATGCTCTAACGGCTCTTGGGGCCGACGCTCCTGAAATTCGCGCCGGCGACATGGAAACCATTCACCAGCCTCTCGATTTTCTCGCCACGAACATTTACGGCGGAAACCTCGTTCGCGCCGCGGCCAACGGCAAAACCCAGGCGGTCGCATTTTCTGCCGGTTTCCCGCTCACCGCTATGGGATGGGAAGTTACGCCTGACGCAATGTACTGGGGCCCTAAATGGCTTCACGAACGCTACAGTCTTCCGCTGTTCATCACAGAAAACGGCTGCTCCTGCCGCGATTGGGTTTCACTCGATGGCCAGGTTCACGATCCCGAGCGCATCGACTTCACCACGCGCTATTTGCAAGCGCTCGCTCGCGCTTCACAGGAAGGTGTGGCCCTCAAAGGCTATTTGCACTGGTCTTTGCTCGATAATTTCGAATGGCAGGACGGCTACACGCAGCGCTTCGGCATGATCTTCGTGGACTATCCGACGCAGAAGCGCATCCTGAAGGATTCGGCGCAGTGGTATGCCTCGATCATCAAATCCAACGGCGCGTCGCTTCTGCCGTCCCCGGCCGCTGCGTCTGCCGCTACGCCGCCGCAACCTTGATTTGATTCTTGTGTGCTCCCTCTTCACTTGTCACTGGCCAGTGTTTTTCGTACCTTAGAGGCGCGCGAACACGGTAGTCTCGCATTTGCACCGCGGAGGCCCTATGCAGGAATTCGACCCCAAAATCCTGAACGAAGAGAAAATTCCGCCGCCACCGGAATTTCAGCGCCGCGCTCGCGTACGCTCCCTCGACGAATACAAGAAAATTTACGATCGCGCCCAAAATGACCCCCAAGGTTTCTGGGCCGAGCAGGCCAAAATGCTCGACTGGTTTGAGCCGCCGAAAAAAATCCTTGAATGGAACATTCCTCACGCCAAGTGGTTTGTCGGCGGCCGCCTGAACGTTGCTTACAATTGTCTCGACCGCCATCTCGCCAAAAACAGCAATAAAGTCGCGCTCTACTGGGAAGCTGAGGACGGCAAGCAGCTCAAATTCACCTATGCACAGCTCCACGAACGCGTCTGCAAAATGGCCCACGCCCTCATCGGCATCGGCGTCAAAGCCCACGACACCGTTGCCATTTACATGCCCATGATTCCGGAACTGCCCATCGCGCTTCTCGCCTGCGCGCGCATCGGCGCAATTCATTCCGTGATTTTCGGAGGTTTCAGCGCTACAGCCCTCTCCGACCGCATCAACGATGCAAAATCCAAATTCCTTATCACCGCCGATGGAGGCTATCGCCGCGGTCACGTGGTTCCTCTGAAAGAAACCGCCGACAAGGCAGCGGAATCCTGCTCCTCGATTGAAAAGATTGTCGTCGTCAAACGCACCGGCGAAAACATTGCCTGGAAAAATGGCCGCGACGTTTGGTGGCACGATCTCGAATCAAAAGCATCGCGCGATTGTCCTGCTGCCCCGTTCGATTCCGAACATCCGCTCTACATCCTGTACACCAGCGGCACCACTGGAAAACCCAAAGGCGTGCTGCACACTTCCGCCGGATACCTCCTCGGTACGATGTATACAACGCAAATGGTGTTCGATCTGCGCGACGATGATGTCTACTGGTGCACCGCGGACGTCGGCTGGGTCACTGGCCACAGTTATCTTGTCTATGGCCCGCTCGCGAATTGCGCCACGTGCGTGATGTATGAAGGCGCGCCCGATTTTCCAAAGAAGGATCGCTTCTGGGAGATCATTGAGCGCTACAAAGTTTCGATTTTCTACAGCTCGGCAACCGCTGTCCGTGCATTCATGGCCTGGGGCAACGATTGGCTCGCCAAACACGATCTTTCGAGCCTTCGCCTTCTCGGTACCGTTGGCGAGCCCATCAATCCCGCCGCGTGGAAATGGTATTTCGAGGTCATCGGCGGCAAACGCTGCCCGATCGTTGACACTTGGTGGCAAACGGAAACGGGCGCGATGATGATTTCGCCGCTTCCCGGCGCAACGCCCACGAAGCCCGGATCCGCAACCCTTCCGCTTCCTGGCGTGGTCTCACGCGTCGTCACCCTCAAAGGCGAATCCGTCAAGCCCGGCGAAACCGGCTACCTCATCATTGAAAAGCCGTGGCCCTCCATGCTGCGCACGATTTACGGCGACGATGAACGATTCAAGCGCGATTACTGGAGCCGCATCCCCGGCGTTTATTTCACCGGAGACGCCGCGCAGTGCGACGCCGACGGCTACACCTGGGTCCTCGGACGCGTCGATGACGTAATCAAAGTCGCGGGCCATCGCCTGAGTTCCATGGAAATCGAAAGCGCGCTCGTCAGTCATCCGAGCGTCGCCGAAGCGGCCGTCGTCGCGCGTCCCGACGCGATCAAAGGCGAAGCCATCGTTTGCTTCGTCACGCTCCGCGCCGGTCACAATCATTCGATCGCCCTGCGCAGCGCGCTCACCGAACACGTCGCCGAAACCATCGGAGCTATCGCGCGTCCTGCAGAAGTTCGCTTCGCCGATCTGCTCCCCAAAACGCGCAGCGGAAAAATCATGCGCCGCCTTTTGCGCGAAGTCGCCGAAAAAGGTGGCGTCTCCGGCGACGTTACCACTCTCGAAGACATGACTGTCATCCAAAAACTCGCCTCACCAGCCGCCCTCGAAGAAGAATAGCCTCCGGCCTTGTTGTCATCCCGAACCCGTCCGCGCTTTGTGCGGATGGTGTGAGGGATCTGCTTTTTCATGTGCTCCGCCGCCAGTTGTTCTTCTCCTTGACAATCTAGGAGAATAGTCTTTATACTCCTAGCACATCTAGGAGGCATCGCTTCGTGGACAACGACCGCGCCCTTCTTCAGGGCACTCTCGACATGCTCATTCTCAAGGCCGTCTCTCTCGGCCCGCTGCACGGCTACGGCATCCTGTTGCGCATTCAGCAGATTTCCAAGGACCGTCTCGAAATCCTGCAAGGCTCTCTCTATCCCGCGCTCTATCGCCTTGAACATCAAGGCTGGATTATGAGCGCCTGGGGCGAGTCGGAAAACAATCGCAAAGCGAAATACTATCGTCTCACGACCGCAGGGAAGCGCCGCCTGCAGACCGAAACGCAGAACTGGAACCGCATGGCCGACGTCATCGCCGGAATTTTGCGCACCACGCCCGAGGAAGTATGAATCTGCGCAGCCGCTATCGTTCGTGGACACGCGTTCTCTCATCCCATGACCACCAACAACTTTGTCATTCTGAGGAGGGCCGTTTTTGCCCGACGAAGAATCTCGTCTTGCGGCCATTGCCCTTGCGCTTCGGAGTTCCCGGTGTTGCACACGAAGCGCGGCCTCCACATCTCTCAATCATCAACCACATTGTCATTCCGAGGAGGAGCGGTTTACCCCGACGACGAGGAATCTGCATTTTGCTTTTGCATGTCGCGAGGCTTCATCCTGTTTCTCGGAGAAAAACCTGTGGCCCGCTCTTGTGCACCGTAATGTGAGGGAATTCGCATGACACTTCTCTCTCGTTTTCGATCTTGGCTACGCGCCATCATTCGTCGCTCTCGCACCGAGAGCGACATGGACGCTGAGCTTCGCTCTCACATCGAAAATTATGCCGACGATCTGATTCGCACTGGCATTCCTCGCGAAGAGGCTCTGCGCCGCGCCCGCCTTGAGTTTGGCGGTATCGAGCGCGTCAAAGAAGAATGCCGCGAATCCCGCGGCATCAGCTTTATCGAAAGCCTGCTGCAGGACTTACGCTTCGCCTTTCGCATGCTACGCAAATCTCCCGGATTCACCGCTGTAACCGTCCTCACCCTCGCCCTCGGCATCGGCGCCAATACCGCGATTTTCAGCCTGATTGACGCGATACTGCTTCGTTCGCTGCCAGTGCAGGATCCGCAGCGGCTCGTGGTCTTCCAATGGGCTGCTCACGAATCGCCCAATACCAACGGGAGTTACAGTTTCATGCCCTGCCCAGCGGCGAGTGCAAGTGGAAGCGAGCCAGGAGCCGAGACCAATGCCCACAGCTGCTCGTTTTCCTTTCCAATGTTCCGCCAATTTCAGTCGCTTCAGAACGCCTTTTCAAGTGTGACGGCGCTAGCTGGCAATGTTGGCCTCACGCTCAGGAGCAACGGCTCAGCGAGTTTCGTGGAAGGAGAACTGGTCTCCGGCGACTTCTTTGGAACGCTCGGAGTCGTGCCGGCGCTCGGGAGGTTCTTGACTCCTTCGGACGACATGCCCGGAGCTCCGCCTGTGGCCGTCATTTCCTATGGATATTGGCAGAGGGCATTCGGCGCTGAACCTGCCGTCGTGGGAAGGACCATTTTTCTGAACAATGTTCCAGTAACGATTGTAGGAGTCGCTGGCAAAGAATTTCCCGGCTTGGACCTGGACCAGACTCACTCGATCTGGCTGCCGTTGTCGGTCAGTCCGAAGATCGGAATGGACTTGTACGGAACTATCGGCGGAAATCATCCCACGCTGGAATCGGGCGACGATATCTGGTGGGTCTATATTGTCGCACGGCTCAATAAAGGAATCACCCTCCACCGAGCGCAAGCCGCCACGAACGCTCTGTTTCAGAATGACGTCCTCAACAGCAGAATCAAATTGTTCGCAGCGAAAGATGCGCCACATCTGGTGCTGATGCTTGCGCCGCAAGCCATCAGCGGGTTGCGCGAGCGTTTTTCCACGCCCCTGACCATCCTGATGATCGCGGTGGGCTTGGTTCTACTGGTGGCGTGCGCCAATGTGGCCGGGTTGATGCTCGCGCGTTCCGCCGCACGGCAACAAGAGTTAAGCATCCGGCTGGCGCTGGGCGCGGGTCGCGCCAGAATTGCCCGGCAATTGCTCACCGAAAGCCTCCTTCTCTCGTCTGCGGGCGGAATCTCAGGAATCCTTGTCTCTTACTGGACTGTGCCGTCGCTCGTGGCCTTCATGTCCAGCGGAGGGCTTTGGCCGTCGCATTTGCCGGTGCATGTGGATATACGCGTCCTGGGATTTACTGCGGCAGTATCGATTCTTACCGGGATTTTGTTCGGCCTCGCGCCGGCAATTCGCGGAACACGTCTTGATTCTGCATCGTCGCTCAGCCATGCCGGGCTTTCAGGTGCCACATCCCGGAGTGGCCGACTCAATCTCGGCGGGTGGCTCGTAATCGCGCAAGTAGGTTTAACCATAGTCGCTCTTGTGGGAGCGGGCCTGCTGATCCGCACTCTCAGAAATCTCAAAGGAGTCAATCCTGGCTTTGACACGCGAAACATTTTGCTCTTTCGACTCGATCCGAGTCTGAACGGTTACACGAACGACCAGTCCAAGAACCTATATTCCCAGCTCTTATCGCGTCTTGAGGCAATTCCCGGAGTGCTTTCTGCCACATATTCATTCGATTCTCTGCTGAGCGGCAATTATTGGGACACGAGCTTCAAAATTGAAGGAGAATCGCAAAACAAAGAGCACGAAACTCTGGGTCTCGCTGCAGGGCCAAGATTCTTCGAGACCATGGGAATCCCGCTCATGGCCGGGCGAGTGTTCGCATCGCAGGATTTTGCTCTGCCGCTGGACTCTAAGTTGAACCCTGCTGTTATTAATGAGGCGTTTGCCCGTAAGTTTTTTGAGGATCAAAATCCGATTGGTCGGCACATCACCGGTGTCGGGCACCTCGGCAAAAGTTGCGAAATTGTGGGTGTGGTTGCCGATACGAAGTTTCAGGCATTGCGGAGCGAAATCGCACCGATCGTGTTCATCCCGGCAGGAGGCGGTGAGGGAATATTTGAGGTGCGCACTGCGGCTGATCCGACAACGATAATTCCTGCGGTCCGTAGCACCCTCAGGCAGCTCGACAAGAACCTGCCGTTGCTAAGCATAGAGACGGAGTCCGAACAAATTGAGCGCTCTCTTTTTCAGCAGCGCTTGCTCTCAAAGCTCTCTAGTTTCTTCGGCGCGGTCGCCCTGCTGCTCGCCTGCATCGGACTTTACGGTCTGCTTTCCTACGAAGTGGCGCGTCGCACGCGTGAACTCGGTATCCGCACGGCGCTCGGCGCGCAGCGGCGCGATCTGTTGCGCCTCGTAATCGGCCAGGGAATTTTGCTCGTCCTCGTCGGTACAGCTATCGGTATCACCGGAGCGCTGGGCGTCACGCGATTCATGTCCAGCATGCTCTATGGAATTCGCGCCGACGATCCCCTGACTTTCGCCGCTGTCGCTCTAATACTGATTATCGTCGCCCTCGCTGCCTGTTACGTCCCCGCGCGGCGGGCGATGAAAGTCGATCCCATGGTGGCGCTACGCTATGAATAACTATTGCTGGTCCTTCTGATGTTGCTTTTATTTCCCATTCCTGCTGTTGTAAGAAATCATTTCGCCTGAAAGCATTTTTGTACAAAAATAATTGGTTCCTTTCTGGTCGCAGCCGCATCGGTAGCAGTAGGAGGATAAACAGAATGAAAGCGAGAATCGATGTCACGAAAGTCGATCCGAAAGCCTATCAGGCCATGTTCGGCCTCGAAACCTACGTTCACGACTCAACTCTCGAAAAGCCCTTGCTCGAACTCGTCAGAATGCGCGCCTCGCAAATCAATGGCTGCGCCTATTGCCTCGACATGCATTCAAAAGACGCCCGCGCCGCCGGAGAAACCGAGCAGCGCCTCTACGAACTCAACGCCTGGCGTGAAACTCCTTTTTATTCGGATCGCGAACGCGCCGCTCTCGCATGGACGGAATCGCTCACCCTCGTTTCCGAAACGCATGTGCCCGATGAAGACTTTGAAGAAGTGAAGAAGCACTTCTCCGAGCCGGAGATCGTCGCGCTCACGATGGCCATTGTCTCCATCAACGGATGGAACCGCATAGCTATCGCCACTCGTGTGGTTCCCGGCACATATCAGCCCCAAGCGCACGCGCAACAAGCCGCGTCGGCGTCCCCAAAATAGCGCTTCGATGCGGCGAAAAGTCGACGAATTTCGGTTTCATGATTTCAACCCACATTTGCGTTTTCGCGAGAAATTCGCAGATTCTTACCAATAGCGCACACAAAAATGGCAAAACGCGCCATTCCCTCAAAGGCGTGAAAACTGGCCGATTTTGGCGTATTTAGGCCTCAAACAGACACCGTTGTGGGGGATTTTGGCACGCGCGGCCCGCAGGTTTCGAGGCCATTGACGCGCGTTGAAGGTTTTTAGCGAAACGCCGGACGCTACGGTCGCGTCGCACACTCTTACGACTCTGCGGAGTGCGAGGATGAAAATGCGACTGAAGTCGTTTTCGAAGTGGAATGCTGCCGTACGCAATCCCAGGAAGGCTCTCGTGCTGTCCGGAATTTCACTGGCGATGCTGGTTGCCGGAGGTGTGGCGCTCGCGCAGGATCCTCCGGAACCACCCAACGGCGCGCCCGCCGTGAATCTGATTCCGCGTCCGACAGGAAGACTCGACCGCGCATCGATTGACGAGAATTATTTGCGCTCCATCATTGAAGAGCAGGTCGCCTGTGGCACGCGCGATTCATTTTCTTCGTGGACCGATCCAAAGCGAGGAATCGGCTGTGGTCGCGATCACATCGTGGCGCGTTTCAACGAAATCACAAAGGATTCCGGCGGACGTCTGCAAATTGTCGTGGATAAATTCGAAACCGAGCTTCCGCGCACCGGAGAGAAATTGCATTTGGAAAATGTCTACGCGATTTTGCCGGGAAGCGATCCGTCGCTGAATAAAACTGTATTCATCACCAGCGGCGATTTCGATTCGCGTCCCTCCGAAACCAACGATCCGAACGCGGACGCGCCCGGTGCGGACGACGATTCATCGGGGGTGGCTCAAGCGATTGAATCGGCGAAACTGCTGGCGAGCGGAACGTACCGCGCAACGTTGATTTTCGCGGCGCTTTCCGGCGAAGAGCAAGGCTTGCTCGGCGCGAAGGGCATGCAGAAATATTTGCAGGATCATGGCTATACCGTCGGCGGATATTTCGATAACGATATTGTCGGCGCGGATCCCGTGCCCGGAGGGCCGCATCGCATCCGGCTGTTTTCTGGCGGCGGCCCGGATGGAGTGGACTCGCCTTCGCGCGAGCTGGCGCGTGCGACGGAAGAAATCGATGGGCGCGAGAACATTCGTCTGATTTTCCGCGTCGATCGATTGGGACGCGGCGGCGATCACATGCCGTTTGTCGCAGCCGGGCTGCCAGCGGACCGCTTTACTGAGCCACAGGAGAATTATTTTCATCAGCATCAGACTCCGCGCGTGGAGAATGGAATTGAGTACGGCGACCTTGAGAAATTTCTGAATTTCGATTTTCTCAGGAACGCGACATGGGACAACGCCGAAGCTTTGCGCGAACTAGCTCTCGCTCCCGCGCCGCCCTCCGAAGTGACCATCACGCACGTGCCACGCACAGCCATGGGCTACGCATGGATGCGCTGGTCCGCGCCGGAGGATGCGGACCGCGCAGGATTTGAAATTTTGTGGCGTGAAACGACAGCTCCGCAATGGTCAGTATACGAATTTGTGCCGTCGGGAAGCGAAGCCACGCTCGATGGCGTCTCGCCGGACAATCATTTCTTCGCGATTCGCTGCGTTGGAAAAAATGGCGCGCGTTCGCTCGCCGTTCCGGCGATTGCGCCCATGCGCCGCCCAATGCCAAGGCCGCAAAGCGGAACCAGCCAATAGCGAACGAGGAAGTCAGCCTTGCCGGAGCACATCAACAGGATTCGCACGCGCGGCTGATCGCGCTGGAAAGTAACATCCCGCCACAGCGGCAAGTCCCAATAACAAGATGGCGATAGCAATCGGCCCTGCTTCCCAAACAGCGACTGTCCCCAGCCAGTGCGCGAGGAGCGGACGCAAGTTCAGCGCCGCTACGATGCCGCACCCAGCACCTACGGCTACGGCGATGAGCAGTTCGCGCGTAAGGTTCCAAACAAGAAGGCCCGCTGGAGCACCCAGCGCAGAACGCACCGCTAGCTCGTGCCGTCGCGCCGTCACGTTTGCTGCGGCCACCGCATATACACCCTGAACGCTCAGCGCGAGGCCGAGAAGGGCGAGGAGCAGCATGCCTGCCATGCGCGCCAAAGGCCGCGTGAGCGTCGCCTGCCAACGAGCTTGCATGGTGGAAACGTCCGAAACGGTTGCTGCAATGGGCATTCCGGCTAAGATCTGCGGAGCAAGCGTGGCTACTGTTTTCGGCGAGGCTGTGGTTCGCAGAATTATGTCGCCGCCTATTGTGTAAGCTCCCTGGCTCAGGGGCAAGTAAATCATCGGCGCGGGCTTCTGCGACCAAAAGCCGGTGAAATCGCCGGCCACGCCGACAATCATATATGTGGTTTTGACCTTTGAGCCGACGGTGATTTCGGAGCCCACGGCCTGCTGTGGCAACGTCCAATTTTGTTCGGTCATGTTCAAAGAAATTATTGCGACGGATTCGCTGCCTGTAGTGTCGGCACTGTTAAAGCCGCGTCCGAACAGGATCGGAATCCCTAAAGCGTGGAAATAGCCTGGCGAAACGGGCGTGGGCGCGCTGGCTTCACGCTCGGTATCGGCTGTATCGCCCGGTTTGGCAAAGTGGCCGAATTGCCCTCCGGGCGGAAACGGTTGCGCCAGCGCGATTGCTTGCGTGCCTGGCAGACGAGTCAACCGGTCAAGCACTCGCTGATTGAAGTCTGCAGCCTGCGCATCGCTGGGAACGAAATGGTCACGCGTGCCTACCGATAGCAGTACCTCGTGCCGCGGCGCAGGGCCCAAGTTGGCAGTCGAGAGTGCAGCATAGGTTCTCGCGGTGAGCGCCGCTGCCGCGAGCAGGCAAATTCCGATCCCGGCCTGCGCTGCCAAAAGCGCAAGACGCCAGCGACGCGATCCGTGACCGGCGTCGCTGAAGCCGGTGTAACCAAGTCCGCTGCCTGCTGAAGCGAGCGCGCGCGCTGAGTGCGGATCGTTTGCCGCGCGGACGAGCAACGCCGACCAAATGAGCGCTGCGATCAACGCAAAGGCGGCGAAGCCGAGGAGAACCTCTAAATTCAGAGGCGGCGGATGAAGAAGTGCAGGGCCAAGTCCAGCCGCTGGCATCAGTTGCGTGAGCACGCGAAGCAGCCAGAAGGCAACGAGTGCGCCGAGGGCGAGCGAGATCAGCGCGAGCGCGCATTTTTCTGCTGCCACGTCGAGCCACAGAGTCGAACGCGCGGCGCCCAACACCGTGCGAATAGCGATTTCGCGCTTTCGCCGCCTGCCTTCGGTTCCCATCAGTATGGCGAGATTGACGCAGGCGAGCAGGAAAACGAATCCCACGCCCAAGGCCAGCAAGCCCATTGTGCGCCGAGCCGGACCTTGTGCGATTGATTCGAGACTTTCTACGACCGGGATCCTGCCACGGTCAAAGCTATACTGTTGGCCCAGTCGTTGTGCTACTCCGTTAAGCGCGGCCTGCGCTTGGGCCACTGTTACACCGGGGCGAAGGCGGCCCACGCCGAAGAATACGTCAGCTTGCCGTGATCGAGCCAAGATGTCGCGGGACAGGATGAACCAGACGTCTGTCGAATTTTCCATGAACGGAATGGGGATGCTGACGTTGTCCGGAAGCACCCCGGCAATCCGCGCGCGTACCTTGTCGCGCCCGCTTGCGTCGTCTGCAACTTCTATAGGCGAACCGATGGCCGAAGGACTCGCGCCGTACCTGGCATGCCAAAGCCGTTCGCTTATCCAAGCTGGAGAAGTTCCGCCTCCAGCCAAAGGTTCATCATCCGGTCGGACCCCGCGCCCTGAAACTGGGCGTATGCCCAGCTCGCTCAGAGTAGCTACGTCGAGGTAGCACTCGCGAACCTGCGCGGGACCCTTGGAGCCGGTCAGCCAAACCCGCGGAACGGTGAAAGCGCCGAGCGAGACAAAAACGCCGTGGGTTGCGTCGGCCAGATCGATCATGTCCGGACCCGAAATCGCCATTGCGTGCGCGTCTGACTGGGTACGCTCCCAAACCGCCACGAGCTGCCCGGGATCGCGGTAGGGGAGGGGTTGGTAGCCCAGCGCCAACATCAGGCTTATAATGGCGGATGCCGCGCCCATGCCCACGACAATAGTTAGTGAGAACTGCGAGGTCAGCAGTGGGGTCCGCCGCCAGCCTCGCAGCCATAGGTTTGGGCTCATAGCAACATATGAGGAACAACGGCGTGCGCTGAAACCCTCATAAACATCACCCCAACGCAAAAACTGATGCCGACCCTAGCCCCCTCCACCGGTATTTGTCAATCAGTAAAAGCAGGTAGAAGCTAATACTTGTAACTGCAACTTTGAGCAAACCATAAGGGTGCGCGTCGGGCTGAGCAACTCGAATCGGCAGTGTGGGTTTGATATACAGGCGGAGTTTGTCGATTTGCGGCGGCCACGGCCAGACGTGGTGAGCTGGCGACACCAACCACCTGCTTGTTGAACGGATGTACAAGTGGGAGCGAATCTCGACGCAACCAGAGGCAAATTTTTGGAACTTTTGGGGCCCAGGAAGGAATAGATAATCGTAAAGAGAAGACACGGAAAACGCAGCAGATACGTCGAATGGGAAGGGATGGCGGAGAGGAAAGAGGCTCGGGACGAGCATCTGCTGCGGCGGATGGCGGCAGGCGATGAAGAGGCTTTTGGCCTTTTCTATGGCCGCCACAGCGGCGCGATCTATCGGTTTGCGCTGCACATGACGGGCCGCAGAGAAGCGGCAGAAGAAGTGGCACAGGAAGCTTTTATGACACTGATTCAGATCGCTGGGAAATTCGATGCAGGACGCGGCGAGCCGGCAGCATTCCTCTATGGCATCGCGCGGAATCATGTACGGCGCGTTCTCGAGCGCGAAGGCCATTACGAGCCGCTGGCCGAAGAGGGAAATCTGCCGGAGGCAATCCAGGGCAGGAGTGGAAGTTTTTCGCGGGAAAATTTCCTGGGTGAGCTGACGCGTAGCGAAGCTGTAGAACAGGTGCGGCACGCGGTAACGCTGCTGCCTCCGGCGTATCGTGAGGCGGTGACGCTGTGCGATTTGCAGGAACGTGACTACGCGACCGCCGCAAAAATTCTCGAGTGTCCGATCGGCACGGTGCGATCACGGCTGGCACGCGGGCGGGAGATACTGGCGGCCCGGTTGCGCAGCGTTTCGGCCCGAAGAAAGAAAACGGCTGAAGGAAGCCGGTGTGCTTGAAAGGGAAGCGAAAATGAATTGCACGGAGTTTCAGGAAGTTGTGCACGAGCTGGCGCGCGGAAACGCGAGCGAGACTCTGGGCGAATCAACGCAAGTGATGGCGCGACTGCATGCGCAGATTTGCGAGCGATGCGCGGCGAGGCTGGCGGAGGCGCGAACTTTGGCGCAGGCACTGTCGGATACCGCGGAGGATGCAAAAATTTGGGAAGCGCCGGCGGCGATGGAAGAGCGGCTGGCAGGCGCTTTTCGCGAGCATCATCGTAATTTGGAACGAGCGCGATATCGCGAGCGGCGTATGCGTATGCGCTGGGCGGAGTGGATTGGTTTGGCCGCAGCAGCGGCGGTGCTGGTGACGATCGGCGCTTGGAAGTTTTCTGGCGGGCACACGATGAAAAACGGGAGTGGGAATCCGACCGTGAGTAGCACAACAAATCCGAGCGCCAGCGGCACAGCACAAAACGCACTGGATGCTGCGCAGATCGCAGATGCAGGTGATTTTGTTCCGGTTCCATATGGCGAAAACCTTTCGGCAGAGGATTCGGGATTTGTGGTTCGCGTTTCAATGACTCGCGGAACGCTGGAGAGCCTGGGTTATCCGGTCGATGAAGCGAATGCCGGCGAAGTGATTCAGGCAGACGTGCTGGTGGGAGAAGACGGATCACCTGTGGCAGTGAGATTGGTGCAGTAGAGAATTTGTACGCGGCGATGCGCCGCGGAAGAAACAAGAGGAGAGCACAAAAATGATCGGCAGAATAGCGAAACTTGCAGTGGTGGGAGTTGCAGCGCTGGGATTGAGCGTGGTGGCGCAAGCGCAAGGAATGCCGCCGGGACCGCCTCCAGGCCCTCCCATGGACCGCGGGAGCTTCGCGTTTGAGCGAATGGTGGGCGGGGTCGGCGGCAAAGTGGTGACAGGCGCGCCATTTTCGGCACAGGTGACCCGCGAGACAGTGCAAGTGCTGTCTGACGGAACGCGCGTAGACCAGAAAATGACGGGGAGCGTTGCGCGCGATAGCGCGGGACGCACGCGACAAGAGATGACGTTTAACAGTATTGGGCCGCTCTCGGCTTCCGGGCAGGCGCCGCATATCGCTTTCATCCGGGATCCTGCGGCGGGGAAGACCTACATACTAAACGAGGACAAGCAAACCGTGCTCACCATGAATCGTCCCGCGAGAGCAGGGGCGGAAGGCGATGCGCGGTGGATGAGGCAGAACGACCAAAGCAGGCACGAGAATGCAAACGTGCAGACCACTTCGCTTGGCACAAAGACGATTGACGGGCTGACGGTGCAGGGAACAAAAGTGACGCGCACGATCCCGGCGGGACGCATCGGAAATGATAAGCCGATGGTCATAACGCGCGAAGAGTGGTATTCGCCGGATTTGCAAATGGTGGTGTCGAGCACGCGAACGGATCCGCGCTTCGGCACGACCACTTATCAACTGACAAATATCAACCGCAGCGAGCCGTCGGAGACGCTGTTCACGGTTCCTTCGGGTTACACAGCGGCGCCGCAGCGATTCCATGGCCCGCAGGCGCAGCCGCAAGCGAATCCCGAGCAGAACTGACGGAGGGCCTTGCGGTTCGAACAAGCTTGCCGCGCGGCTGCGCATCCGGCCGCAAAAGCAAGTTCCCCGGCGTGATACTCGGTGCAACGGGGAGTTGGGGGCACGCGCAACGCGTGCCCCTTTTTTTGCGCTCGTGGCGCGGGAATTCCGGCAGGCGCTCAGTAAAGAACGCGGAATTTGATGGTATGCGGAATTTCGCGCAGGTCGTTCAAGATTCCCTCGCGATAAGTGGCGCCAATATCGGTGATGGCGCAGCCGATTGTCTCTGTGGTTTTCAAATACTGCCCAAGGATATTGGCTTTGTGCGCTGCGAAAACATGGTTGAGTTGTGCGAGCATGCCGGGAATGTTCTCGTGAATGTGGATCAGACGGTGAGCCTTTTTGATTTTTGGCAGTTGCACACCGGGGAAATTCACGCTGTATAGAGTCGTGCCCTCGTGAGCATAATCGACGATCCTTTCTGAAACGAACGAGCCGATGTCCTGCTGCGCCTCCTCCGTGCTGCCGGCGATGTGCGGCGTCAAGATCACCTGCTCCATGCCTTGCAAAGGAGAAGAGAATGTTTCGCTATTGGCCTTGGGCTCGCGGGGAAACACGTCGAGCGCGGCGGCGCGGACCTTTCCGGATCTGATATTTTCAGCGAGAGCTTCATCATCTACAACGAAGCCGCGACTGGCGTTCAAGAAGATGACGCCCGGCTTCATCTGATGAAATTGTGCGCGGCCGATGAGTCCGTGATTTTCCATTCGTCCGTCGACGTGGACCGTAACGATGTCAGCAAGCGAGAGAAGCTGTAGGAGGGAACGGCACTCCTTGGCGTTTCCGAGAACGAGCTTGACCTCGAGATCATAGAAGTAGACTTCCATGCCGAGAGATTCTGCGAGAACGGAAAGCTGCGAGCCAATTTTTCCGTAGCCGATGATGCCGAGCTTCTTGCCGCGGATTTCATTGTTCCCTGTGGCGGATTTGTCCCATACGCCGCGATGAAGCTTCTGGCTTTTTGCGAAGACGCCACGCGCTAGAAGCAAAATTTCACCGAGGACAATTTCCACCACACTGCGTGTGCTGCTGTAGGGCGCGTTAAAAACCGCGATACCTTTGCGGGCGCATGCTGGCAAATCGATTTGATCGGTACCGATGCAAAAAGCGCCAACAGCGATGAGATCGTTTGCGGCGGCCAAAGCTTTCTGAGTCACTTTTGTTTTGGAGCGGATGCCGAGAACCGAGACGCCAGAGAGTTTGCGGCAGAGCGGTTCTTCGTCGAGGCTCTGCGGCAAAGATTCGACGTCGAAACCTACAGAACGCAGACGCGCAGCAGCATCCGGATGGACGTTTTCAAGAAGCAGGGCTTTCGGCTTGCGAGTTTTCATGTGCGTCCGCACGGGAAACATATTAGATGAAAATTGCATGAATCGAAACGGAAGGGGCTGAGGCGTTCTGCGGGGATGGTTCCTTAGTTAGCGATAGCGCGGTCGAGGAGTTCGACGACGTGAAACACTTCCTGGCGAGTTTTGAAAATCTTGACGCCAGCCCGCAGTTGAAGGATGCATCCCGGATTGCAGGTAACGATGGCGGAAGCGCGACTGGACTGGGCACACTCCATTTTTCCTTTCAGAAGTTGCAGGGACGTCTCGGTTTCTGTGACGTTGTAAACGCCGGCGGAGCCGCAGCACTGATCGGCGAGAGGCATTTCCACCAATTCCAGGCCGGGAATAGCGCGAAGCAACGTGCGAGGGGCTTCGCGGATTTTCTGTCCGTGTGCGAGGTGGCAGGAATCCTGAAAGGTAACGCGCATGCGCGTCTTGCGAAGCGGCGCGGAGAGGCCGAGCGAAGCGAGAAATTCCGTGACGTCCCGAACCTTGGACGAGAATTCAGCCGCATTTTTGGCATCGAGAACATCGGGCGAGGGATTTTCGCGAGCGTGGCCGTCTTCGAGAAAGAGATGAGGGTATTCCTTGAGGGTCGAGCCACAACCGGCGGCATTAGTGATGATGGCGTCAAAGGGCTCGGCGAGAAATGCTTCCATGTTCTTACGGGCAAGTTCGCGGGCGACGTCGCGGACTCCTGCGTGAGCGGCGAGAGCGCCACAGCAGAATTGATTGGCGGGGACGACAACTTCACAGCCATTGGCCTGCAAAACGCGAATGGTGGCGTCATTGAGTTTGGTAAATGTGACTTGCACGATGCAGCCGGCGAAAAAGGCGACGCGCGCGCGTCGTTGGCCTTTGGCGGGGAAGGTTTGTCCAAGGCGGGAGAAGAAAAATTCGGAGTCGATACGAGGAAGAAGCGCGGCGCGCTGTTGCAATCCGAAAAGACGCAAGATGCCGGTGACGCGCGCGAAAGATTCGAGGCCGGAGCGCTGCGTGAAACGGATGAGGCGAGCAAATCGCGCGATGCGGCGCGGATCAGGAAGCAGACGGCGATAGACGAAATTGCGAATGGCGCGAGATCGGCGCGGGCGTTCGAAATTGCGAGCGATTTGCGCGCGGGCAAGTTCAACGAGCTTGCCATATTCGACGCCGGAAGGGCAGGCAGTTTCACAGGCGCGACAGTCGAGGCAGCGGTCAATGTGCGTTACGAAAGAATCGCCGAGCGCGAGGCGTCCTTGGTCGATGAGGGCCATTTGGCGGATGCGGCCGCGCGGTGAATCGGCTTCGTTGTGCCAGAGACGATACGTTGGACAAGCGTTGAGGCAAAGCCCGCAATGAATGCAGCGAGAATAATCGGCATAGTCGGGCTTGTCGCCGGCGGTGAAGCCGCTGAGCGTCTCAGCAAATTCACGCTGAGCTTCTTCATGAGTGAGCGGTGGGACGGCGGCCATATTGTTTAGAGCTCCAGCTTACTGTTACGCAAGCTGGCACGGCAAGGTTCAAAAAGCTGCGGCGGCACTACAGGCCTCCGACGAAACGGCCGGGCGCGAAGATATTGTGTGGATCGAAGGCGTGCTTGACGCGTTGCATGAGGATGAAGTCGTCGCGCGAAGGGCCCCAGACGCCAAGTTCGCTCTTGAATTCCAACGGACACGCGAAAACGGAAGCGCGAAAATTATGGCGTTCGCTGGCGGGCAGGATTTCCTGGCGAACGGCAGCTTTTTCTTTGGCCGCTTCGGGCGAATCAGGAAGCAGCGTCCAATAGACGACGCCCACGCCACGAATTAACGCGGCAGTGCGGATGTTGTAGCGCACCGACTCAGCGGTAAGGAACTGAAAGAGTTCGCCAAGCTGGGAAGGCAACGTGGTGATTTTGAGGATGATGCTCGTGGGCGAAGACTGGGTGATGATCCGGAGGGCCTCGCAGAGACGGAACCACAGCGTTTCTTGTTCGGAGCCGGAGAGCAACGCGCTCTTTTTTACCGCGCTTTGGTCGGCCATGCGCTGCAGCTCGTTCGAGCAGCGATCGAGAACGGTGTTCGAGCCGAAAATCGCGGTGAGCAGAAGCCATTCTGAGGCGGAAGATCGGAGAGATGAGAGCGCGGGCGAACTGTCCTGTGGGGGAAGCAGCAGGGCCGCCATTTCGGGGCTTAGGATTTCGAGCGTTGCCGGCGATATGGGCGAGGCGGAGATCTTCTGGCGCATGGCGAGCGCGTCCTCGAGAGATGCGAAGGAAGCGACGAAACCGCGCTGGGAGGACGGCAGCGGAAATGTTTTGAAATTGATGCGGGTTATGATGCCAAGAGACCCGATGGAGCCGAGGAAAAGTTTGTGCAGGTCGTAGCCGCTTACGTTCTTGACGACACGGCCGCCACTCTTCGTCAGCGCGCCATCGCCGGAGACGAATTCCATGCCGAGGACGAAATCGCGCGCCGTGCCATAGAGCTGACGTAAGGGTGAATCGACGCCGCTGGCGAGAGTGCCGCAAATGGTCGCGCGATCGGAGAAGGGGACAGCGAGCGGAAGAAATTGATTGTGCTTGGCGAGCGTGGCGGAAAGGTGCGGAAGCCGGATGCCGGGCTCGACGCTGAGAGTGAGGTCGCCGGGATCGTAAGAAACGACCCGGTCGAGACGCGTCATGTCGAGCGCGAGATCGTAACGCGCGGGAGGCATGCCGATGCCGAGCTTGGTGCGCGCGCCAGTGGGAATGACGGCGAGATTTTCCGTGGCGGCGAATTTTACGAGTTCAGAGACTTCTTGCGCAGAGGCCGGGCGCGCGGCGATCTGCGGCGTGACTCCATCGACGGAATAAGCAGCGAGAGATTGCGGATCGGAAATGACGTTTTGCGCGCCAACAATGTCGTTGATGCGAGAAGGCAGAACTGTTGCGGGGGAGTTCATGACGGATTCTGCTGCTCCGGCGGATGCGGGCCCGTGCCTGCGAGTGGCATGGGATTGATGCGAACCTCGCCACATCCTTTGCCGGTCGGGAAAATTTTCCCGGGATTCAAACGGCCGACAGGATTGAAAGCGTCACGGACCGATTTCATTAGCGTCATGTCGGCTTCGCTGAAAAGTAGGGGCATGAGCCGGTCTTTTTCCATGCCGACGCCATGCTCGCCGGTAATTGCGCCGCCCATTTCGATACAGAAGCGAATGATGGATTCGGCGGTGGAAACAGCGCGATCGAACTGTTTCGCGTCGCGCGCGTCGAAAAGAATGATGGGATGAAGGTTCCCGTCGCCGGCGTGAAAAATGTTGCCGATCTCGAAGCCGTTTTCTTTGCCGATGCGCTCGATTTCCCGAAGAGTCTGCGGCAATTTGGTGCGCGGAATGACGCCATCCTGCACGTAGTAAGTTGGAGACAGGCGGCCGACGGCGCCGAACGCGTTTTTCCGGCCCTTCCAGAGAAGATCGCGTTCTTTCGAATCGCGTGCGACACGAACTTCGCGCGCACCGCGAAGTTTGCAGATTTCGGTGACTTGCGCGGCGTGCTCTTCGGCGGCTTCGAGCAGACCGTCGACCTCGATGAGGAGCACGGCGGCGCTGTCGAGAGGGAATCCAGCGTGGACCCAGGCTTCGACGGCACGGAGGGTCCAGCCATCGAGCATTTCGCAGGCGGCAGGAGTGATGCCGCGCGCGGTGATTTCTACAACGGTTTCCGTGGCATCGTCGATACGGTCATAGATGGCGAGAAGAGTTTTCACGGTTTCGGGCAGGCGCGTGAGGCGCACAGTGATCTCAGTGACAAGAGCGAGCGTGCCTTCGGAGCCGACGAAAAGACCGCAGAGATCGTAGCCAGGCGCGTCGAGGGATTTACCGCCGATGCGAATGAGCTGCGCATCGGGCAGAACAAGCTGCAAGCCGAGGACGTGATTTGTCGTAACGCCATAGGCGAGCGTGTGCGGTCCGCCGGCGTTTTCGGAGACATTGCCGCCGATGGTGCAGGCCTTCTGACTTGAGGGATCAGGCGCGAAGTGCAAACCAGCCTGTGCGACAGCAGCAGACAAATC
>JASHRN010000073.1 GCA_030037335.1 Candidatus Acidiferrales bacterium | reverse complement strand
AAGAGCCACCAGCAGAAAAGCATCACGATGGCGACCGTGATGACGATTGCGCCTCCGAGAATGACAAGCGCGGGCATGTTGGTGTCGCGGATCTCAGCGTGCACGCCTTCGGTGTGAATCACCGGCTCAGTCGCCATGCGCAAAAGCCTCCGCGAAATCAGGATCGTGAACTGGCAGCAGCGGCCGGCGCTTCAATTCGCGGCAAAACACGGCAATCCAAATGCCGCCAATCGCTGTCGGCGCTGCAAAATCGAGTAGATGAAGTTTTGGCTGATCGGGCTGGAACGCGGGTGCGACGAGCCAGTACACGTCGACCAGACTGACGAACATCAATCCAACCGCAACACCGGCGATCGTGTTCATACGCCGCTTGACGTTGCGCCAGAGCAAGATCACGAATGGCGCAAAAAAATGGAACAGAATCAGGAACAGCGCGAGTCCCGCCCAGCCTCCATGCGCGCGGATCATGTACCAGCCGATTTCCATTTTTGTGTTGCCGGACCAGATGATCAGGAATTGCGAGAACGCCAGATACGCCCACAAAATCACAAACGTGAGCAGCAAATTTCCAAGGTCATTGAACCGCTGCGGATTCACGTAGGAAGCGATTGGCTCGTAATCGGAGAGGCGCCGCGCGACGTAGACGCCAAACGAAAGCGCTGCGAGCCCCTGCACCACCATGAAAAGCAACCCGTAAATTGTGGAATACCAGTGCGGCTCGAGCGACATTACCCAATCAACAGAGCCAAAGGTGATCAGCAGCCCATAAACAACCAACCCCGGGCCACTAAAGGATTCCAAGCGCGTCGCGATGCGCCGGTCGCCCGTGCGGTCCTGTTCGGCGGACCATCGATTCAACAGCCAGGCCCAAAAGATCCAGATTGCGAAATAAACGATCGTGCGCACGACGAAAAACCAGTCGTTCAGGTAAATGTGCTGATATTGCAGCACGTGATCTGCGCGGACTGCGGCGGGCTGCGCCCATTTGTACAGAATGCGCATGCCGAAAAAAATGGGAACGAACAGAATGAGCATCAGTGGCAGCGTGCGCGAAGCCGCTTCGAGCGTGCGGCGGATCGGCAGTCCCCAGAGTCCGCCGGTCAGGTGATTCATCATGACAATCGCCATTCCGCCAAGAGGGAAGCTGATCCAGAAGACAAGCGCGAAGAGGTAAGAACGGAAAAATTGCACAGGTGAGAAGAACGCATCGACGATGCAGATGATCCCTGCCATGATTCCAATAATGAGCGCGCGCCACTGACAGGAGTTCAAATCCGCGAGCAATTGCTCCTTGGATTTGGGTGCGACAGGCGCGCAATTTGACGCAGCACTCATTTTGGTTTTGCCGATGCGCTCGCGAGGCCGGCTAAATCCTCTTTCAAAGGCGCGGATTTCTTTTTTATTGGCGCGGAAACTAATCCCAGAGCAGCGCGGTCCTCAAGCGGCACGTCGGCAACTGTGGCGTGCTGACTCAGTTGGAGCGCTCGAATGTAAGCCGCAATGCGCCAGCGGTCATCCGGCGACACTCGCGAAGCATAGCTGTACATATTTCCGAAGCCGTTTGTAATCACGTCGAAAAAATGTCCGACGGGAGCGTTGCGCAAGCGGTCGGAATGATAAGAGGGCGGTTGCTGAAATCCGCGCAGGACAATCATGCCGCGGCCGCTGCCGTCATAGCCATGGCAGGGCGAGCAGTAAATGTTGTAGCGCTGTTGGCCGCGCGCTAAATCCTGCGCGGTAATAGGGAAGGGAAACTCATTCGCAACCTGACCGTTGATGGTTCCGTTGTATCGCAGCTCGTCGATGTGAAGCTGGCCGCGAGCCACCGTGCCGGGAATTTCCGGGCGCTCAGATCTGCCGTCATGAAAGAAAGTCGTAGGCTGATCAGGCACATACTTTGGCTGAACGTGCATATCGAGGCGGCATCCCGCGGCGAGAAGCAGGACGGCAGTCGCAGCGACCGCGATACGAGACAGCCGCAGTCGCCGCCTGTGGTGCCACACTGGCCAAACAGTCGCGCGATTCGAGTCACGTTTCAATTTCGTAGACTCCAAACGGCGCAAGGCTTTCGAGAAACTGCCGCGTGTCCGCAAGTTGAAATTGTTTGTCGCGCGCCTTCACGCAAAGAAAAAATCGATTCCGCGATGCCAGCGCGAATCGCGGAACATTGAATACAGGATGGTAGGGAGACGGCAATCCGTTGAGCGCGAGCATGGCGACGAGACAGGCGATGGACGCGCCCAGAATCGTCAACTCAAAAGTGATGGGAATAAATGAAGGCCAGCTGTTGTACGGGCGCCCGCCAATATTCAGCGGAAAATTGATGACGCTGGCGTAATACTGAATCCCGAATCCAACCGAGGCGCCGATCGCTCCGCCGATAAAAGTGGCTGGCGCGACTTTCGTCTGCTCGAATCCGCACGCTTCCGATAGTCCTTCGATTGGCATCGGGCTGAAAGCATCAATGCGCTGATATCCGGCAGCGTGCGTTTTCTGCGTGGCGTCGAGCAGCGCCTCGGGCGTTTCAAACTCCGCCAGCAGGCCGTAGACAGGTTTTCTCTTCATCATTCACAGCTTCTCTTCAATTCTGATCAATCGTTCCGGCCGCCGGAGGATGCAATTTCTGCGCTGGCATCTCCGGATTGGGGTTGCGAATGCGTGCCAGATAGCTCGTGCGCGGGCGCGTATTCAGAACTTCAAGCAATTTGTAGCCACGGCTCTGCGCCTTTAATTTTGCGACTTGACTGGATTTGTCGTTGATATTTCCAAAGATGATTGCATCGGCGGGGCACACTTGCTGGCACGCAGTTTTGATTTCACTGTCGCGCACCAGCCGGTTCTGTTCTTCCGCATTTATTTTCGCGTGATTGATGCGCTGCACGCAGTACGTGCATTTCTCCATCACACCGCGGCTGCGCACAGTCACGTCAGGATTGCGCATGCCATAGGTACTTTGCGTGCGGAAATCGGAGAAAAGGAAAAAATTGAATCGCCGGACTTTGTAGGGGCAGTTGTTCGAGCAATAGCGCGTCCCGACGCAACGGTTGTAAATCATGTTGTTCAAGCCTTCCGGACTGTGATTCGTCGCGCCCACCGGAAAAACCAGCTCGCAAGGTGAGTTTTCGCACTGCATGCAAGGAACAGGCTCGAAATACATTTCGGGATCTTCCACTCCGCCGCGAAAATACGAATCAACGCGAATCCAGTGCATCTCGCGCCCGCGAAGCACTTCTTCTTTGCCAACAATGGAAGCATTATTTTCTGCGCCGCACGCCACCACGCACGCGTTGCAGCCCACGCAGCGGTTCAGATCGATGGACATTCCCCACGCGTATCCTGTGTACGGATAGCCCGGATAAAGAGACTCAGGCTTGTCGGCCTCTTCCTGATGCTCTCCTTCGTGAGTGAAATTCGGATTTGTCTTGTAATCACTGAGAGTAGAAACCTGAATAAGGTCGCGCTCGAAGGCTTGCACGCTTTCGAGTTCGTCTTCTTCGCCGACGGGCCCAATCAAATGGTGATGCTGAGTTGTCGCGAGCGGATAATTCAAACCGGTGCGCTGAATCTTCAATCCCTGCGCAATGTACGGCTGATTCGACGTGCGAATGTAATAGGCATTGACGCCGCGCCGCATGCCGACTTCGCCCGTTTTCCATCGGCCATATCCCAGGTTCAGCGTTGCGCATTCATCGGCGTGTCCCGGCATCACGTACACAGGCGCACCAACTTTCCATCCGCTCAGATCGAGATTGACGTAATCTTCGCTTTTCAATCCGAGCCGATTCGCCGTGCCGGGACTGAGCAGCACCGCGTTATCCCACGTGAGGTGATTGATCGGTTTGGGAAGCTCCTGCAGCCAGGAATTGTTTGCGAAGCGCCCATCGAAAATGCTGGGATCAGCGCGAAAAACAAGTTCGATGGCTTCCTGCGTGGAATTTGCCGGTTCAGCGGAAGCGGCAGGCGAGCCAATTTCCGTGGGCAATTTGACCGTCATCTGTTTTGCGGGAAACACGCTTCCGGCCATAACGCCATTGTTCAGCATTGTTTCCCACCAATCTTCAAATGGCTGTGCGGTTGCCTGCGCCGGACGATTCGCCATCCAGTAGTTGCGAAGCGTGTCGTGCGCAGAAAGGTGAGTGTCGCTGGCGAGGATCAGCAGCAGGTCCAGCGCCGATTTGCCCTGATAAAGAGGTGAAATCAGCGGCTGAATGATACCCACGCTTCCGTCGTACGCGCGCGTGTCGCCCCACGATTCGAGAAAGTGCGCCTGCGGAAGATGCCAGTCCGAAAGTTCGGCGGTTTCGTCGTAGTAGAGCCCGCTATGAACACGGTTCGCTGTTTTGAGGTACGCATGAACAAAATCGAAATCTGCGGGCGCATCATATGCAGGATTCGTGCCAATGATAATGAGCGTTTCCACGCTGCCGGAATTCAGATCGTTGACCAGATCGCGCAGCGATTCGAAGCCATTCACTGGCTCAATTTCAAGCGCTTGCGTGTAAACGATGGTTTTCCCAACGTTGCCAAGCTTTTCATTGATAGTGTGCGCGAGCGCGTGCACGATGGGCGGCTGCTCGTCTCCGGCGATGACAATCGACGAGCCGCGGTGAGCGCTGAGGTCTTTTGCGAGAGCTGTAACCCAGTCAGCGAATTGTCCTGAAGCAGACGCGCCGGAATTAGCGCCTTCAACCCCCAAATTCGCGGCGAGCGCGCGCGCGAAACCCTCCACTTCGCTCGAACGCATCGGCAAGCGATGGTCTGCCATCGCGCCGGTGATCGTCGGCGTGCTCTCCACAACGTAAAGCCGATTCATTGGCCGCGTTGCAGAATCCGGATCGCGGCGCGCTGCAAAATCGCGCGCGTACCGTACATGCCCCGGGCCGGAGTAAAGAAAATTCGCTTCGAGCGAAACAATGACGTCAGCGTTTTCCAGTTGATAGAACGCGTTCACGTAATCGTCAAACGCCAATTTTGCGCCATCGCGCGCATTGTCCCGCCCGCAAGGCTCATACTGATGCCATTTAGCTTCTGGAAATGCAGCGAGGAATGCGCGAATTTGCGCGCCGACGGTCGGCGAGATGATTGTGTCCGTCAGGAGGCGCAGTCCCGCGCCTTTGTTTGCGTTCCACGCGCCGCGCATTGCGCCAAGTGCCGCGTAGAAATCGTCCCATGAGGCAATTTCGCCATCACGAATCACGGTTTGCGATCGGTAGGGATCGTAGAGATCGAGAATCGCCGCCTGCGCAAAAATATCCGTGTGGCCCAGGCTGCCCGGATGACTTGGATTTCCCTCCACTTTCGTCGGCCGGCCCATGTGGCTTTTGACCAGCAGCCCCGCGCCTTCTCCGGCGAATGGCATGGAAGTCGCATAAAACAAAGGCTTGCCGGGCACAATTTCCTCGGGCGGACGCACGTAAGGAACGATTTTCTCTGTTGGAAGAATTGTGCATGCGGTCAGTCCCGCCATCGCCGCGGATGCGGCCATGTATTTCAGCACCGTTCGGCGACTGATGTGATTTGCGTGTGGATTTGCTTCGATAGCTTGCAAGTCAGATTCGGTACCGGGAAATTCGTCGGCGCGAAACCGGCGCGCTTCTTCTGTACCATTCAAATCAGCGAGGCCGCGCCAGAACCGCGAAGGAGTTGCGCCAGTTGCGATCTGGCGAGATTTGTCTTCATCCCGCGTGTTCTCTCGATTGTTGTTCACGTTCATTTCCAAGATGTCCCGTCCTCGTCAGCGGTGACACGTATCGCAGCTTGTCAGGCTGTTGATTTTGTATTCGCGAACGAGCTTGCGTCCGAGCTCCAGTTGATTCGGCGGTGGCGCATAATTCACGTTGAAAACTTGATCGCGCGGCCGCACATATTCCTCCGGATGACGGTGGCAATCGAGGCACCACGTCATTTGCAGCGTCGTTGCGCGCCACGTGATCGTCATTTCTCCCACGTCACCGTGGCACGTGGTGCAGCCAATTCCTTTGTGAATGTGAATGCTGTGATCGAAATAAACGAATTGCGGCAGGGTGTTCACGCGCGTCCACGAAATCGACCTTCCTGTTTCGTAGCTCTCACGTACGGGCGCAAGAATCGGTGTATTGGTCCAGATTTGCGAATGGCAGGTCATGCAGGTTTGCGTCGACGGCATGCCGGCGAACGAAGAGGTCTCAACCGAGGTATGGCAATACCGGCAATCAATGCCCAACTGCGAGACATGGTGACGATGACTGAACGGCACAGGCTGGACCTGCGGCACATTTTGTTCTGTGTAGTACGGCGATTGCCCAATTTCATAAAGCACATAGCTCAGCAGTCCGATGAAAACCACAGCCCCATAAATGCTCAGGCGAGAAATCGTGTTCGTGCTTGGATGGAAGATTTGCATTTCGTCAATTGCTCTTCGCTTGCAAACGCAACAGTGTTTTCTACTTCCCCTCTTTTTCCTCCGCCAATTCGCGCCGCGTTTCAAAAATCGAGATGGCCGGCAGATAACGTATGAACAGATAAAAAAGCGCAGTAAAGAGTCCCAGCGTGCCGACCAGCACGGCCCAATCCCAGCTTGTCGGGATGAAAAGGCCCCACGCGGAAGGCGTGAAATCGCGATGCAAACTGACCACCACAATCATGAATCGCTCTGTCCACATCCCGATATTGATGATCAAAGAGAGCGCGAAAAGCGCGGGGACGCTGCGGCGAACGCGCCGCGACCAGAGCGATTGCGGCAGCAGCACATTGAATAGCAGCACGATCACGTAAATGAACCAATACGGCCCCATTTCCCGGTTGTGGGTCATGAACTTTTCGAAAATGTCGCCGCTGTAAAGCGCCATATACGTTTCCATCATGTAGCCATACGCGACGATCAGGCCGGTGCCGAGCATCACCTTCGCGCAATTATCGAGGTGCCTCAGCGTGATGAATTCCTCGAGGTGATAAAACTTCCGCAGCGGAATCGCGAGCGTCAGCACCATCGCAAAGCCGGAATAGATCGCGCCCGCGACGAAGTAGGGAGGAAAAATCGTGCTGTGCCAGCCCGGCACAATGGCAATCGTGAAATCGAAGCTCACCACGGTGTGCACGGAAACAACGAGCGGCGTCGCCAGTCCTGCCAACAGCAGGGAAGCCATCTCATAGCGCGACCAGTGAATCGCCGAGCCGCGCCAGCCAAGCGACATCATTCCATAGACGATTTGTTTGAAGCGTGTATGCGCGCGATCGCGCAGCGTTGCCAGATCAGGAATCAGGCCGACGTACCAGAAAATCAGCGAAACGGTGAAGTAAGTCGAAACCGCGAAAACGTCCCATACCAGCGGGCTGCGGAACTGCGGCCACGTCCCCATGTAGCTGGGGTAATAAGGAAATAGCCAATAGAAAAGCCACGGGCGGCCCATGTGCAACAGCGGAAAAAGCGCTGCGCACGCCACCGCAAATATTGTCATCGCTTCGGCGAAACGATTAATCGATGTTCGCCAGCGTTGGTGCAGCAGAAGGAGAATCGCGGAAATCAGAGTCCCTGCGTGTCCAATTCCGATCCACCAGACAAAACTCGTGATCGCGAATCCCCACGCAACAGGAATATTGATTCCCCAAATTCCCACTCCCTTCACGAATAGATAGCAGATGGCGTACAAGAGCAGCATCACCAGCAAGAAAGCACCCGCAAATCCGGCAAACCACCCCCGTCGCCATCGCTGCCCCAAAACGATCGAGCTGATTTTGTCGCTTACCGTCGCATACGTATAGCCTTCCGGAAGCGGCGGGATGACTGGTTCAACTTCAACTGTTTTCTGAACGCCCTGAGGGGCCACGATGCGATCCCGTCATCGGGCTGGGACTGGGGAGGCCGTCAACTAAATCAGTTCGCGAAGATTATGCCGAAGCATTACGCATTCATCAGGAGGCACCCACATCTGCTGCAGGTCTATTTTTAGGAGAGGCGTGTATTTCGTGTCAAGGAAAGAACCGCACATACAGGAAAATTTTCTTGCGCGCGGAATGTGACGCCCGATTTCGCGCAAGCATCGTTATTGAGGAGGAAAATACCGTGTCTGCGGAAAAAACGAAAAAGTGCGCTCATCCGCCTTGCACCTGCCAGTCAAGCGAAAAATACTGCAGTGTGGAGTGCCAGGCGATGGAGAAAACGCCCGATCTGCAATGTGACTGCCAACATCCGGGCTGCGGTGGAAGAGCTCGCTGACGAAAATTCCTTCCGGGCGCCTCGGGAAACTGCTTATCACTCCTCCTTCAGCTTCTTGGAGGCGCCCAGTTCATTCCTCAAGCCTGATCCTAGCGCGATGCGCCATGAGCGCGTGCTTTGCGCTCGGAGAATAGCCTCAGCATTTCGCGATTGAATGCCGGAATGTCCGACGGTTGACGGCTCGAAACCCAGTTTTTGTCGCGCACCACTTCTTCATCTTTCCACTCGCCGCCTGCATTGCGAATATCGTCCTGAATCGTGTGGTAGGCGGAGAGCGTCCTTCCATTCACCAGGTCCGCAGACACAAGCAGCCACGGCCCGTGGCAGATGACTGCGATTGGCTTCCCCGCGCGGTCAAAGCTCTTCACAAATTCCTGCGCCTTCATTTCCATTCGTAGAGCATCCGCATTGAGCGCTCCGCCCGGCAGAAGCAGTGCGTCGAATTCCTCCGGCTTCGCTTTATCGAGCGTCAAATCAACATCAACTGTTTTTGTCTTTTCGTCGTGCTTCATGCCCTGCACTTTTCCCGCCCTCGGAGCAATGATCCTCGTAGTAGCGCCAGCCTCTTCCAGTGCCTTCCGTGGCTCAAACAGTTCAGCCTCCTCAAATCCATTTGTCGCCAGAATAGCAACAATCGTTCCATTCAATTTTGTTTCTGACATACTTGCCTCCTGTTGTAGATGATTGGTTCAGCTTTGCAGCAGAATGGAGGCCATACAATCGGGTTTATCGCCCAGGGGAATGGGCTATTTTTTGTAAGAGTATGTAAAATCGTGCGCGCGGTCACCAAGCCTTTCGGATTTCCGCAATATAGACAGGAACTACGACGTAAGTACTGCGAAAGTAAGCAGCGCGAAAGCTCCCACCGCCGCTCTGCGAATTTAGGAGTGCCTTCGCTTCTGCTTGGCAACTTTGGCAGCCTGTTTGCCGAGTGCGGTGCGCGTCGACTTAGGCAGATGAGCGATCGTTCGTTTCCGTTTTGCCGTGCCTGCAGCCTTGCGAATATTTTTTCGGGCTGCAGTGCGTTGCTTTGTGCTGGCCATTGGATCTCCAGTTGTTGGATGGGCGGAAGCGCGGCCTCGGCTGATTTTGGTACCACGAGATTCATCGTTTGCAGGCAACACAAGGCTAACCGCTTTGAACTCTACGGGCAGTCCGTAGAGCAGTCCGTAGAAAAGAAGGGCATGGCGTCAGGAAACTACTGACGCATGCGCGAAGCTGCATGGAAATGGGAGGGTAAATATCTACCGCAGACAGGCCGAAAAGCAGAAGGCCCACCGCGAAGTGGGCCTTCCTAGGGAGAGAAGCTTCTGGGCCAATGCGCGGATGGCCCGCGAAACTCTTCCACAATCGGGAGTCTATGAAACCTTAGCAAGGGAGTCAAGGGCGAAAAGCGTTGAAAAAATGGTAGTATAAGGTTAATGAAATGTTCAGGATACGAGCGCAGAAGCCTGCGCACATGGTTACTTAATTACGCATCCGCTTATATCGGCGGCTTCATCTGATACAAATCATTGCCTTTGACAGGCCGGCTACCCAAGCCCAATTCGATGATTTCCAGGTCAAGCGCGCGGTCAAATACGCGTCCCGGCCACAAGCGCTTGATAAGGAGACGAATTCCAGCGAACAGAATCCCGCCGCCGAGCGTGAACAGGCAAATCTCTCCCGCTCCTTGGAACGTCCCTATCACGATCGTAACCATTGACGGCTGAGCTTTCTCGATCACCGGGACATTCCACGTCAGAACCAGCCCGGAGTGAAATCGGTCGAGGAGAAACTTGGCGGCTTTCTGTGACGGAGCATTCACCACCAGCGCAATCATCGTTCCATCGCGATGCGCATACACCGATCTCTGCGCGGATAGCGCACTATGCGCATTTCCGTTACCGGTTGTGTCCACGTTGACGACGGCCAAATTCGTCTGGAGCTCCGAAAATTGTGCCGCTGCTACTTGCGGCGTTGGATAATCAGCAACGACGAACGTCGCATCTCGCCCACCCAGTCGGTAGCGCGCAAGCTCAGCATCAGCTCCCCTTGCGAGTCCCAGCCAATCCCCTTGTGCAAGAGGCAAAAATTGGTCCAGCGCGACCGGCCCCCAAACAAAATGATCCGTTCGCGGAATCAAATCCTGTGCCGGCAACCGCTGCGGCAGCGCTGGATAACCGCCCCAATGCGCGTGGCCGCCCGCTTCCGCAACCAGCAATTCGATTGCGTCTGCATCCCTATGGAGAGTTTTTCCCGCGAACTGAAGCACCAGATTGCCCGTCAGCGCAAGCGCTCGCTCAGGCGAAATCGAGGAATGCTGCGTGAGCCTTGCAGGCGCCATATCCGGCGTACGCAGAAAAGAATACGCGCCATACGCGCCCGCCGTATCTTTGAAGCCATAGGCGACTGCCACGAATGAATCGCTGCCGCGGCTGTAAGTGGCACTTTCCGCGGACTCGATTTCATACTCTTGCAACGCCGCGGTCGCGGACCCGGCAATCTGCTTCAGGTTCTGCAGTCCCGCCACACCCGAATTCGCTGAATTCAAAGCCGCAGCCGAGCTCCATCCCTCGACCGACGCGGGCAAAATCCCCTGCGCGAACACTGTCGGCGCGGCAAGCAGCAACAGCGGCAAGGTAAGAAGGAAAAGGCGGCGCATAACGGGCTCTTTCAATTATACGACGGAAAGTCTATCGCTGCTCGCGGGACGAGCCGGATGCTTCCGGCTCCTGCACCGTCATCAGCTTCGGTTTCTGGCGGTCGACCGCAAGGCTGTTCAGGCTCGAAAGATACCGCACGACTCCGCGAAAAATTCCCTGCGCGATGCGCTGACGCTGGGCCGGCTTTTCCAGCAGCTTTTCGTCGGTCGGATTGCTCAGGAACGAAATCTCCGCGAGCACAGAAGGCATATCGGCTCCGATCAGCACCACAAACGGCGCTTTCTTTACGCCGCGATTTCGCTCCGCTGTGCTGACTTCGCGCAGTTGACCCGTGAGCGAATTCTGAATGTCCGACGCCAGCTCGCGCGATTCTTCAATTTTGTCATTGCTGGCAATCTGCTTGATCAAATCCTGCAGTTGATGCACGGATTCATCGGAAAGCGCATTTTCGCGCGAAGCCGTCTCCAGCGCCTCTTGCGAAGTCGTGAAACTCAGGTAATACGTTTCGATTCCACGCGCCGCTTCATCATGGCTCGCGTTCGCATGAATGGAAATAAACAAATCTGCCTTGGACTGATTCGCAATCGCGGTGCGCTCTTCCAGCGGAACGAAAACATCCGTCTTTCGTGTGTAAATCACTTCCGCGCCGGGAAGTTTTTTGTGAATCAGCCGGCCCAGGCGTAGCGCTACATCAAGGCAAACATTCTTTTCCATCAAACCGTGCGGGCCGATCGTTCCGGTATCGTAGCCGCCGTGCCCTGGATCGATTACGATGCGGCCGATTTTCAGTCCCAGCGTGCGCGTCAGCGAACGGTCTCCGTCGCTCATGGGTCTGGCTGCGACCGCAGGTGATGTCGGCGCGGGAAGCGTATGCGATCGCCCGTTTGCTGGCGCACTCACATCCGCGGAAGCGCCTGCGTTCGGCACATTATCTGCAACCGTTGTTGCCGAAGTACGATCCACAGGAACTTGCACTTCTTCGGAAGCTGCCGGCGCAGCTGTCGCAGATGCACTGGTGGGCCCACTGGACGGACTGTCGCCCGCAAGGTGTCCAATTCCGATTCTGGGTTGCGGCTGGTTGCTCGCCGCTTCCGTTGCGCCGTGAACGTCCCCGTGAACATCGATGACCAATCGGTACGGGTCCGGCAGCAGGAATGCGGAGTATCCTTCGACGCTCTCAACATCGAGCACCAACCGCACCACGCCATCCTTATTCTGCGCCACGCGCACGGACCTCAAGAATCCGTTCTGCACCGGCAGTTCTTTGTCTGTCACGGATTTTCCGAGCTGCGCGGTGTACAAATCAAAATAAATTCTGTCCGGATTTTTGATCCGTGCCGATTCGTATTTCACCGCGCCGTTTAGATCCACAACCACGCGCGTGTAGTCATCGGCGTTCCATGTGCGAATCGCCGTAACTTTCGCGGTGCCGCTTTGCACTTCGTCCGTGTCTTCTTGCGGCGTGATCTGTGCTGACCTCGAAATTTGCACATCGGCAGGTACAGGCCGCTCTGAGGTGCGCAAGTTTTGCGCGCCGGCAGACTTTTGCGTCGCGGCCGATTCGTTCGCGTTCAACCCGGTTGCTTTCGCGGATTGCGTGGCCTGCTGCTGCGGCGGCTCGAGTTTGCCCTCCGCGATTTCCTTCAGCGCTTCGCGCGCTTCCGAGACGCGCGGCGAATGCGGATACAACTGCACGAACTGTGTGAACGCGTCCTTCGCCTCCGGCCCTTCGCCCAAATCTTCTTTCTCGATTTTCCCAGCTTCAAAAAGCGCATCGCCGCGGAATTTGCTTCCCGGATACTGCGCGACCAGGAATTTGTAAGTCACCAGCGAATTTTCGTAGTACGCCTGATCGAACTGATCACCCATGTCGTGATAAAGCTGTGCGACCTCCATCAGTGCGGGCGTCACCGCTCCGGCGGAAGACGAAAGGAGATACACGCGGCGATAGGCAGCAACAAGTTTTTTATAATCCTCAAGCGAACGAGTGTTTTCCGGATTCGCTTCCAACACTTCGCGCATCTGTTCGGCTTTTTGATATTGCGCTTCGGCCTGATCGCTTGAATTTTGCGCGCGCGCGGAGCGAACGCAAAGAATTCCAACGAGCACCGCGAAGCTCAGCGAAATTGCGCCGAACCGCGCGAGCCATTCAATCGTCTCGGAATGTTTTCTGTGGCGTTGCCGCTTCATTCGTTTGTGAAAATCATCCGGCCGCCCGGACCCGCGATTTCTCGGATCGACGATTGCCGAACGGCGCTGATTTGCGGCGCCCTCGGCGAGCCGGACTGGAAGTAGGTTCGAGTCACTTTACGCACGTAAGCGCGCGTTTCCGGATACTGCGGCACGCCGCCGTACCTTTGCACGGCCAGCTCGCCGGCATTGTAGGCCGCGAGTGATTTCTTCAGGTCGCCGTGATAATGGTCGAGCAGGTCCCGCAAGTATCTCGTCCCACCCTTGATGTTTTGGGCAGGATCGAACACGTCCCTTACGTCGTAACGTTCTGCCGTCGATGGAAGCAGTTGCATCAGACCAAACGCTCCCTTGCGGGAAACCGCGTATGGGTTCCAATTCGACTCCGCTTGGATCACTGCGCTGACCAGCGCCGGGTCCAAGTTGTTTCTTTCCGCAGCCGCGTTGACTAGGTTTTGCAGCCTCGGCGGCGCCGCAACAATGGCGTGCAGCTCCCGGACGGCTTTGGCGGGCGGGTTTGCATTAATGTAGATCACCCGTCCGTGGGCATCTACATAGGATGCAATTTGGGCCTGCGCTGGCCTGCAGAATAGAGGCAGACACAACCCCAAAACCGCCGCGAAACTCGCCAGCGCTCGGGCCTGCAAAGCTCGGCTGACCCGCTGGAGCGGGCTGACCGCGCGTCTACGGGAAAGGCAGAACATTCCCACTTCCTCACAAACGACAGTGCATCCGCGGCCGGGCCGGAAGGGCCCGGCTTGCCTGTTTGCCCGGATAAAAGGGCGTAAGCAGGCGTAGTTTCTAGCGCTTGTAAGGAATTATACCAGCCGCTCGACGAGCGGGAAGACTTGCGCGATGGCTGTTTCGATACCAGCAACATCCTTGCCCCCGGCTTCGGCCAGGTCCGGCCGGCCTCCCCCGGAGCCCCCCACATGCTTGGCGATTTCCTGGATCATCTTCCCGGCATGGAGCCGGTTCGTCAAGTCTTTCGTAACGGCAGTAATGAGAGATACCTTACCGCCATCCGCCGTCGAGCCGGTGGCCAAAACGACCACCCCGGAGCCCATTTTCTGGCGCAGGCCGTCGGCGAGCTGCCGGAGGGCCTCCCGGTCGACATTTTCGACCTTGGCGGCGACCACTTTTACGTCTTTTACGGTGCGGGCGGCGTCCAGCAGGGAATCGGCCATGGAAACGGCGGTTTTGCGCTTCAGCCCGTCGAGCTGCTTTTCGAGCTGCTTCTTTTCTTGTTCGAGTCGGTCTATCGTCCCGAGTAAGCGGTCGCTGTCCACGTCAAACTTCAACGCGAGCATCTTGACAATGGCCTCGTCATCCTGATACTTCTTCAAGGCTTCGTGCGCGGTAAATGCCATGATGCGGCGGAC
>JASHRN010000072.1 GCA_030037335.1 Candidatus Acidiferrales bacterium | reverse complement strand
GAGCGGCGTGGAGCTCAGGTCTGAGCCGAAGCTGATGCGTGCCATCGCGCTGGCGGCTTGCGGGTGCGGCGCGGTGGAAACAGTTGCGGCGCAAATCGCGAGCGCCGCGCAGAGAGCAATCGTGTGCCCGGCGAATTTTGCAGCGGCGGTGCGCGTCTGGTCCTTTACACGGTCACTGATCGGCGAACGGTGCATCGGCATTCCCTCCGAAAAGGTGCGTTGGCGGCGAGCGCAGGGATTGTAACTGCGGAAGGAGTGCGGCGCAATTGTGGGTTAGTGAAGCTCGGGAGTGGCTGCACCCGACGCGGCCACCGGCTCCAGCAGCGCGAGATAGGCGCGACCGAATGCAGCATGCTGCGTTCCAGCGCCCACGACCACCGCTTGCACGGAGTAACGGCCAAGCGGCAATTGCGAGAGCGGCAGGCTGATGCGGAATGAGGCTGTGCGGGTTTCCGAATCGACACCGGTAGGCATCAACAGAGGCGTGGCCTTAATTTCCTCACCGTTGCGGAAAAAGATCAGTCCAGCACGCAATTGCCTCGGTTCAATGCCGTCGGGATAATACGCCTGAAAAAATATGTAAAGCGTCTGCTGCTGCGTAAACAGGCGTGTGACGCTCGGAATGATCCTTTCACCGTTCATTTCGAGCGGCGTGCTCCCGATTCTTGCCACGCGGCCCTGTTCCTTTGTTTGAACTTCGGAGCTTTTTGCGATGGGCACCAACTCGTTCGAAAGAAGCACGGAACTCATAGAGAGTCGCGCGGCAGGACGAGGCGGTAGAATTAGATCTGTTTCGAAACTGCCGATGTGCCCCATTTCATTCTCTCGCGCAAGAAACTTCAAACGATATTTTCCGGGACTGAGCACTACGCCGCCTTCATACACAAGGTTGCTGTTACTGACCTGCTCATAGCGCTCCGCGCCGAGCTTCACGTGAATAGTGTCCTGCAACTGGGCGACGACCTGTCCCGCGGGATACGCGCGAACTTCCGCAGCAAAGTCGAAGCTGGCTTCCCGGTCGCCACGCTTTTCAGCCCATTGCAGCGCGCTGGATGAAATTTTGGCGGCGATGGGCACATAAATCTGGCGGTCGTTCAGGCGGAAAGCCGCTGTTTCGACGGCGATCGGCAGATCGACGTACGGGTCCGGTGAATCCATCGCTTCCGCAAGCTGTTCTTTGCGGTCTTCGGATGCGAAATGCTGAAAATCTCTCGGGGCATAATAGCCGCTGCGATAGCGGATGCGAGCGCCGTGCGCGTTCACCTTTACGCGAATGGTGTGCCAGCTGCCGTCGCGTTTCACGCCAGCGGCCAGGCTATATCCGACGAGATAGTATCCGCCGTTATCTTTCTGAATTTGCGGAAAGGCGTCGCTCAAATCTCCGAGATCGAAAAAGGCTTTGCCTCCCGTATCGGTAGACAGAGTTGCCAGAGTATCGCGCGAATCTTCCCGTTGATCCGTCTGGTGATAGACCGAAGCGCCGCTGAACATGGAAGTGCCGGTCGCTGCGTCGGTGGTGGCATCGCCGCCTGGCGGCACCGCGAAAAGGCCGCGAGAATCGATGGAATAGATGGAGACATCGGCGCGATTTGCAGCGTCGGTCGCGGCGCGAAGTTCCGCGCGGTTTTCCTCTCCCGTTTGCGTCAGACCGCCAGTGAACTCGACCATGGCCTTGCGTCCCGGGATTGCCCCAAGCACGTCGGCAAGACCTTCGACAGCAGCGAGTTTTTGATCCGTGTTGAAGACATTGAATTCCGTCTCATCCGGCGTATATGCGGCTCCGGTGTACTCCTGCACGGAAGCCTCGCCATTTTGGGCCGCGGCAAAGAGAGGAGAAGCCAGATCCGAGGAAACGCCGGGAACAATCTGCGCGATGGCCTTCTCCAGCACAGAGCGATCGTTCGTAAAATTCGCCAGTACCGAGAGACGAGATGAAAATGTGACCACGGCAACGAGATCGGCGGGAGTCATTTGCTTGCGAACGAATTTGAGCGCGGAATCATGAGCCCGAGTCAGATCGTCGGTTTCCATGGACGTCAAATCAAAGAACAGCACAATCATGCGATGATTGCGCACTGCGTCGCTAACATCCGCAGAAACTTCCGGTGCATCACTGTCGACGGGCACAACGATCGGTTTTGCGTTTTCAACGCCTGTGGTTTCAACTTTTTCTATGTCCGAATACGAAAAATTTGTGATCTTCTGGGGCTTGCCGTTATCGGTGATGGAAAATTGCGATGCTTGCAGGCCAGTAATCGGTTTGCCCGAACTATCATCGACTTCCACATCGATGCGTACGAGATTCGACTCCGTATGAAGGACAGAAACGGCTTGTGATGGCGCAGATTGTGGCGGGGGTAAAGGACGTTGCTGAGCATGGACCGGGGTCGATGCCGATAAAAACCCGGCAATGGCGCCGACCGCGACGATTTGGCGAACTCGCTTTGTCATCAGAAGTTGTAGCGCAGCATGACGTCCATGGTCCGCATCGTTCCGGCGCTTGTGATGCGCCCGAACGTGGACGAACCCAGGAGAGTGGAAATGCCGCTGAAATTGACGTGATTGCCTACGTTCTGCACTTCCCAGCGCACATCGATATGATGCCGTTGCTCTGGACCATAGCGAAAGGATTTTGCGAGGGAGGCATTCCAATCGAATGAACAAGGTCCATTTACGGCGCCGCGCGACTCATCGCCATATACGCCCAGCGGCGGCGTGACAAACGCGCCGGTATTAAAGAAGTTGGCTTGCGAGCCTCCGCAAAGCCCGTAGTTTGGATTGCCGACCTGCTCGGCGCGCAGCGAGTAGCTCGCACCTGTTCCGTTATCGGAAGCGGTACCGCCCAGGAGGACCGTTTCCGGCAAACCGGACTGCCAGGTAATTATGTTCTGCAACCGCCAATTGCCGAAAACATGCTCCGACCATCCGCGGTCGCCATAACGGTGGCGCTCGCCAAACGGAAGTTCCCAAACCGAGAAAAGCCGAACCTGATGACGAACGTCAAATGAGGAGCGTCCGTATTCCGCCGCATAATTGCCGTCCTGTTGGACGACGACCGGAGCTGTGCCGCCGATTGTGCTTGCGTTGTCCAGTGACTTGCCAAACGTGTAGACGCCCTGAAGCGAAAGCCCATGGGTGTAACGATGCACAACGCGTACTTGCAGAGCATTGTAGAGCGAGTGCGCGCCGGATTGATCGTAGTAGAAGCTGGTGGCATACGGAATTGCCAAATCCGTTTGCGTCTCAGTGGGAGGCGTGCCAAGAGGAGCGCGGTTCGGAGCGCGCAACAAATCGAGGTCTCCTCCTGCTGTGCCGGTGTACGTCAAGTCCAGCAGCCAATCCTGCGTGAAAGATGTTTCTGTGCCCAGCATCCAAATCTGCGCGTGTCCATCGCGGTAAAACGGGTCTATACCGCCCGTATTGAGGATTGTTGTTCCTGAAGTTTGCGCTGTTCCGGGGAAACCGTTCTGTAGCGTTAGAACCTGCGAAGCAGAGGTAATCCAGTTCTGCGCGACTGAGAATGGCGGCTCATAGGCGAGATAGCTCTGCGCCAATGTGTTGTATGCCGATTCATTGTAGAAAACGGAGTAACCGGCGCGGACAATGGTTCTCGGCTTCACTCCGGGATCCCAAGCGATGCCGATTCGCGGCGCCCAATTGTCGTAATCGCCATGCACCAATGCGCGCGGATAAGCGCCATTGTACGTTCCCGTTTCATTGGGAGTGACAACATCGACCGCTGTTGCCGTCGCGTTTAGATCCAGATTCGCGATTTGATTGTACAGTTCCACCGGCGGCGTGACGACCTCATATCGCAAGCCATAGAAAACAGTGAAGCGCTTCTCCACGCGCCAGTCATCTTGAGCGTAAGCAACAAATCCCCAGCTGCGAAAGTAGGAATTGGGATTTCCGTACTGCGTCTTGGTGTTGTAAGGAAGTCCAAGCAGGAAATCGGCTAAGTCATCTCCCGTGTTCGCCTCGGGTTGCCCATTCGAATCCAGTTGGCTGGTCATCAAGCCGGTGAAGATGAAATCACCGCGGGGAGTAGGATCGGAGGCAGTGTTCAATTGGATGCGCCGAACTTCGCCGCCAAATTTCAGCGTGTGGTTTTTGTGTACCCATGTTGAGCCGTCGTTGTAACGCAGCGTTTGATTCCTGACCAGCGAAGGAACGGGATCATTCAAGCTGGAAAAATTCGTGAAGCTAACCTGCGGAATTCCGTAGTCGATCGGCTGGGTCGAGACTCCGGTGATTCCCAAATCCCCTACGACATTGTTCACATAAGCGTTGTCGCTGAGCAGTTGGACTCGATTGCGGCTCCAATTCAGATGGCTGTCTTCCACGAAATGCGAGGACCAGTTGTGGATCAAACTCAAATCCACATTCTGACTGCGCGTGGATTGCTGGCCTAGGATGTCCGCGAAACTTCCAAAGGTTTGCTGCCTCTGCGAATTGAAGTTGTACCCGCCATTCAGGCTGAACTGCCCATTAATGGTATGCAATATGTGGGCGTTTAGCAGGTCTGTATTTTCTGGTTCAGTGGTGTTGAGAACGTAATTTTGCACGGTCTGCCCCGGAACATTCGGCAACGGAATGTAGCTGAGCAAACCTTGCGCCGCAGTGTTGATCATGCCGGTTGGAATCTGGCAGCCGTTTGTGCCCAGCGGCGTGCGCGGCCCCGATTCGCCGGAAAGGTCAGAATAAGGATCGTAAAGAGTGATTCCAAGGCCGCAAAAATCGCCGCCGCGCTCAGCCACTGTCGGAACAGTGGAAAATGTATCGACAGGACTTTTGTCCGTCTCGTGCTGATAGTTCACGAAGAAGTAGGTTTTGTCGCTGCCGTTGTAGATGTGCGGAATAATGAGCGGGCCGCCGACGTTCCCTCCAACGCGCTCGTCATAGTGGCTGGTCTTCGGAAATTGATTGCCGGTCAGAGAAAATGGCTGGGCATCCGCCGCGGAGTTTTCGTAACGGTCGTAAAAGCTGAAGCGTACGCGGTTTACAGCTTGACGCGCGAGCCGTCCACCGCGTCCGCCAAACATGCCGCCTCCGCCGAAGCCGCCGCGAAACCCTCCTCGACCGCCGCCGGGTCCACCTCCGGGTCCGAAGCCGCCACCCGGCGGCCCGCCTGGTCCGCCTTGGCCGGCCATGGCGCGCGGACCTCCTATGCCCCCCGGTCCACCTGGCACCCCCGGCGCAAGGGACCCCACCTGGAGTTGCCCAAATCCTCCAAACCCGCCAAAACCGCCGAACGCCTGGGCGCCATTTGCTCCGCCCTGTCCCTGGCCAATGGTCCCCTGCAGCAGAAATGAGCTGGAGGATGAGCCTGATGCATCCGCGTTCACAGGTATCTCGCCGGCATTTGCAGAATCTTCCTGGGTTTGAGCGCCTGATTCTCCGGTGAGATCGGTCTGCGTAAATCCGCTCTGCGTTCCCTGATTCAGTGCGTTTAGAACACCCGGAGGTAGCGGTAAATTGCGGCCTGCCCGGCCTGCGCCTTCAAAGCGCGGATTCATCGCAGGGCGTCCGCCGGGCGCATTGCCGGGCTGCGGCTGCAATTCCGCAAGCGTTGCGACGCGAAGTGTAATTTCGATTTTTGCCGAGGCCGCAGCGGAAACCTGTGCTTGCGTTGTGGCCGTAGCGAATCCCAACTGACTTGCTTCGATCGAGTAGGGGCCAGCCGGAAGACCGGGCACTTCGAATTTGCCCGCGTCATCGCTCCAGCTCACCCATACTTTGCGCGTTTGAATATTTGTCAGCTTGAGCATGGCACCGGGAACCGCAGCTCCTTCAGCCGTGCGAACAATGCCGGTGACGGTCCCGGTTATCGGTGGCGTTTGCTGCGCAAATATTGTCGGAGACAGCGCAAGGCAGACAACAAGCGCAGCGAACCTGAGGAATTCAAATTGCGCTACAAATCTCCGACTTGGCCTGGCGGTCGTGGTCCGCTCCGCGCGACGATGTTCGAAGAATACTTGAGGAGCCGATGCGATCATGATTGGCCATCCCCCTCAATTATTTCATTGCATCACAAACGAGCCTTTATGTCACCGGCTCTCAGTGATTTAGTTGCTTCCTGCCGATGAACGGTTGGAGCAAGAGCATATTCGTCATTCGAATCTGTTTCTGAATTGGAGCTCGTATCGGCTGGCTCTGCTGCAGGTCGTTCTTTTTTCGATCGGTTTTGCACGATCGTAAGCTGAGACAGATTCCGAACCACCACCCTATACGGGAGTCTTGACTCCGCCTTAGTTCACGATGCATCTGTGCGGCTAGAATGTGCTGCAGTGGGTACCGGCGGGGCCATACCTGAACCTATTTCTCTTCCACTCCCAACCCGGTTTTTATCAACCACTTTGACGGCAGGATTGGGCGCTCGCGTTCGACTTTCCAGGTCACGCCGTTGCTGTAGTCCTTTTCCGTGCGCGTGATTTTGAGTTCCCCGTCCTCCAAATAAGTCAGGTGCGCATGGTCATAGGCCAATCCCATGGCTGCGAGCAGTTGCAGATAGTCTCCATGAGCGGTTTCATCGGGCGCTTCGGTATAGCCTTCGTCCCACGTAACCTTGGGAAAACGCGTCATAAATCCTTCGCCGCCCGCGTTCACGCCTTTCAACGACATGTAGATGCGCACGCCCTTATAGATTTGCATCTGGAAACTGCGTGGTTCCCAGGGCACTCCATAGCGATCGTAGCGACCGTTCAGACGGTCTTCGAGAGCCATCGCACCGGGGACGGTTGCAAAATTATCCGCGATGCGTTCCCGCAATTCGTAAGCAATATCCTTGTTATTCGGATAGTCGGGCCCGTCCAAATAGCCGAGACTGGTGAACCAGCCTCGCGGAATCCACCATGTGCGGCCGGACTCAACACCCTGTCGCCGAATCATCCATCCCGTATAGCCTGAAAACGGTTGCACCCACTCATGCGATGGATAGCCGTGCGGATTGATAAATGCATCAGGCAGCCACTGTTCCCACAGTTGGCGCCGCGTGCGTGACTCAGGATAGATCGGGTCAGTTTCCCATAACCCTGTCTGAACGTCGGCCGTAAGCGCTCCGTGATAGCCCGGGTGAACAAGAAAATCAGGATCGATGTGCATGAGATCGATGGAAAGATTTGCGCCATCCGGATTATCGATGGGATGAATGACCACATTCACTTTCTTTAGTGCGGCTTGCGTTGCAGGATCGCGCACAAGTTGTTCTGCAAGCCGCAATACGTGGCTGGTGCTTGAAACCTCGTTGGCATGCTGGCGTCCCGAATAAACAATCACTGCTTTGAGTGTTTCTTCTTTCGCTTGCGAACGCAGCTCGGCCGGCGACGGCTCGGTGATATCCGCCGCCCAAATGTTTTCGCCCAAATAGCTGCGGCCCATCCAGTACACTTTCACTCCAGGAAATATAGCCAGCCGCGCGAGAATCTTAGCGCTTTCGTCCGGGCCGATCGGCTCGTTCCACTGAACGAAATGATCGGCCGGTGAAGATGGCATAGCGACAGGCGTGTAGTCGGTGATTTGCGGACGCGGGCTCGCCGGCTTCGGCACTGCTAAGCTTGCGTGCACAAGCGCGGGCCGGCTTCTTTCCGGCGCACGCAACGGCCTCGGCAATTGAAACTCCATTACCAATCCGCCGAGATTGGGATATGCGAGCGAGTTCGAATACAGACCGGCGGAGTGCATCTCTTGGAGCCACTGAATTTGACCTTCGGCTTGCTCGGCAGAAAGCATTCCGTGTTCCACAGAGTTGGCTGCTTCCTTTGTGATCCAGTCCTGGTAATGGTCTTCCTGTGAGTCAACGGGAAGCTGCCACGTAAGCGACTCCACTCCGGATGAGCCGGCCTTCACACGCACGGCGACCAATCGCGGCATCCCGATCTGAAGAGCTGGCAGATCACGCGTTTTCTCGTGCATGCGTCCCGCAGTGTCAGTCCAGTTCATCTCTACCAGCGGATGCGGTCCATCCTTTGCATAAAAGTCAATTTGAACACGGCCGTCTTGTCCGTCCGTCGACGGGTAAACGATTGGGATCACGCGGCCCATGTAGTCGAATAAGCCCGTTGAATCAAGCGTGCCCAGCATGTAGAAGAAATTCTGCGTGGAATAAAACGTGTCTTCTTGCAGCGCCTCGAGAGACGAGATGCGTTCGTGATCGAGGCCCAAATTGTAGTCGGGCTCGCTTAAATGGATTTTTAGTCGCAACGTGTCAAAGAGCGGCTGGTATTCCACCTTTGGGTCGCCATCATTTTGCGACATGATGAAATCGAAAACACGCGGCAAAGTGACCGTCTGATAGTGCTCCCAGAACATTTCCTCGTCCGTTTTCACGCGTTCATCGAGAATGATCTGACCGCCGGAGGTAAGGCGGACCCAGCCGGTATCGACTTGCACGTGGTCGTACTCCGGAAACTTGCCGCTGTAAGGCGCAACAGCTGTGTGCACGATGAATTCGCGCTCGAGCAGCTGTTGACCGCCGGAATCGTACGCTTCCACACGATAGGTGGGACCTTCGGCGGAATCCATTTCCTTAAATTGAATATTTTCAAACGGCATATGCAATGCGCGGCCAAGCATTTCGTCGACGGGATAAAGTTCTTGCAGCCAGCGAGCACGAGAATAAAGCAAGCTGGTGTGCGTGGGATCAATGTCAGGCTTAAATTCAATGACGATTCGTGAGGCCGACTTGCCCTCGAGCTCCGGCGCAATCTCGTCCATCAGCCAGCTGTAGCCGGGTTTGTAAGCACAAAGCACTTCCACCTTCGTTTGATTTGGGTCCGCGCCCGCAGAGGCTAATATCTTCTGAAGCTGCGCTTTCAGCTTAAGCAGTTCCGCAGGTCCTTCGCTCACTTCGGCGCGCAGGTTCACGGGCTTTCCGTGTGGAATCTTTGCCGCCGCACTGCGCACCTTTTCCAACAGCCGACGGCCTTCCCAGGGAATCGTGAAATTGTCTTCGAATGTGGGCTTCGCTGGAACAAATGGATGTAGCAGCGAAACATAGTGTAATGGCGGATCTTCCGTACAGCATTTCAAGCCCGCATGCAGGCCGCCGACCTGGACTTTCACCTTCGCTCCCGGCGCACGCTTTTCGATGGCGTTCCTGACAAAAGACGCAAGCTTCGGATCCGCTTTGTCCACGTAGACCGTAGCATCAACTGAGACCGGTTTCGCCTGTCCTGACTCCGCCTGCTTCAGCCAGCGCTGCAGATGGTACAAGGCCACAGCAGCTTGACCAGCGGAAGATCGCAGAGAGAAAAAACGGTGCAAATCGTAACGGATTTCGTCGATGGATTCGTATCGCTTATCGGGTTCCCAGAGAAACGGCAGATGCGCTGCGGCATAACTGAGCGCGGCAGCTTGTCCTGCCGCATTGCCCCGCACGAGCAATGCCGAGTGCTTGCCGAACGCATCATCCACTTCGCGGATTTCACCTTCGTTACCAGCGATCGAAGGGAGAATTTCCTCGCCGAACGGTTTTCCTTGCTGGTCTTTCGCGTCGGAGATCTCCGTAGTGATTTGCTGGCCCAATGTTGAATCGGCTGTTACGACCGCTTGAGATTGAACCTCAGACATCGATACGCCGTTAGGCACGAACGCTAGCGGAAGCGTGATCCCTGTCGTTTCCAACCCCAACCGCGCAGCCAAATTGGCCATAGCGACTCCGGCCGTGCCTGCGGGAACGTACAAATATGCAGTGGTCGTATTGGGAATTGGCATATTCGCCGCCCCGCCCAAGAGTCCAGTGATTGTGTAGAGTTGTCCCAGGTCCAACCGGTGAGGCTCCGACGCCGCTACTGATGCCACCGGTGGCAGGGCTAAGGGAACCGGATTTGCCACAGTTATTGGCGGCGCGCTGCCATCCAAGATTACTAGCTCACGCACTGCCGCAAAATTCACTGAAGTGTCTTGCAGAGTAATGGCTTTACGCACAGCCGCACTATCGACTTCGCTTGAAAGTCGCAGAATGGCACGGCGGATGCCCGACTCCTTATCTGAATACGTCAATCCCAACAGAACGGCCACGGCGTTTACTTTCGCGGCGGAGAGGGCTTTATTCACTCCTGCGGCTATGGCGTCAATTTTCTCGCCGGGCGTCCGCCATTGGTATGGACTACGAGCCGCAAAATCAGTTCCTGCTGCGATCAGCCCCGGAACGTCCGAGCCGATGACAGCGAGGTCTTCGCCGCTCAGGAATACTCCTCCTTCTGCGGGACCAAGCAAGGAAATCAGGGGCGTAAGGTCAGCAAGTGCCGCGGAGGGCATCGCTCCGCTGCCGACGAAAATCTTAGGGCCATTCGGCGAGTCCTTAGCTTCAGTGGCAGTTTGTACGACCGGCATCGTCAGACCTGTTGTCTCATAAGCAAGGCGTGCGGCTAAGTTTGCGGCTGTTGTGTTCTCCGCCGCGGTCGAATCGTCGGGAACAACGACATGCCCGTGCAGAAAATCCACAATGTTGTCGCCGTTGGTATCCTCTAGAAACTGCCCTTTTTCAAAGGCATGCTCAAGCGGGTTTGCGGGTGCAGCCGACACTCTG
>JASHRN010000071.1 GCA_030037335.1 Candidatus Acidiferrales bacterium | reverse complement strand
CACCATGGCCGGCGACATCGAGCAGTATGTTGACCGCCTGCAATCGGCCGCGACCGAAAATCGCGAGCTGTTCATGGGCTCGATTCGCATGCTGGCGGCGGCGATCGACGAAAAAGATCCTTATACGCGCGGCCATTCAGGGCGCGTGGCAAAGTATTCGCTCATCATTGGGCGCGAATTGGGATTGAGCGCAGAGGAACTGGATAAACTGCGCATCTCGGCGCTGCTGCACGACGTCGGAAAAATCGGCGTGGATGATCAAGTGCTCAAGAAGCCTGGCAAGCTGACGGATGAAGAATTTGCGCTGATGAAGCAGCATCCTGTGAAAGGCGCGAACATCATGAGGCCGGTCGCGCAACTGAAAGATATGTTGCCAGGAATCGAGCTTCATCACGAACGCATGGACGGCAAAGGATATCCTTACGGGCTCGCGGGCGAGCAAATCCCGATGATGGCGCGGATCATCGCCGTCGCGGACACGTTCGATGCCATCACCACGAATCGTCCCTACCAATCGGCAATGGATTTGGAATACGCGGTGAACCGCATCAATCAGCTTGGCGGCGAGAAATTCGATTCGAACGTTGTGCGCGCGTTCCATCACGCAGTTCAGACAGGCTTGCTCAAGCTGAGCGCTTCGCTCGTCGAAGTCGAAGTCTAATTGACCGGATCGGCCCAGTTTCCGGCCAGCCTCCCGATATGATGTGCCGCTCAAGCAAGCTCTAATGCTCCTCTGTTAGAATGGAGTTCCGCAAAGAAGCCTGCGGAAGAGCGATGATTTCCCTTTTCGGCAAGCCAGAAGAAACACTCCTCGAACGGCTGAAGAAGTCCGTCAGCAAGACGAAGACGGAGCTTTCTGCGCGCGTGGAGCAATTGCTGACGGGCGACCGGCCTGTCGATCCGGCGCTGCTGACGCAACTCGAAGCGGCGCTGCTGAGCGCGGATATTGGCGTGAGCACCACGAAAGAAGTGCTCGCTTCGCTGCGAAGGCAAGTCACGGAGAAAAAACTTGCCGAAGCCGCCGCGCTCAAGCAGGAGTTGAAGAGCGAGCTGGTGCGCATTCTCAGCGCATCTCCTGCGCAAGGTTCGCGTAACGGCGACGGAACGTCGGCCGGAGCATCGGCAGGAGCGAGGGCCGATGCGCCGCGGGTAATTTTCGTTGTGGGCGTGAATGGCACCGGCAAAACAACCACGATTGGAAAGCTGGCGCATCGTTTGCGCGCCGAAGGTGGTTCGGTTGTGCTGTGCGCGGCGGATACGTTTCGCGCGGCGGCGATTGAGCAACTGGACGCGTGGGCGAAGCGCGCAGATGTGGAGCTGGTGAAGCAAAAGGCAGGCGCGGATCCTGCGGCGGTGGTGTTCGACGGGCTTTCGGCGGCGCGTGCGAAGAATGTAGATGTTGTGATTGTCGATACGGCGGGCCGGCTACATACAAAATCCAATTTGATGGCGGAATTGGAAAAAATGAAGCGCACCGCTGCGAAAATTATTCCGAACGCGCCGCATGACGTTCTGCTGGTGATGGACGCTACGACGGGACAGAATGGGCTGACGCAAGCCCGGGAATTCACAGGGCACGTGGGCGTTACGGGAATTGTGCTGACGAAGCTCGACGGAACTGCGAAGGGCGGAATCGTGGTGGCGATTTCGAGGGAGCTGGGCTTGCCGATTCGATTTGTGGGGACGGGCGAACAGATGGACGATCTGGTGCCGTTTGACGCGCAAACGTACGTCAATTCACTCTTCGACTGAAAACTTGGCGGAAAATTCACAACGAAGCATCGACGACTCGTGGATGGCGCGCGCGATTTTGCTCGCGCACCGAGGCGTGGGATTAACGCACCCCAATCCCACCGTGGGTGCGATTGTGGTGAAGAATGACCGCGCCGCGGGCGAGGGATTTCATACTTACGCAGGCAAAAAGCACGCGGAGATTCTTGCGCTGGAGCAAGCAGGCAGCGAAGCTCGCGGCGCGACGCTGTATTTGAATCTTGAGCCTTGCTGTCATACGGGGCGCACCGGGCCGTGCACGCGAGCGATTATCGAGGCAGGAGTCAAGCGCGTTGTGGCGGCGATGGAGGATCCGAATCTCAAAGTGGCCGGGCGCGGATTTCGCGAATTGCGAAAAGCGGGAATTGAAGTGTGCGTTGGTGTGCGCGAACAAGATGCGAAGCGGCTGAACGAAGCATTTGCGAAATGGATTCGTACAGGCATGCCTTTCGTGACGCTGAAGAGCGCACTGACGCTTGATGGTCAAATCGCTGCGCGGCGCGGCAGCACGACATGGATTACTTCGCCGGAATCGCGCGAAGAAGTGCACCGGCTGCGACATGCTTCGGATGCGCTGCTGACGGGGATTGGCACGGTGCTCGTTGATAATCCACGTATGACGGACCGTTCGGGGCTGCCAAGACGAAGGCCGCTGGTGCGCGCGATTGTCGATTCGAAATTGCGAATGCCGTCGGGAAGCACCATTGTAAAGTCATGCAACGAGGACGTAATTGTCTTCACCACACAGAAGCTAACTTCCGCTAAGGCGGCGCGACTTATAAATAGCGGCGTGGAGGTCATTTGCATTCGCGGGCGCAAAGGTCGTGTAGGCTTGCGCGCAGTCTTGCGCGTGCTTGGCCGGCGGGAAATTCTCAGCGTGATTTTGGAGGCTGGAAGCGAATTGAATGGTGCAATGCTCGATACGAACTTAGTTGACAAGATGATTTTGTTTTATGCGCCGCGCATTCTGGGGACGTCGGATGTGCCGGTGGCTCGCCGCCAAGCGCGCGATACGAATAGAATTCCGATACTGACAAATATCTCGCTACATCGCTTTGGGCCAGATTTTGCGGTGGAAGGATACTTTCACGATGTTTACGGGAATCGTTGAGCACCTCGGGAAGATCGACAGCCTGACTCGCAATGACGAAGGCGGTCGGCTGAAAATCAATCTGACCGAGGCAAAAGAGCTTGCCCATGAACTGACCGCTGGCGCGAGCGTAGCGGTGAATGGCTGCTGCCTTACCGTTGTGGAACATGGCCGCGGATTTTTCTGGGCGGATCTTTCACGGGAGACGCTGGAAAGGACTTCTTTTGGCAAACTGCCAAACGGGCGCATTGTGAATTTGGAATTGCCGCTGGCGGCGGGCGCGCGGCTCGGCGGGCATTTTGTGCAGGGGCACGTTGACGGAATTGGGCGTGTCGAGCGCGTGGTTCCAGAAGGCGAAAATCGGTGGCTCAGCGTGCGCGTGCCACAGCACTTGGAGCGTTACGTTGCGGAAAAGGGCTCACTCGCGGTCGACGGCATCAGCCTCACAGTCGCGCGATGGCGCGAAGGCATCGCCGAATTTGCGATCATTCCGCATACGTATGCCGCGACGAATTTGCGCCAGCTAACGGTGGGCGATGTCGTGAACATCGAATGTGACATCCTCGCGAAATACGTCGAAAGCCTGCTGAAAGGCGGCGTTCACGCTGTGCCTGAACGAATTACGATCGAGAAGCTTATCAAGCAAGGCTTTTGAAACGGAGCTATTTGAACTTAGCCGTGGCGGACGGAAACACATACGACGTAATGGTGGTCGGCGCGGGCGTGTTTGGCGCGTGGACGGCGTACACGCTGGCGCGAAATGGCGCGCGCGTGCTGCTCGTCGATGCGTATGGGGCAGGCAATAGCCGCTCAAGCTCCTCCGGTGAAACGCGCATAATTCGCATGGGATACGGCGCAGACGACATTTACACGCGATGGTCGCAGCGGGCGCTCGAACTGTGGCGCAAATTCGACGAGGAGACCGGCGCGCGGATTTTTCAGCGCACGGGCGTCCTCTGGATTGGGCGAGAGAGCGCGCAGAATTCCAGAGAGACGCTGGCAACGCTCAAAAAAGTGGGAGTTCCGCACAAGGCGCTCGCGCGCGCTGAAATCGAGAAGCGCTTCCCGCAGATCGCTGTCGCGGACGGCGAATTCGGAATTTACGAGCCGGAGAGCGGCGCGCTGATGGCGCGGCGCGGCGTGCAACGAGTGGTCGAAGAATTTCAGCGCGTCGGCGGCACGTATCAAGTAGCAGAAATCGAAATGCCGGCAGGAAAGGGCCATGTTTCCGCTTTGACGAGCTGGAGCGGCGAGAATTTTCGGGCGCGCAATTACGTTTTTGCCTGCGGCGCGTGGCTCGCAAAGCTCTTCCCTGAATTGCTGGGCCGACGAATTTTTCCTTCGCGGCAGGAGATTTATTTTTTCGGCGTTCCGCCGGGAGACCGCAGCTATGCGGCGGGAAATTTTCCGACGTGGCTCGACCAAACGAGCGAAACGTACGGCATTCCGGATATCGAGGGCCGCGGATTCAAGGTAGCGAGCGATATTCACGGCTCCGCCGTCGATCCTGATTCGATTGAACGCGTGGCCGGCGACACACTGCCGCTCGTGCGCGAATACGTCGCGCGGCGATTCCCTGCCCTGCGCAACGCGCCAGTGATTGAGTCGCGCGTCTGCCAGTACGAGAACAGCTCGAATGGAGATTTTTTGATCGACCGGCATCCTGATTTGGAAAATGTATGGCTGGTCGGCGGCGGCTCGGGGCATGGATTCAAACATGGGCCTGCGCTGGGCGAATATGTTGCGCGTCTCGTGCTGGATGGCGGCGAAACGGAGACGCGATTTTCGCTCGCTTCGAAGCAAACGGTGCAGAAGCGCACTGTCCATTGAGCAGCGCGGTGGCCTCAATATCGAAACAGAGGCGGGCGAATTTACTTCGCCGCGTTTTGTGTTCGCGCATTATTCGCGCGGCGCTTCAATGACGCAAATGTCTTTCAGGTTTCGATAGCGTTCGCCGTAGTCGAGGCCGTAGCCCACGACAAATTCGTTCGGAATCGTGAATCCAACATAATCGGCGCAAATATTTTTGATTCGTCGCGAAGGTTTGTCGAGCAGCGCGGCGATTTTCAGCGACTTCGGCCGTCGCTGGCGAAGAATGCGGCACAAATAGCTCAGCGTCAGGCCAGTGTCGAGGATGTCTTCGACGAGAATGACGTTGAGTCCCGCGATGCTGCTGTCGAGGTCTTTGTTCAGGCGAACCTGGCCGGAGGATTCTTTGCGTTTACCGTAGCTCGCGACGGCCATGAAGTCGATGGAAGTTTCCAAATTGATTTCGCGGATCAAATCGGAAAGAAAAATGCAGGCACCTTTCAGCACGCCGATCAGGTGAACGCGCTCGCCGCGAAAGTCGCGAGTGATTTCGCGAGCTACGGCGAGTACGCGTTTGCGGATCGCAGCGCGGCGCAACAGGATTTTCATTCGCTCACCCGACTGGACGCTCGGCTGCGTGCGTCGCGACAGATTCAGTTTCGCGTGTGGCTGGGCGGATGCCATTGCGAGTCTCCGGTGAAGGCGGCTAATCTACCGCAGGGACGCGACGCTGACAAGGCATGCCGCGTTGCAATGCGGACGTCGCCGGATGCATACGAGGCGACTGAAGCGGAAAGGACGGTAAGGGCATGGTGGAAAATAGACGAACATTTCGGAGAAAATGCGTTTTTCTGGCGATTAGAAATGGGTTCGAGTGTTTGTTCTGTGTAAGTTAGACCGGATTCTAATTTTTGTAGGGTCTGGCGATTAGAAAGGCAGTGGCGAGTGGCTAGTGACGGGTGACGAGCCAAAACGCGTCGAGTGCTCGGTCGGAGGCTGGCGTCCGGCGACGACGCCAAATTTCTAAAAGCGGAAATTTCCGCGATTAGAAATGGGTTCGGTCGTTTGTTTTCAGTGAGTTGCATCAATTTCTAATTTTCCATATTTCCACGATTAGAATCTCCCAGCGCCCATAAAATGCGAAAGCCGCCGAAGCGGCGGCTCGTCGTGAGCGATGAAGTCTTCAGCGCCCAGACTCGTCTATTATGTACCACATTATAAATACATTGTCAAGGAAAATCGACCAATCTGGCGCGCGCCTTTGCCAGTCCCATTGCGAGTCTTCGGTGAAAGGCGGCTAATTTATCGCATGCGCGGGATGATGATAAGGCGGTGCCTGTTACTGCAACGTAACGCTAGCTGGGAACATCCGGCGTCGAGAAAGCGTCAAATAAATAGTAAGGGTCAGCGTATCGTTCAAACGGAGGAGTCACCTCTTGCGAGCGGCTGGGTTGGCATTGGTTCTAACGATATCCGCACTGGCTGCGCCTCTACACGCGCAGGGAGATGATGGTGCATCCCTAACGATCTCGTTTGCGAACGGAACGACGACCTTCCATGTGGGAGAAATTATCCCCGTCGAATTGTCTTTCCGGGCGCTCGCGCCTGATACATACGACATCAGCACCCGCGATTATGACCGCAGTGGCCGCCTCGATATAGAGCAGTTTCATGTGAATCCGCCCGGACGTGACCCCTTGCAGAAATACTACTCGCTTGGCGTATTCATGGGAGGTGGTCTGGGCAGCGCGGAAACTCTTTCGAGCCAACCATACGTCGTGCATGAAGACTTGAACGAATGGGTCGCGCTGGATAAGCCAGGGCATTACACCCTGTATGTAACGTCCTGGCGGGTCAGTCGCCGCGCTGCAACTCGGAACGAACCTGTCGAATTGCAATCGAACACCCTGGAATTCGACATAGTTGCTGCCGACCCAGCGTGGCAGCAGCAAACGCTGAGCGCAGCGGTGGCCACGCTGAACATGGACTCGACTACAAAGGATGAAAAAGAGGAAGCGTTGCGGACGTTGCGCTATTTGGACACACCAGACTCCGCGCGGGAGCTAGTGCACCTAATAGGCACGGCTTCAGGCGATGGCGACTGGGATGAGGTGGCAGGGTTGGCGGGTTCGCCTTATCAGCGCCTAGCGGTGGATGAGCTTGAGAAGGAGATGAGCGCTCCGAACACGGCGCTAACGGGAAGTTACCTGTATATCTTAACGAAACTGAAATTCCAGCTCGCGAACAAGCCGCTTCCACCTTATCCCAAAGACGATGCGCAGGCACAGCAGGCTTGGCAGAAGCAACGCAAAAATCAGGATGAGAAATATGCTGCTCTGCAAGACGCGCTTTATGATCAGGCAGCGACACTGGTGGCAAGCAAGTTTGGGCCGGCGAAAGCGGAAACGGTGAAAGCGCTGCTGCAACAGGCTTCTTCATCGCCGGAAGATAGTGGACTGCTCAGAAGCATCCCACCCGAACTGATCGCGTCGACGTTTGTGAGTTTGTCCGAAGATGGGCAGTGGGACTTGCTGACTTCCTCCTGGGAACGGTTGAAGATTCCGACGATGGTTGCACCATTGGAGAAAATAGCGGAGGAGCCGGATATAAAGTACCAAGGTTTGCGGGATCTCGTCTTTGAGTGCCTCTACGATTTGGACCCCGACATAGCAAGACCGATTTTTCTGAAGGAGATTCAGCAGCCGCATCTTGAGGACGGGACGCCCGCAGTAAAAAGTACAACTCTTACTCGGCTGCCAGACGAGACTTTGCCGCAATTCGACCAAATGCTTGCAGCACGTCTTGCGGTAAAAAACAGCCCAACGACGGATCTGGACGCGCAATTGACGGGGCGCTACGCCACGAAAGCAATACTTCCGAAGGTGAAAGAGATCTACCAGAGCTCCGTGGGTACCTGGGATTGCGAAGCGGAAGATGGCTTCGTGCTGTATTTCTTGCATACAGACCCGGACTACGGAGTCAAGCGGCTGGCGGTGGCACCGAGCGCCTGTATGGAGAACTCCCTTCCCGCGGTGGTCAAGATGAAGCGCTGGAATGAGGTCGAGCCGGGAATCATTGCGCGGATGAATGGGCCGGACCTGTGGCGGGCGGGACAGGCAGCGGAGGCGCTATCGAGGTACGGCGACGCAGAGGCAGAGAAGGCCTTGTGGCAAAGGCTGAAGCAATTTCATGTGCAGTGGGCCGGACGCGCGGATGAGTTGGCAGTTTACCGGCCGGACGCGAAGAAAGATGTGAGCGAAGCGATGGAATTCGGGGCTGCACTCGTCGAAGCGATTGGCAAGGCTCAGGGATGGCTTCTCACAAATGACCAAATTCGAGCGCTAGAGGATCTGGCTTTCGGACAAGAACGCGAGAGTGTGAAACAGTGGCAATGGAGTTCGCCAGTTGAGTTGGATGTGAACTTCTTAGGAGAAGGGCTGATGCAGGCGACGGTCCATCAATATTCTGAGATGGATATGGCATCCCTGCTGAGCAAGATCGAGCAGTATCCGGCAGGAACAGAATTCCAGTTAAATGTTTCTGGCCCGCAAGACAAGGTGGCTGCAGCGACAGCGAGGATCGAGGATGCAGCTGCAACATATGGAGTGCAGATAGAAGAGCCAACTCCGAGCGATCACTGATTAATCAGCATTCTAAAACGAAACACATTGCGAGGCGCTAGTTGGGATTCGCGGTCATGGAGGCGCGGCGGCCGGTGGCGATGGAGAAATATTTTATCCATTGCTCACGAATGCCGTTGGTCTCGTTGATCAGGCGCGCGGTGGGCTTCATGCCGTGCTGAACCATGATGACCATGCCGGTATTGAACTGGCGCTGCGAATGATTCACGTCAGGCTCGCGCGGGCCTTCGGCGGCGATGACGTCCTGAATAGTAATTTTGGTGCGGTCGGCTTTGAAGATGCGATGGCCGTTCGCGTCCACGCCGACGGGTTTGAGATTGCGGAGGAGGAAAAAATCGGGGACTTCGGCAGGAGAAATGAGGCCCATGGCGTAGAGATCGAGAAAGCCGTAGCCGGTGGCGGGAACAAAGTAATTGTCGTCGAGCTGGGTGTAGGTGCCGTCGAAATTATCCTGCCAGACGCCGCCGCCCATGATGGAGGCTTCCGTAGGACGGACGTAAGGAAAAGGAGCCATGACTTGGAGGCCCATGAGCCAATGATACGGGTCGCCGAGTTGAATGGTTTCGTTTCCGACTTTTGCAGCGAGCGAGGCGCCCCAGCGATGGCCCAGTTCGTGGCCGACTTGCGACATGGCGTACATGTAAGGCGGCATTTTGCCGTTCGGCGAAATTTCCGCGAGCTGCTTTTCGTAGAAAGTGATGTCGCGCGAGTCGCCGATGGGCGCGTCGGCGGGCGGATATTCCTGCGCCTGGATTGCGCCGGAGTAAACGGGCTGGACGAAGGCCCACTGGAAGCGACCCGGAGTGCAGTAGGAGGCGAGGCCTTGCGGCGTTTGTACGTTGCCGATGCCGGTGACGGCTGGGCCGGTTGAGCCGAACGGGCCGTCGCTGGGAGTTCCGGCTTCCTGATTGTCCACGCGGAAATCGGAGTAGTAGACGAGGAAATCGAATTTGTCGCCAAGCGCTTTGATCACGGTGCATGACAGGTCACGATTATTGGGGAGATTGTAATAATGAAAAGCCTCGTAGGCGACAGGAAATGGACCCGCGTTGGGCTTGAGAGAAGAAAAATGAACTTCGGGATTGCGAAGGCCTTCGAGTTTCACGGGAGCTGCGGGAATTTCCGAAACGATCTGCTGCGAACCGCCGGAAGACGAAGCTGTATTGGCAGAAACGGAAATTTCGCGGAGACCGCGCAGCGAAGAAGGCAGGGTTCCTTGAATTGAAATTGTGTTGCCGCTGACGTCCACGTGGCGCGAGAGGCCGGGACCGAATGCGACATAGCGCGAGCCGCGATTTGAATTTGCGCGGCGCGGGGCGAAGCCGAAGATAACCCAGTCAGCGCCGCTGGACGCTGAGTTTGCCGCCAAAGCAGACGCGGATGATTTTGGCGCGGCGAAATGAACACGATAGGCGGTTCCCGCTGCGCCGGGATCGCCTTCGGGCAAAACAGCGCCGGAAGTTTCAAAGCTCACTTTCAGAAAAATCCCATCGACGACGGAAAAGTGCACGCTCTGAAGATTGAGATTCGCGGGCGCGGAAGAATTGCCGGCGGTATTGGTCAGCGTGGCGAGAGATTTTTCTTCGCCGCTGGAGATGAGCGGGTAGACGCCAATGATCGCGTCGCGCGCGGCGACTTGCTTGTACGACATTTCGATGACGCCGTCTTTGTGGAGCACGGCTTGAAATTGATTCACAGTCTTGTACCACGAGAAATCCTGAATGTTCCCGTAAGGCTCGGTCAAATCCCACGTGACGACAACGCGATCATCAAGTTCCTTGATGTAGCGATCGCCGGACATGCGCGGCTTGAAGAAAACGCAGATCGCCGGAACCGTGTTGACGAGATTGCCGGCCGCTTCCCCAAGCGCGGCAAATCGCGCGACGGAAACGCCGCCAAAGTCTGGCATGTGGAAGCCAGCGGGGAGTCCTGAATCGAATGCGGGCGGCGGGGCGGGACCGAAGCGAATCGAACCGGTGACGCCCACGGAAATCGAATCCCACGTTTTGCCAGAAAATGGGAATGAGAAATTGTGAAGATCGACATTGGGATTTTTGATTTGATCGCCGAAGCCCGCGTCCCACTCAAGCGGGAGATTTTCGACGCGATAGCCGGAGCCGTCGGGCGTAAAGCGCAGCGTGCGCTGGTTGAGATCGAAGAGATTTTCGTTGCCGAGCGCGCCGGGATTGAGCTCCACGAGGATGAGCTTGCCGAGAATGGAGACTTTGCCGATGGAGTGGCCGGGAGCTTCGCGCCCCTGGGCGCGGGCGGAGAATGGAAGAAGAAAGACGGCAATGGCAAGCGCAAGGGCAAAGCAAAGCGAGATAAAGCGAGACGACGGGCGAGCTGACATGGAGGCCTCCTGAATAGCAGGAGGATTGTATTTATATTTTATCCAAAATGGAAAGCCGAATTTCACGATTAGTTTTAGGACCAGCTCCGAATCACGGAAATCGTCTTGGTATAATGCCGCACGAACAGGAGGGGTGATGCGGAAGGGGCTTGCGTTTGCGACGGCGGGCATTCTTTTCATGTTATGGGCGGGCGTTACGCGGCCGACCCGTGTTGCGCGGACAGTGATGGGACAAACTTCAAACGGAGGGAAATCGGTGAGCCATCACGCAAAAGGGACATTCGAACCGAAGGTGACTCAAGCGGCGCCGGACGACAAAGCCGATGGCTCGACGCTCGGAAGATGGACGCTTGCGAAAACGATTCACGGCGATTTGGAAGGTACGAGCGAAGGCGAGATGCTCACAGCGGGTACGGACGTGAAAGGCTCGGCAGGATACGTTGCGATGGAACGCGTGACGGGAACGCTCGATGGGCGGCGCGGCAGTTTTGTACTGCAGCACAGTGGCACGATGAGTCATGGCGCGCTTCAATTGAGTGTGACCGTGGTGCCGGATTCAGGCAGCGGCGAGCTCAAGGGAATCGCGGGTACGATGACAATTCAGATCGGTGCGCACGGTAAACATTCGTATCAGTTCGACTACACTCTCCTTGAAAATTGAATTTCGCGGCACGAGAGAGTTTGGCGGCCTTCAAGATTCTGCCGCCGGATTCTGTGTTTTCGAGGAATCGAGAGCGGCAGCGTATTTTTCACGAAGAAAATTCAAGCGAAGGCGGAGTTCGTCATGATCATCGCTGATGATGGCCTGTATAAGGCCCAGAAGGTCATCGATTCTTTGCGGATCGGTGGATGCAGAAATTTCAAGGCACAGCTTGCGCACAAGATCAACGTCGTAAATGGCCGGACTCCCCCAGAGGGCATAGGGCAAACTAGCGCTTGTACTGCGAGCACCCGTCTCGGGGTATCGGGTAAATTCCGTACGAGGATGAAGGTTCAGCCAGTATAAAAATTTCGTGACATGCTCCTCCTGGACGGCAGATTGGAGATCGAAAAAGCTGCTGAGCCGAAACATTTCGGGGCGAAACTGCGTTTCTTTGTGTAGGATGCAGGCCGTGCGAGGAGTTTCGGCGAGGCGAAAGTGTCAATTTTTCCGTGAAGTTACGTGAAGTTAAATGACAGCGGCGTGAATGGGCATCGGTTCGACGAAGGAGCAATGAGAAAAAAGAGAGAGTTTATCAGAAATTCCGCGGTGGCGAGTCTAGCGGCAGCGTTGGGGCTGTGCGCGGCGGGATGTTTCATCGGCGGTCCCGGGCCCGTGGTGCACTACGGACCGACGCAGACGGAAACTCCGTCCGTTTCGCTGAGCGGCGCGACGTCCGTGCACGCGCATTTGAAAATGGCTGCGGGCGAACTGACGATTTCGGGCGGAAGTTCGAGCGCGTCAAAGCTGATGGACGCGACGATTGAGTACAACGTGCCGGAATGGAAACCGGACGTCAGCTACAGTGTGAACGATGGGCAAGGCTCGCTGATGGTGATGCAGCCAGAGTCGGGCCACACAACGATGGGCGGCGTGAAGTATACGTGGGATTTGCACTTCAATGACAAGGTGCCGCTCGAACTGGCGATTGAAATGGGCGCGGGCGACTCGACGCTGAACCTGGCGGAACTCGATTTGCGGAACCTGGACGTGCAGGTTGGCGCGGGCGACTCGATGATCGATTTAACGGGAGACTGGAAGCAGGACGTGTCGGCAACGATTCAGGGCGGAGTAGGGGAAGTGCACGTGAAATTGCCGCGCGATATTGGCGTGCGCGTGACCGTCGAGGGCGGGCTGGGAAGCGTGGACGCGCCGGATTTCAAGCGCGACGGAGACGATTACGTGAATGATGCTGTTGGCAAAACGAAGAACACGATTAATGTGCACATCAGCGGCGGAATCGGCGAAGTGCATTTGGAATTGGGCGGAAATTCACATCAGATTGTTTGAAGGCAGCATCGCTACGGGTCGCCCGGTAATAACAATAAGCTGAGGGTCAGGAAAGAGGCACGTATCGACGATCAGGTGGAAGCGCAAAACCAATGTGAAGCACGGTTTCCGTAGGAACTGGGATGCCGTTGCATGTTTCAGGGTCGTACTTCCACTGTTTAACCGCCGTTAAAACGGAATTGGCGAGTGCCTCATCAGGAGTGCTAAGAACCTTGAGATTGCTTAAGCGACCCTCCACTCCAATCAGACCGTAGAGGACGACTGTGCCGTCGAGTTGAAGAGATCTCTCAGCCATGGGATACTTAGGATAGATGGTGTGTTTGGCGATTGGGAATCTGTCAGGATTCTCGCAGGATTGCCATATCGTCGAGTCCTGCGGCGCTTGAAAATCCTCAACATCTATCTTGGTCAACGGCGATAGCGAATTCACGATGAACGTGACGGGCAGGTCAAACAGGTCTTCCGCGCGAATCGAACGTGGAAAATATTTTCCGTCGAAGGAAATGAAGCCGGAATACTCATCCGGTCCCGGCTGACTGCTTATCTCCGTTCCGGTGACAGGATCAAAGCAATAGTCTAAAACCAAGTACTTTTCTCCCGGTATCAGGGCCACACAGTCAAGATCCGTTCCTTTAGCCCGTTCATGATGGAGTTTGACTTCTTTTAAGGCTGCGATAGCCGCAGGATTCGACCAGACGTGAAGAGCTCGGAGGAAATCCAATCCTCGCTCCAGTTGAAAAATGGGTGCGACTTCGTAAGGAGTTGTGCGCGTTTGCGAATATTCGTTATCGCCTCCCACGCGAACGCGTGTGTAATTATGAAAACCGATTTCCTCCCGCCACTTTGTTGGGGACACCCACTTGAGAAGATATGTTCCTGTGACGTTTGTCTTTTGGGTGGCTTGAATGTTGATGGTGCCGCGCAATTCGAACGGCGGAGAGCCCGGCGCGCGAATGTCACTTACGGTGAGTGCTTTCGCGAACAGTTCAGCGGCCTGCGCGCGAGCCGCAGTGTCCTTTGCCGTTTGAGCATGAGCGCAAGGAACGGCGGCAAAACCGGCGATTGCGACGACGGCCAGCACCGATACAATTGTTTGTGAAAATATCCACACGGTAACTTTGCAGATGCGTTGATAATTCATGGCTTGGATCTTACGCTCGTCGAGGCCGCACGGCAATGACTCAGGAAGAACCTCAGCAGGGTTCGTCAATGCGACCAGCCCACGCTGGATAGCGCTATCCTTCAGGTATACTGCGAATCTTAGTTTCGCTCGACAATAATGCGACGGGCGGCGTAAAGCCTCCCCCGCAAGAAAATTTATGATGCCGTTTATCCATATTGGGCCGGTGACGCTTGCGAGCTTCGGGCTGTGCGTGGGCATTGCGATGTTCGTGGCGTATTTTGTGCTGGCGCGAGACGTACAGCGACGCGGAATCCAAGCGCCAGCGGATTTGCTGATTGCGGTTCCGTGCATCGCAGGGCTGATTGGCGCGAAGCTGTATCACGTGTTCGAGACGCCGAAATTGCTCATGGCTGATCCGAAAATGCTGATCAGCCAGTACGGATTCGCGTGGTTCGGCGGATTTATCGGAGGCGTGGCGGCGTTTGTGTGGATGGCACGGCGCTATCGCGTGCCATTGCTTGAGATGTTTGACGCGGCATCGCCCGCCGCAGCACTGGGTTACGGACTAGGACGCATCGGGTGCCTGGTTTCCGGAGATGGAGATTACGGCAAGCCGACTTCCCTGCCCTGGGGCATGAGCTTCCCGCACGGGCTGGTGCCGACGACGCAGAAAGTGCATCCCACGCCGATTTATGAATTGATTGTGGCGATTTTCATTTTTTGGTGGCTATGGAAGCTGGACGGAAGGCAGGCGAGGTTGCGGTCGCACTTGCAGGCGCTATTGAAGGGGAAGACAGTGAAAAGCGCGACTCTTCACGCGAGTAGCCGTCCGGCAACTCCCGAGGAATTGGCGTTACTGGAGGATGCTCGACGTCACCCAATAAAACATCAGTGGAAACAGCGGCTCTTGCATATCAGATCTCGGACAGGTTCTTTGTGGTACCGACCGCCCGTCGGAATGGTCTTCGCGCAGTATTTAATTTTGACCGGCGTGGCGAGATTTCTAGTGGAATTCATACGCATCAATCCGCGGTCATTTTTTGGAATGACGAATGCGCAGACGGCGGCGCTCGGATCGATTATTCTGGGCGTGATTTTGATTTGGTATTTGCGATGCGCGAGCAAAGGCACGCCGAGCCGACAGCAGAATCAGTCTCTACAAAAGAGCGGCAATTAGGAGGATCAAGTAGGAGGGCGATGGAAATCAAAGATCACGTATTCATTGTGACCGGCGCGTCATCGGGGATAGGGCTCGCGACAGCGACTGCTTTGTCGAATCGCGGCGCGAAGGTCGCGCTTCTTGCTCGCAGCACCGATGTGCTGCAAAACCTGGCGCAGCAGCTTCCCGGCAGCCTGGCCGTCACTGCGGATATGACCCAGTTTGCGCGCGTGCGGGAAGCCGTAGCCCGCGTGCATGAGCATTACGGGCGTATCGACGGGCTCGTGAACAATGCGGGACGCGGCTATGCGGCCTCCGTAGAAGAAATCGAACCAGCGCTCTTCGATGAAATTTTTCACCTCAACGTGCTAGGGCCAATCGTCGCAATACAGGCGGTGATTCCATTGATGCGGGCGCAAGGCGGAGGAAGCATTGTGAACATCAATTCCGGGACTGCGTTCATGACTCTTCCTCAGTACAGCGTTTATACGTGTTCGAAGCGCGCGCTTCTTGGTTTCAGTCTCACGGCACGCGCTGAGTTGGAAAAAGACCGCATCGTCGTGAGCGAAGTCTATCCGTTCATCACGGCGACGAATTTCGGCAAGAACAGGATGGGCAAACCGGCTGGCGGCGGACCTCCAGCTCATTATGCTGAGGGCGACAAGCCCGAATTCGTGGCGAGTCTCGCCCTGAGGGCCTTCGAAGAAGGGCAGGCCCAGTATTTTGCGAATGAACGTCTACGCAAAATGGCTGGGGCCTAAGACACTCACCGGGAGATGCAAGAAAAGCGACCTCGAATCTGGCGAAACCTCTTGGCGGGAGACGCAGCGGCGCAGCTTGCGCTACTATAGTTCGT
>JASHRN010000070.1 GCA_030037335.1 Candidatus Acidiferrales bacterium | reverse complement strand
TCACAGGGACTGGATTGCCCGTGTTCGCGAGCAGCTTCCCATCCGGCATCACAGGGACTGGATTGCCCGTGTTCACCGCCACCACTGGCGTGGCCACCTGATTGGCCGCCAAGTTGCGAAGGCCGAACGCGCTTACCAGCACCATCAACACTAAGACCACCAACATCAACCACTTGTTCATGGGAACCCCCCGAGCTCGAAGTTACAGCTCGGCGGATTCTATGTGGTCTCGTATTGTCAAGGGGGAAATGTTTAGGCCGTGTGCCTAAACAGTACACCCCTCCGTTCCTGGAGTTGACCAGAGCCTCGATTCAGTTGTCCCCGCCACGGTAGCGGCTGAGCTCGCCACTGTCAACGGTACCTTGGTACCGCTGAGTATAGGTCAGCACAGGTCACGACCTTGGCTGGAGATCGAAATCCGCGCAGAGTTTGGCTTGATGTGACGCTTCCGATCAGGACTCGCGTATCATTCACGTACTCGCTTGCGACGCAAGCGGTGCAATTGCGATAATGTCTCTTCCTATGGCGATGCCGATGTCTGCTTTTCCGGCTGATTCTGTAGAAACCGCCGCTCCGCGCGTCACTCTGCGAAATGCTTTCGCGCATCCCTACGATTCCGCCATTGCCGCGGCGCGCACTTGCTACGCTCCGCGGTTGATTCAGCCGGAGGAGGTCACCGAAAAGCAGCGCACCAATATTGGCGCTGCTACCTTTTACAGCGGACATCACACCGTTTACCAGCACGCGCATTTTGAATTCGGGCTTGAAAACGTAAGCCGGCAATTTGTGTGGTCTTTCCTGCACGCGCATCCGTTTTATAACTCCGAACAGCAAAGCCAGCGCTATGTCCGCCTGGATCGGCCACAGGCGTATGTTCCGCCCGGGAATGCCCGTTTTGGCGCTACCGAACGCGCGCTCTACGAGAGCGCTGTTGCCCGCGCGTGGGCGCATTATCGCGAACTGGCCTGCATTCTGGAGCCCGAAGCCGCGCGCATTCTCGGCGACATTTGGCACATTGGTCCAATGTCTCATCCACGCCGCCTCGAAAAAATCAAAGCGGCGGCCGGAAAGCGCTCCATCGAAGTTGCCCGCTATGTTCTTCCCGTTGCTGCGTTCACTACGATGGTCCACACCATCTCAGGGATCGTATTGCACCGTTTGTGGCGCCTGCAGGCCGCCTGCGACACTCCGGCAGAGTCGCGCGCGGTCATCTCTCAAATGGTCGAACGCGCTCGCGAAGTCGATCCGCAGTTTTTCGATCGATTTCAGACCGAGCCGATGGAGGATTTGCCAGAATGGGCCGGCGCAATGCCCAGCTCTTCGGGAGAATCCTTCGCTGCAGAATTTGACAGTCAGCTCGCGGGCCGCATTTCCAGGCTCGTCGATTATTCGTCGAATGCTCTTAAGATTGCCGCGTCTTCCTGTCGAGCGGTTCTTGGACTTACGGAAGAGAATTGCTCGGACCTCGAGGCGATTGATCGGCTGCTGAATCCTTCTCGCAATCCTTATCGCCGTGAGCTGATCAACATCGGCGTGCACGCTCCCATCATGCGCGCCTTGCAGCACGCCAATTTCACATTTGCCAAAAAAATCAGCCATACGGCCGATAGCCAGGACCAGCGCCACCGCATGATTCCCGGTTCGCGCCCGCTGCTTACGCTAGCTGACACACGTTCGCCCGACTACATCACGCCCATGCTTATCCGCGAAAATCGGCAGGCGCGCGAAATTTACGAACAGGCAATGACCGAAGCTTGGGCGGCGAAAAACGAATTGCTCGACTGCGGTGTCTCCGCCGAAATCGCGCTTTACCTTCTGCCCAACGCCAAAGCGATTCGCTTGGTTGAAACCGGCTCTCTCCTGCATCTGCTTCATAAATGGACCATGCGCACCTGCTTCAACGCTCAGGAAGAGATCTACAAGGCCTCCATGGAAGAAATTGAACAGTTGCGCGCCGTTTTTCCTCAACTCGCTCCTTACATTGGCCCGCCCTGCTTTCTCCGCGCTGGCATCACCACGCCGATCTGCACTGAGGGCTCGCACTTCTGCGGCGTGAAGGTCTGGCAGGATTTTCCGAATGTCCAGCGCCGCATATGACCCGTCGCGGCAGTTTGGCGTATTACCTGGCAGCTTGGGTCTGCGGCTGCTTTTTCATGGGCGCGACGATTTGGCTGGCGAATGAGCTGCATCCCGCGCGATCGGCCACCGTTTCATTTTTCTTATATATTTATTTTCTTTCGCTGATGTTCGGCGCGGTCACGGCGTTGCTCTTCGCGTTTTTCCTGCGTTGCGCCGCAAACGGCATGCACTGGAAGAGCACCTGGCAGTGGCTTGTGGGCGGCGCGATTCTCGCTCCGGCGCTGACCGCCCTTTTAGGCTGGCTCTCTTCTTCTCAAATTCTTCACGGAAGCGGCTGGCGATTATGGATCTCGGGACCCTTGGCTGGTCCCAATTTTGTTGGTTTCAATCATCGTTGGCTGCCATTCTCTGCCGCGCCCGCCGGAGTTGCCACCGCGTGGGTTCTTTCTCGCGTTCACCGCGCCTTCGCTGTGCCATCGAGCGATAGCGCCGCATAATTCAGCGCGGTCGTGGGGGCATTCACGAACGCCAACGCAATGTGACAGGTCCCTCCATTGGATGCGGCGCTGTTCCTCCGCTGCGTTTCGCTTCCAGATGCGCCGCTTTCAACTGGAAATACCACTTCGCCGGACGATCCGCATCGTCGATCAGCATCAAATGAGGATTCGACCTCAGCCCCTCGGCTTGCTTTGTCATTGTGTCGGTATCCTGCGCGATGAATCGCGGCCCAAGCACGCGCAGAATGAATCCGATCACGGGGAAAAATCTCAGCACGTTCCACGCGGCGCAAAAATCCAATCGGCACAAGTCGCGCCGCACCGGCGTGACCACCGCGCGGCTGGAAAACCATAGATCCCCTGAGCGCACCTGTTCAAATCGGTAGCTCGGCAGCGTGAAATCGATTGTCGTCGTGACCGGCGCGCCCGTAATCAGCTTCAATATTTTGTAAGGCAAGCTATTCGAAGACGGCGCGTGCGCGCTCATCCGAAATCCTGCGGGAATCGGCTCGAATTGCTTCTGCTTTTCATGAATGCTTCTTCGGCTCCGCCACCACCACGATTGATGCACAAACGGCCCATGCGCCGGATCCATTAGCCCAATCACGCCATGGTCCACGTGCACCGGCATCTCCGCCGACAAATGCGCGATGCTGTAGCGTGCGCCAAATTTCGGCAGCTCGGGTGCAGGAACAGGCGTTTCCTCCGCGCGCGGTGAATCCGGAGCTGTCATATAAACCCAAATGTATCCATCGCGCTCTTCGCACGGAAAAGCGCCGGCATAGATTCGCTCTGGTCGCAGCTTCGAATCCGAAGTGATCGAGGGAATCTCGCGGCACTGCCCGGTATGCGCCTCGAATTTCCATCCGTGATAGCTGCACTCGACGCATTCACCGTCGAATTCGCCATACGAAAGCGGCATCCCGCGATGCGGGCAAACGTCCCGTAACGCAAATGGCTTTCCGTGTGCATCGCGCCCGATCGCCAGCGGCACTTCGAGCAGCATTGCTTTTCGCAGCTTGCGGCCGCTCAGTTGATTTGACCGCAGCGCCGGATACCAAAAGTCCCACAACATTCCTGCGTCGGATTCACCCGCGCCGCATTGACGTTGCCCTTCGCTCATTTCTAGTTTGTGTCCGCGCCGTATCGTAGTACAGCCGTTCGCACTGAACAACTCACGCTGATCCTCCGCGCTCAGGGAAACCGCCAATTTCGTTTTATTGACATCGAATCGCTCCGTGTTTATCCTGCATCCAAACAAGAGAAATGTTCACCGCTTTCTATTAGCGCGTCGCGCACGGTTTTCGATCACACCGGTTTTTCTCGTCCCCTCGACGTCGAATCATCATCTATCGCCAGTTAAATTTGCCAGTGGATTGCGTTTTGCCGGAGATCTCGATGAGCAATACAAATATGTTCCAAAAACTCGACCAAATCGAGTCTCGCTACGACGAGCTCACCCGCGAGATTTCCTCGCCCGAAGTCCTTGCAGACTCCACCCGCTACCAGAAGCTCGCCAAGACGCACGCCGACCTTTCGCAAATCGTCCTGAAATACCGCGAATGGAAGGACATCGAGAAAGGCCTCGCTGGCGCCAAGCAGCTTCTTGCCGAAGCCGAAGACGCGGAAATGAAGCAAATGGCCCACGAGGAGCAGCACACTCTCGAATCGCGCCGCGAAGCCGTCGAAGGCGAACTGAAAATTCTTCTTCTCCCGCGCGATCCCAACGACGAGAAAAACGTCATCGTCGAAATTCGCGCCGGCACCGGCGGCGACGAGGCTTCTCTTTTCGCTGGCGAGCTCTTCCGCATGTACTCGCGTTACGCCGAATCCCAGGGCTGGCGCGTCGAAGTTCTCGAAAGCTCGCCTTCTTCGATCGGCGGCGTAAAGGAAATCATCGCCGCCATTCAGGGTCAAAAAGTCTACTCAAAGCTGAAATACGAAAGTGGCGTCCATCGCGTCCAGCGCGTTCCAGCTACCGAACAGCAGGGACGCATCCACACTTCCGCGGCGACGGTTGCCGTTCTACCCGAAGCTGACGAAATCGATATCAAGATCGAGGCCAAGGACCTTCGCATTGATACTTTTTGCTCCTCCGGCCCGGGCGGTCAGTCCGTGAACACAACCTACTCGGCTGTGCGGATCACACACATTCCCACTGGTCTGGTCGTCTCTCAGCAGGACGAAAAATCGCAAATCAAAAACCGCGCCAAGGCCATGCGCGTCCTCCGCACCCGCCTTTATGAAATGGAGCAGGAAAAGCAGCATCAGCAGATAGCCGCCGAACGCCGCGGCCAGATCAAAACCGGCGATCGCTCTGAGAAAATTCGCACGTACAATTTTCCGCAGAACCGCGTCAGCGACCACCGCATCGGCCTCACGCTCCATCAGCTCACGGAAGTGATGGACGGCAAGCTCGGTCCGCTGGTCGACGGCCTCGTCACGCATTTCGAAGCCGAACGGCTCAAGCGCGAGCTGAGCGACAATGGCGACGCCGGAAAATCCTGATGAATTCGCATGCCAAACTCGAAACTGCGGTAACGGTTCAAAGCGCTTTGCGCCAAGCCATCGCTCGTCTTGCGCAGGCGGCCACGCCGTCGCATTCTCTTGTCGCGGAGCTCCTGCTTATGCGTATCCTCGGACGCGACCGCGCCTGGCTCTATTCCCATCCTGAAGCGCCGCTCACGACGGATCTCGCAGATAAATTTTTCGATTTGGTAGCGCAGCGCGCGCGCGGCGTGCCCACGCAATACCTCACCGGCACCCAGGAATTTTGGGGTTTGCCATTCGAAGTCACGCCCGCGGTGCTCATCCCTCGTCCCGAGACCGAGCACATCATCGAAGTCGCCCTCGAACGTCTCGGCCCCGAACGTTGCCGAGAAAGGTTGTGCATCGCCGACATCGGCACCGGCTCCGGCTGCATCGCAGTCGCGCTCGCCATTGAATTGCCCCTCGCCGAAATTCATGCCACCGATATTTCGGCCGCCGCTCTCGCAGTCGCGCGCCGCAACGCGCAGCGCCATTCCGTCTCCGAGCGAATTTATTTCATCGAATGCGATCTCCTGCCATCGGGCGGAGCCAGTGCGCAATCATTCGACATTATCGTCAGCAACCCCCCTTACGTCGCCGAGGCGCAAAAATCGCAGCTCCAACCTGAAGTTCGCCGGCATGAGCCTCCGCAGGCGCTCTTCGCTGGTCCAAGCGGAACGGAAATTTATCCTCGTCTCATCGGTCTCGCGGCGCAGCGCCTTCGTTCGGACGGATTTCTTGTGCTCGAAATCGGCTTTGGCGCACGCGACAAAATTCAGCCCTTCCTTGACTCCGCTTCATGGAAGAATGTTTGCGTCGCCAACGACCTCGCCGGCATCCCTCGCGTCCTGTCCGCTCAACGCGCCTGACTTCCACGAACGCCGAATCGCGCAGCGGCTCTCTCACCAAAATCCATGTATCATTCTTCACAAAGGATTCCGCATGCCCAAGCTGGCCCAGTATCGCGCGAAACACGAACCACCGAGTCCCGCGCTACTCCCCGGTTCCAAGCCGCTCGAGCGCGAGAACGTCTCCATCCTCCACGTCGACATGGACGCGTTCTTCGTATCCGTCGAACTCCTCGAGCGCCCCGACCTCCGCGGCCTTCCTGTCGTCGTCGGTGGCCAAAAAAATCAGCGCGGAGTGGTCACTTCCGCCAGCTACGAGGCGCGCAAATTCGGTGTTCATTCCGCCATGCCGCTGCGCATCGCCAGCCAGCTCTGCCCTCACGCCGTTTTCCTCGACAATCGTCACGAGCTCTATTCGCAATGGAGCGACCGCGTCGCCGCCATCCTCGCGAAATATTCTCCCATCGTCGAAATGGCCTCCATCGACGAGGCCTATCTCGACCTCACCGGCACAGAACGCATCCTCGGCCCTTCGCTTGCCGCCTCGCACCGCCTGCTTGCCGAAATTACGCGCTCCACCGGACTGCCCTGCTCCGGTGGCCTTGCTTCAACACGCCTTGTCGCCAAAGTCGCCAGCGATCAGGCCAAGCCTCGCGGCCTCGTCTGGGTTCCCCCGGGAGCAGAAGCCGCTTTCCTCGCGCCTCTGAGCGTGCGAAAAATTCCCGGCATCGGCAAAGTCACCGAATCGGCCCTCTCTGCCGCTCAGATTCACACCGTTCAGGAACTTGCCGCCGTTCCTCTGGAACGTCTTGAGGAAATGTTTGGCCGCTGGGGCTCGGCGCTTTATCGCAAAGCGCGCGGCGACGACACTTACGAATTTTTCGTCGATGCCGAACCCAAATCCATTTCTCACAACTGCACGTTTCGTGAAGATACTTCCGATCGCGAAACTATCGAAAGCACTCTGAGCCTTCTCGCGCAAAAGGCCGGCAAGCGCCTTCGCGATGCCGGCCTCTTCTGCCGAACTATTACGCTTACGCTGCGCTTCTCCAACTTCCGCACCATTACTCGCAGCCGCACTCTCGCCTCGCCCGCTGATCTCGATAGCGCCATTCTCTCCGCCGCTCGTGATCTTCTGCGCAGCGCATGGAACGGCTCCGCCAAACTTCGCCTGGTCGGAATCGCGCTCTCGTCATTCCTCGCTTGCTCCTCCGCTACAGGACAGCTCGAACTGCTCGACTCCGCGCATCGCCAAAAGCTTGAACGCCTCGCGCAGGCCGCCGACCGCCTCCGCGACCGCTTCGGATTCTCGAAGCTCCAGCTCGGCGGCTCTCTTTGTGCTCCTCGCGACCACTAGCTCTGCGTCTCGTTTGTGTAATCTGAGCGCGCTTTTCCTCTCTGCCGTATAATTCCATCATGTCTTCCACAGGAACCAGCTACTCTCCGCCACCTGGAACGTCTCCGCCTGGCGGACGCAAAGGCAACGGTTCGCAAAGCTACTGGTCGCGCGTCACCGAAGGCATGGCCATCGATCAGCTCTGGGGCCAGATGAAGGCTGACGCGCGCTCAACATATTCTTTCTACGCGCATGATGTCGATTGGGAATCCATAAACCAGAGCGAGCGCTGGAAGCGCGGTTTCCACATCGTCTGGGCATTTTTCCAAGCCATGCTGATGAAACTCACGCCGGCGCGACGCGTCGTTTTGCTCGTCGCCTGCATCCTCTTGTTCCTTGACTTCAATTTTCATTTTGGTGACCAGCAGTTTGTTTTCAACACGAGCGGCTTCGGAGCTGCTCTGCTCTTTCTTCTTCTCGCGTTAGAGCTCGCTGACCGCGTGACCATGAAGCGCGACCTCGAAATCGCGCGCGAGATTCAACACTGGCTTGTTCCCGCCAGCCCTCCTGTCGTTCCCGGCGTCGATCTCGCCTTCGCTATGCGTCCGCAGAACACTGTTGCCGGCGATTACTACGATGCTTTTCTTCGCCCGGGTCCCGAAGGCTACGCCGGCCAATCCCTGCTGATGGTTGTCGCTGATGTCGCCGGCAAAAGCGTTCCCGCCGCGCTTCTCATGGCCACGTTTCAGGCCAGCATTCGCGCGCTCGCCGCCCGGCCGGGCAATCTTGATGAGCTCGCGCGCGGACTCAATCGCTATGCCTGCGACCACAGTCTCTCCGGGATGCGTTTCACCACAGCTTTCATCGCGGAGTACGATTCGTCTTCCGGCAGCATCCAGTACGTCAATGCGGGTCACAATCCACCGTTCCTTCGCCATGCGAACGGATCCGTCGAGCGTCTCTCGGTCGGAACCGTTCCCTTCGGGATCGATGCCCATGCCGAATATCTTTCCGAATCTCGGGCCATTTCGCCCGGCGACCTAATCGTCATTTTCACCGACGGCCTCCCCGAGGCAGTCAACAGCGCAGGCGTGGAATACGGCGAAGTTCGCCTCCAGAATCGCGTCGAGCATTTCACCACCG
>JASHRN010000010.1 GCA_030037335.1 Candidatus Acidiferrales bacterium | reverse complement strand
CAAATGGCCCGGGAAAAAGCCACGATTACCAACAATCAAACCCATGGTCATCTTGTTCTGCATTCAGGGCCTCTTAAGAACACAATCCGGCCGGTAACATCAGCTTGTCTTGTGACCCGCCTGGCCGTAGTACGCTTTGCTTCCGTGTTTGCGGAAAAAATGTTTATCGTGCAGGGCAGAAGATAATGGCCCGGCATTCTTCTCTAGCGCTGTCGTGTAATAAGCCATTCGAGCGATTGCCTCAAGAATGACGGCATTGTGAGCAGCCTCGGCGACATTCTTGCCCCAACAAAACGGTGCATGGCCCCGGACAAGCACGGCCGGAACACTGACAGGATCTAATCCATGAAAAGTCTTGCAAATTGCCAACCCCGTATTTTTTTCGTAATCGTGCGCAATTTCTTGCACCGTCAGATCCGAGGTCACTGGCACCGGCCCGTGGAAATAATCGGCATGCGTCGTGCCCAGACAGGGGATAGCGCGACCCGCTTGCGCCCATGCGGTCGCAAACTCGGAATGCGTATGCGCGACGCCGCCCACACTCGAAAAATGCTGGTACAAAACCAAATGAGTCGGCAAGTCGGACGATGGACGGAAACGCCCCTCGATTGTCTTGCCGGACAAATCCGTCACGACCAGATCTTCGGGCGTGAGCTTCTCGTAAGGCACGCCACTGGGTTTGATAACAACAAGACCTCTCTCACGCTCGATTGCACTGGCATTTCCAAAGGTGTAGAGGACCAGTCCCCGACGGACCAATTCGAGATTGGCTTCACAAACCTCTTTTCGCAGCTGTTCAAGCAACATTCCAGAACCGGCAAAACTTGTTCGTGCAAGCGTTCCAACACCAAAAAACTACTGTCCACCACCGAATCAATCGCTCCGACCCGACGCGATCTCGTCAATGGCTGCCTTGACGCGCTTTCGATTAGTGGCACGGCGATGCTGCAGCGAGAATTTCGGGGCCATTGCCGTGGAATCACGCAAGACTAAACTGGTTCGGAGGACATACTCGCTTCCATCAGGCGCGGGGCTTTTGCGCTGCACCTCTGCGAGCAACGCATGGAAAGCAAGACGGGCAATCTCTGTCTGTGACATTTTCACAGTCGTCAGAGGAGGGGTGATGAACTGCGCGAGACGAATATCGTCAAATCCGATGACCGATATATCGTCGGGAACCCGAATTCCCTCTTCATATGCTTGGCGCATGACGCCAATCGCGGTCATGTCATTCGAGCACAGCACTGCCGTGGGTGGCTTCGGCAGGTTGAGAAGCTGTTTTAGAGCTTCAATGCCGCCCTCCATCGTGTGGTGTCCTTCGATCTCGTACTTGGAATCCACACGCAGCCCTACTTCCTCCATCGCTTGCAGAAATGCGCGTTCGCGGGCAACCGCGGTTTTCAGCGTCAGTGGACCTGAGATGAACGCAATCTGCTCGTGACGCAGCGCCGCCAAGTGCTGAACGGCTTGGCGAATACCTTGGAGATAGTCAATCCGAATATTGCTCATTCGCGGCAATGAGGGACCAACATCAATAAAGACTAACGGAACCTGACGCGACTTGAGATCATCGAACAGCTCTTCTTCCATACCGAACGTGACAATTGCGACGCCTTCGACGCGCCGCTCGATCATGCGGCGCACGGACAGCGCCATGCGTTTGGGGTCGTGCACAGTTGAGGTGGTCAAGATTTCGTAATTGTGCTGAACGGCGATATCTTCGAAACCTTGAACAATCTCCGGGAAAAACGGATTGGTGATTTCAGAAACGATCAGACCAAAAATGCGGCTACGGCCGGAAACCAGCGCTCGGGCTTGCGTGTTCGGATAATATCCTAGTTCTTTAACCACCTTCCAGACGCGCCGCGAGAGCTGGGGCGTCACGGTAGGCACACCGTTGATGGTGCGCGACACTGTGGCTATCGAGACTCGCGCGCGCCGCGCAACTTCATGAATGCTCAAAAGATTCTCTCCCGTCGTGCAGCAGCACTTCAGGAACCTTGCGACAACCGTTTAGACAAATGAAACGCGATGCCCCGAACCTCACGTCGCCGGATTCTGGATGAGCTTTCATCGCTTTGTCAATGAGGAAGGCGATTAGCTCTGCCACCAGCGGGGCCGGCTGACTTTCCAGTAGACGCCGTATCGTTCACCGAAGACGCGACACAAAGGAACCAGGGTTGTCGGATTCGATGATCCCACAGTCCGAAATGTAAGAGTCTCGCCTGCCACCGGCTCGATCCAAGTAGCGGAACGAATATCCGCAAGAGACTTGACATCAACCGCCATTGTTCCTCGTGGGGTTCCCTCGGGAGCCAATTGCGTCTCTCCATGATCGGCGTCATATTGCATCTGCTCGGTGAGACCGTCCGTTCCTAACCGTCCTGCCAATACCATGGGGCCGTACAACACAGCTTGCTGTGTCGGGTCGCCGAGCAGCGGCTCCGTGTGCAGGCGCATGGGAAGCTTCACTTCCAAACGGTCGCCGTCCGCCCATGTACGATTAATCTTCAAATAGCTGCCGGGGCTCGAAAAAGCAGAAAGCATTTGGCCGTTCAACGCGATCGATCCTCCGTCAACCGCCCAAGCGGGGATACGAATGTTGATTCCAGTCGCGACAGGCGCATTCGCCTTGATGATCAGGCTTGTCCCTTCCTGATCCGGAAAGCGAGTCTCTTGCCGGATTGTCAAACCCTTTCCCGGCCAGCGAACCTCAGAGGCGATGAACAGATTGACGAACGCCTCGTGATCATTATGGAAGTAAATGGAATCTCCAAACTTCGAGAACTCTTCCGATCCCGTTCCCGTACAGCACCAGAACGAGTTGAAGCGCGAATTGAAGTATTTCCAGTACCCCGTCTGGAGAGGGAGGTAGTACATCTTGAAGCCGTTATCAGGATGCTGCGTCCCAAGCCTCGAGTTGAAGAGCGTCCTCTCGTAATAGTCCATATACCGAGGATCGGCGGTCCACTGATGCAAATGACGCGTAAGCTTCAGCATGTTGTATCCGCAGCAGCACTCCTCCGAAGAGACGCTCAACTGCTTTGATAAATCTCCAGGATCGCTAAGCCAACGCTCTCCGTTGCTGGTGCCGCCAGTAGCGTAGGAGCGTTCTCCGACAACTTCCTCCCAGAAATAGCTCGCGACTTCGTGATAGTAGGGTTCAGCGGTCAATTCGTAGCGCCGCGCCGCGCCGATCACTTCAGGGATATGTGTGTTGACATGGAGACCCTTGAGTTCATCACGATGGCCGGCCAGAGGATCGAAAAACGCAGGCTTCTCGAATCTCATGCCCGTGAAGAAATATCCTCCATTGCCCGTAATCGCAGAAAGGTTGAAAAGCGATTCGTTCATGCCGCCGTATTCTGTCTGCAAAATACGCTGCATGTGGGCGTCGCTAATCCCTGTGGTCCAATGCCCGATCCATCGGGCCATGCCCTCGGCAACATCCAGTGCCTGCTGATTGTGGCAATACGTGTACATGTCGAGGCATCCCGCCATGATCTTATGCAAGGTATAGAACGGCGCCCATACGCCCTGTCCTTCGCGCAGACGATCAAAAAAACTCTCCGGAAAGGCACTGATGTACCCGTTGCCGAATTTTTGCTGGCATTGAGCGAGATCCGCGACGATGGCGTCACCTTTTGCTTTGACAGCCTCGTCTCCTGTGCTGGCATACATGAACCCAGTTGCTGAGAGAAAGTGCCCGGTAAAATGGCCGCGAAGCTCGCAGCTCGGATCTTCCCAGCCACCCAGCGGCTCAGCAGAGCTCGGCAGCCCCGCATTCACGCGAAAATTGTGGATTAGGCGATCTTCGGGCAACGAATTCAAGTACTGCTGGTTCGTGCGCGCCGCGTCCAAAAAAGGGCCATCAAGCAATCGCACTTGCTCAAGCGGAAAAGGCACAGCCAGCATAGGAACCTGAGGTTGGCCCATGCGCGGACGCTGAGGAGGCACAGGTGTAGGCGCAGCCTTCGAAGGTTGCTCAGCGAGGGAAATTTTCGGCATGAGAGCCACGGCTGCTGTGGAAAGCGCTCCAGAGACAAACGTTCGTCGAGAAATGCCGTTTCGAGATTTCATATGTGCGGACACCTCAGTTTCCCGGCCGGCCCAGAGTGAAAATATTCGTGCGGAGTCATGCCAAAATTTCCATAAGGTTGTGAAAACGTTTTCTCCAACATAAACATATAGAACATCCGTGCACAGGTGTCAAGGAAGGCTGGAAGCACATCGGGCCCTGGCGCACGTTATTAGCCACTCCGGGGCGCAAAACGCCAACAGTAGAAGATGCCCAGAACGAACAGGACAGTGCCCCACCAGACATTGGCGTGAAGATGATAGAGCACGACTGGATTTTTAGGTGGATGCGCGAATTGATACAGGCCTGCGGCGAAAATCAGCAGGCCGTTCACCACCAGGGCGATGCCGATGAAAAACCAGATCGAAATGGAGCTTTTCGAGTCCACTTATCACCAGAAAATGATATTCAGCGCGACGAAGACCACACCCACGATCGTGGCCCAGACCGCCGGCCGCTGCCAGAACGACGAGTATTCCTCCTTGGGAATTTCCGTAGCGCCGTAGACGAGGCCCGTCAATTCGGAATTGGGTTTCGGCCGGCCAGCCCAACTGACGAAAACCGTGACGATCACGCAGACCAGGAAGGACCACAAGGCGCGGAACATGTCCGCGGCCATCGGGCTTGCTTGGCTCGAAAGTGCGAGATAGCGCAGAGCTGCGGGATCGAACCTATCCCAGATGAACATGCCGGCGGAAGCGACCGTGCCAAGAAGGAGACCCCAGAAGCCGCTGCGCGCCGTGGCCCGCTTCCAGAACATGCCGAGAATCACTGTGCCAAAGAGCGGAGCAATGAAAATGCTGAAGAGCGCTTGGACGTAATCCATGATGCTCAAGAACTGCATGGAGAAGTAGGCTGTGCCGATGCTGATCAGCACGCCGGCGATGGTGCACCACCGGCCCATATCCACGTAGTGCTTGTCCGAGGCATTTTTCTTGATCAGCGCACCGTAAATGTCGTAAGTCCAAACGGTGGCGAAGGCGCTGACATTGCCGGCCATGCCAGACATAAATCCGGCAATCAGCGCAGTGACGCCCAGGCCGAGCAACCCTGGTCCGCAATAGCGGACGAGCATGAGCGGAAGGACAGCGTTATAGCTCCTGCTGCCCGCTGCGGCGATGCTCGCGCCACTGAGGCCAGGAAGAAAGGCCAGTCCCGCCAAGCCGGGCAAAATCACAAAGAAGGGAACGAACATCTTGAAGGCGGCACCGATGATGGGAGCCATTTTCGCAGCGCGAAGATCCTTCGCCGCCATCAGGCGCTGGACCTCGAGGAAGTCGGTGGTCCAATAACCGAAAGAAATGACGATTCCCTGGCCGATCAGCACACCGACCCAGTTGATGTGCTCGGGGTTATTGAACGAGCCAAGATAGCGCCATAGGTGCATGTACTGGACCGAACTATTGTGGATGATCTGGAGCTTCAGGTTGTGCCAGCCGCCAGCTTCGACGAGTGCGAGGATCGGGACCAGCATGGCGCCGGCCCAAATCAGAACAAACTGCAGCACCTCGTTGAAAATAGCGGAGCGCAATCCGCCGAGAGCGACATAGATGGCCACGGTG
>JASHRN010000069.1 GCA_030037335.1 Candidatus Acidiferrales bacterium | reverse complement strand
ATTCAAGATTGTGAAATCCAATGGCTGGATGGTCGGAAACAGTCCGCGGAGCGACATCAATCCGGCGCTGCAGGCGGGGCTGAACGCTGTTTTTGTGCCGCATCATGCCACGTGGGTTCTGGAACACGCGGAGCTGGAAAGCGGCGTCGGCAAGCTGATTCTGATTTCGAGTTTTCGCGAGCTTCGCGCACATTTTTAGCATGCGATATCTTCCGAGCGGCCGTCGCAGGAATGGCCGAATTGGAGCACCATCATGTATGTGCCCAAAATATTCTTGGCCGCAATCGCCTGCTTAGCCACTTGGACGATTACTTCACGCATACTCACCTGTCGGAGCAGAGTTGGTAGAAGGTTGGCGCTGCCAGGTATGATGGTGGGCTGTCGTAAGCAGGATAACGGCACGATTCATGTTTGCGATGTTTGCTCATTGTACGGAGGTAGCGCTGACATCCTGCTCCTCGGCGCAGCTCTGGTTTTGGTTGTCATTGGAATATGGCGGTGGATCTGAAGGCAGCGCGCGTACGGAGGTTTTCGTGGACTACCGATCTGAGTTTGGCGATTTCGAAGGGACCACTTATCTGGATTGCGCCGGGCAGGGGCCGCTTCCGCTGAAGTCCATTCGCGCATCACAGGCTGCGCTGGAATGGAAAAAATTGCCGTATCGCATTCCGGACGAAGAGTATTTCGGGTTGCCGGACCGCATCCGCGATTTGCTCGCGCGTCTGCTGCACGCGAATGCGGACGAATTCGCGATCACTTCCGGCGCGAGCAGCGGGATGATGGTCGTCGCATCAAGCGTTGACTGGAAGCCTGAAGATGAAGTGCTGATTGGCCGCGGCGAATTTCCAGCTCATTTTTCCACGTTTGCTCCGCTCGGGGATTCGGGCCGGCTGCGCGTAAAGATTATTTCGCCGCGCGACCGCTTTCTGCGAGCCGCCGATTACATCGAGCAGTTCGCACCGAAGACGCGATTGGTCACCGCAAGTTTGGTGCGATTCGATGATGGTTCGCTTCTTGATGCGAAGCAACTCGCAGAGGCTTGCCGAAAAGCCGGAGTCATGCTGCTGCTCGACATGAGCCAGTGCGCGTGCGCTATCCCCATAGACTTGCATGCGCTCGGCGCGGATTTCGCGGTCAGCTCAGGATATAAATGGCTGCTCAGCCCTTATGGCACGGGATTTTTCTGGGCGCGGAGCGAGTCGATGAAAAAATTGCGTCCGGGCCCGTTCTACTGGAAGGCGCTCGAAGGCGCGCGCAATTTTCATTCGCTGCCAATGGGCAAATTCGCAGCGGTTCCGGGCGCGAGCCGATGGGATGCGCCGGAGACCGCGGCGTTCACGAATTTGGCGGCGATGCAGGCCTCGCTGGAGTTAATCGAACGCATCAGCATCGCTGAAATTGCCGAGCATAATCGCAAGCTTATCGCGCAGCTTATTGAGCGGCTTCCGCGCGATGCTTTTGTGCTCGCGAGTCCAGCTGCGGCGGAGAATCGCGGATCGTATGTATGCGTCGCGGCGCGAAAGCCGGAGCGCACGAAGGAGTTCCATGAACGGTTGCGGAAGGCGCAGGTTTTCGTCAGTTTGCGCGAAGGCTCGCTGCGCATTTCGCCGTACCTTTACAATACCGAACGCGACATCGCGAAGCTCATCGGTATTCTTTCGACGTAGCGCTGCCATCACGCGGCTTTTGCGGTGCGATAGAAGCTCAGCGCGGAATCACCCTGTACAACGACGCGCGTTCGTTCCAGCATTTCCGCAAATAGCGGCAATTCCAATTTCTTCGTGTGTTCAGCGATGACGAGCCCTGTTGCGGCGAGAATTTCCGCGGAGCCGATGAATTCGAGGATCCGCTCGTATTCGCGGGCTTGCGCGTATGGCGGGTCGAAAAAAATGAAGTCCACTGTCGCGCGTTGAGCAGCTAGCTTTTCGAGGCCACGCATGGCATCCAATGGGAAAATTTCCGCTTCAGCGACAGTTTCCAATGACTTCAGATTGTCACGAATCAGTTTCACTGCGGCTGCGTGGTGCTCGACAAAAATGGCGCGTTGCGCACCGCGGCTGATGGCTTCGATGCCAATTGCGCCGGTTCCTGCAAAGAGGTCAACGAAGACAGAATCCTGTACCGCATCGCCGAGAATATCGAAAAGGGTTTCGCGCAGGCGATCGCTGGTTGGACGCAGCGCGTTTCCGCGCAGAGTGCGCAGTTGGCGGCTTTTGAACTTTCCTGCAATGACGCGCACTGTTTAGCCCACCGACGCCAAACGGAATTTGCTCTGCCACTCCGGACCGAGGAAAGTGCGCAGTTTTTCGAGTTGTGACGCACGCGAGGCATCTTCGACGAGCGCGAAGGCCTCGCCGCGCGCCAAATCGAGGAGCTTATGGTCGCGCAACGGATGCGCCATGTGCAAGGCGACGTCTCCGTGCTGTTTGGTGCCGAAAAATTCACCGGGACCTCGCAGCTTCAGGTCCTGTTCGGCGATGTGGAATCCGTCGGAGGTAGAGACGAGAGCTTCGAGGCGCGCGCGGGCCTCTTCGGTCACATTTTTCG
>JASHRN010000068.1 GCA_030037335.1 Candidatus Acidiferrales bacterium | reverse complement strand
CATAAAACTTTCCTAACGCGACTATCCGACGAGGATAGTCGTTCTGAGGAGCTTGCCTGCCGAAGGCAAGCGGCGCGTTGCGCAGCAAGCAAAGCGACGAAGAACCTTGGAACACTTGCGCTAACAGAAAGCCGTCTTTTCACTTGCGCTACTTCAGCAGAATTCGCGGTTTGCCGCTTCCTTCGATTGCAGAGTTCAATTCGATTTTTTTCAATCGACTTTGGACTCGATACAAGTTTCCTGGTGGTCTAACCGCGGGGGTCACACCCGTTCCCATCCCGAACACGGAAGTTAAGCTCCGCAGGGCCGATGATACTGCACGGGTAACTGTGCGGGAACGTAGGTCGCCGCCAGGATTAAATTCCTAACGCAAGGCTCCGAGCATCGCAAACTCGGAGCCTTTTTCTTTTTGCGTTGTATATACGACGCAACCTAGCGTTTTGCGCCCTGCGTGGTAAGATTTAACAGCATGCGGAGGACGGTCTTGAAAGCCAAGAGGAATTTCACAGTCATTATTGAGCGCGATGAAGACGGTGTCTACGTCGCTACTGTGCCTTCATTGCAGGGCTGTCACACGCAAGCGAAAAATCTGGACACACTAATGAAGCGTGTCCGCGAAGTAATTGAATTGTGCCTCGAAGATGAAGATTTGGAAATCGAAGGCCTCGAACTCGTAGGCATCCAGCAAGTCTCTGTATGACGCGACTGCCTCGCGCCAAAGGCAAGGAAGTTGTGCGCGCATTGCAGAAAGCCGGTTTTCATGTGAGCCGAACCCGCGGCAGCCACGTTTTCTTGAAACATCCAGATGGCCGGGGCACTGCTGTCCCGATTCACTCCGGAGAAACGATTGGGATAGGCCTAATGGCGGCCATCCTTCGCGATGTGGAAACGGATGCGGAAGAATTCTCAAAGCTCCTCTGAAAGCTTCGTCGCAGGGTAACTGTGCGGGAACGTAGGTCGCCGCCAGGATTAAAATTCCTAATGCAAGGCTCCGAACATTTCGTTCGGAGCCTTTTTTGCTTTAGTGGGCATTCACAATACGCCATCGCCGTTTCTCGATTAGCCACATCGATATATTCCCAAACAGATAATTGATTTCCCAGAATGTTAGAATGGATTTCGTCGATCAGCCACACTCACAAATAGAGGGCCGGATGCGTTTGCGCGCTCTGCTTTCCGTTTTGCTACTGCTCTGCTGCCCCATCCCGACCATTGCACGTACTCCCAGGGCCAAGAACGCAAATTCGCCGCGATCGTTCTATGCTGTGAGGGAATTTTTCTCTGACCTTATTAGTGCTTCTGACGAAGAGATCTTGGACGTCGAACCACAGGGGAAAGACGTTCGGGTCCAGCTTTTCCAGATTTCATCAGCAACCCAGTTCTGCGGTGGAAGCCTGCTGCGTGTCGTCGAGCGGACTCTGCCCAACACTACAGTGCAAAAAATAGTTGGGACAAAGGTGTGTTCCATCACTGGGCAAGACGTCGCGGCAGCCCTGAAGTCTGCTAAACCGAAAGCGATTGAAGGTATATTTGAATCTGCGTCAATAGCTCTTGTCCTGCAGTGCGGTACCCGCCAAGACGTGCTCGACTTTCCTTACCCTGAATTAGTAGATGTGCGGGCCCTCCATCGCAACAGCCCTCGCGTCGATGCGCTGTGGGATTTGTATTACAAGATTCGCAGGCACGTGTTTGGCAAGTACTTTTCCTTTTACAATTTCTCGCCGGCGCAGGAGAAGGAGTCGGAGGAACTGGGAGTAAAGCTTCTGCCGGAATTGATTTCGGGGAAGTATGATGCGGCATTCGATCAGAATGCTTGCGGCGGCAAGAAATGCGAACCCAACTATCTTGCCTGGGAACTTTCCGGGTACAAAATACCTACTACGCGGGACCTCTCGACAGTTGAGCTAGTCAATGCCTCCTCGCTGCACCTTGCGAGCTATGAGGCTCCGCAGTATCCGCAGATAGCAAAAATGGCTCACATCTTTGGCGACGTGCACCTCAGGATTATTCCAGATGCGCAGACAGGCGCCGTTAAGGAAGTGCAATTCGTTTCCGGAAATCAGCTCTTGCGCCGTTCCGCGATGGATGCAGCGAAGAAATGGAGCTTTTCTCCCGGCTCAGAGTCCGGCGCTCCTATCGAAGCGGTGCTCAAATTTTCGCTCTGTGGAAACATGTAGCCGTCAACTGGGCCACAACGCTAAGTTACGACTCGCTGGCGGACAATCGCGGCCATCGCGAGACCTGCGAAGAACCAGTCGATCACAACGACGGCGATGTATGCGACGGTGTAGTTCGTTGGGAAGTTGTACCAGTTCCAATACTCCAGGCCCAAGAATAATCCCGCAAATAATCCGGCCAATGTCACGGCAAAAACGCGCTTCCAGTACGAGCTTTTTCCACCCGCGCCCATCGCTAAGATACAGGCGAGAAAAAACGCGCTGACCACATCAATGGCGACTTCGCCGCCGAGCATCTTCATGTAATTCAGCGCCACGCCGCTGCCAGTGGAGTAGACGAGAACCCCTGATGGGCCTTGCCAATATTTCGCCATATACGCGGCCATGTCTGACTGCGTTTGCTCTTTCGTCCGGCCTGGAGTCATATTCGGTGCAGGAAAGATGTAGAAGCCGGAGTCGTGAATGGCTGCGCGTATTCCGGCGAGCACAGCGTCCTCTTGCGGTATGGCTTTGACGCCCACCTCTCCTAATCCCAATACGGTGTGGCAAAGTGAGCCGACGATAAACACAACGATCCCGCCGACAAGGGCACCCAACAAAATTCGCTTGAGCATTGCACCACCTCCAGAGTTGGCGCGGAATATAGTCCCGACGCAAGCCAAACGCAAGCGCCGCCAATTTGCGGTGATGAGTCAGTTTGAATTTTGACTCCTTGTGTCACGATCAAGAAAACTCAAACTGACCTAGGAGCCAATTTGCGATTGGCGCTCCTGCGCGATTTTGCTACGCTCTCCGGTCGCACAGGGATTCTATTTCGGGAGATAACATGAAATTTCGCACTCTGCTTCTCGCATTCGCAGTTATTGTTGCCGCAACAGTCAGCACGGTTCTTTTCGCGCAGCAAACACAGGATGCGCACAAGCTCGCCTTTGACATTTACAAGCAGCTCATCGACACGAACACGACGGAATCCGTGGGCAACATGGCCACCGCTGCAAACGACATCGCCGCGCGCTTTCGCGCCGCCGGCTTTCCCGCGAGCGACGTCACGGTCATCGGCCCCGATGCGCGCCACGGGAATTTCATCGCACGCATCCACGGTACGGGCGCAAAGAAACCCATCCTTTTTATTGCGCACCTCGATGTGGTGGAAGCGAATCGCGCCGATTGGTCACTCGATCCGTTCACGCTTACCGAGAAGGGCGGTTTTTTCTACGGTCGCGGCACAAGCGACGTGAAAGACGGCGATGCCATTCTGGCCGCGAATTTTATTCGACTGAAGGAAGAAGTCTATAAACCTGACCGCGATTTGATTCTTGCGCTTACTTCGGATGAAGAGGGCGGCGACTTTAACGGTATTTCCTGGCTGCTCGAAAAGCATCGCGACTTAATCGACGCGGAATACTGCATCAACACAGACGGCGGAGATTTTCAGTTGAAAGATGGCAAGCCGCTGCTGACTTCGATTCAAACCAGCGAAAAGCTCTATGCCGATTTCGATCTGCATGTATTTAACAAAGGCGGGCACAGCTCGCTGCCGACTCCCGACAATGCCATATACCACCTGGCGAACGGGTTGGTCCGCCTTTCGCACTATCAGTTCCCTGCGCAGTTCAACGAAACCACTCGCGCATTTTTCGAGCGCATGTCAAAGATGGAACACGGAGCGCTTGCTGCGGAACTGGCTGGCGTTGCCAAGAACCCGCCCGATCCCGCTGCCGTCAAGTCTCTATCGGAATCGCCCTATTACAACGCACTGCTGCGCACAACCTGCGTGGCCACGCGGCTGAACGCCGGACACGCGAACAACGCGCTGCCGCAGGACGCATCGGCGATCGTGAATTGCCGGATTTTCCCCGGGGGCACCCAGGAAGAAACGCAGAAAACACTGGTACGAATTTTGGATGATCCGCAGATCAAAGTTTCCGCTGTCGAGCCGCCTCACACGAGTCCCGCATCGCCTCTTCGAAAGGACGTGCTGGAAGCGGACGAAAAAGTTGTTGGGGAGATGTGGCCCGGTACCCCGGTGGTCCCGACAATGGAAACAGGGGCTACAGACGGTTATCGCCTGCGTGACGCCGGCATTCCGACATACGGAATATCAGGAGTTTTCATCGACATGAATGACGTGCGGGCGCACGGCCGGGACGAGCGAATTCTGGTGAGTTCGTTCTATTCAGGCGTGGATTTCTTCTACCGTTACATCAAAGCGCTTTCATCGTCACAGTAATCGGTTGATTCGCTTAGCGCTTGCCGGGATGATGGATGAGCTCCGCGGTTGCTTTTTTCGTTCGCGTGTAAACTGTTTCTAAGGTCGACATCGCGCCGCCGGGCGCTTCGCCGAGCAGCTTCACGGTAAAGTGATCGTCGTCCTGCTGCGTGATGGTCACGCGCAAACTTTGCCGCTGCCCGCCTAGCCCCAAGAACGCACCAGAATAACGCACAGTTTTTCCATTATCATCGGTCGATCCATCGAGGACTAGAAACGCCGTCGAGCCATTGTAGATCCATATGGCTTCATACTGTTTTGAGCCATTGTTATATCCATAGAGCCGCAGGCCAGCGTAAGGCTGACCAAACGAATCGCCGGAGTTCTCCTCTTCGAGGAATCTTCCGCCGAGAATGCTCCGCAGCTTGGCAGTGCCGGTCGATTGTTGCGGCTCTGCTCCCGGCGCCGAGTATGTTTCCGTGGTTGTGTAATCTCCCGCGCGCTTCATCAGTTGCGCGTGCAGTGGGCCCGGTTTGGCGGCCTCAGCGAGGGCCTGCAAGGCTTTCTGCTGCTCGTCGTTTGGCGCCGTTGGATTCTGCTGCGCCTCCTGAGCCATTGCGCTTGCCATGGATAGGATGAGAAACACGGCCACTCCCAGCCATTTGTATTTCGTTTTCATATGAATCCTTTGCGGCTAACTACGTCAGGCCAATTACACTGAAGTCCAATCTGAATGGAGAGTTGCTTCGCTCTTGCAAGTTGGGATAGCTATTTCGAGAGACGCTCGTCTTTTTCTATTTTTCCGTCGCGCAACCGGATGATCCGGTGGGCTTTCTGGGCGATGTCCGGCTCATGCGTGACCAAAATGATTGTGTTGCCCTGCTGATGCAAGCGCGCAAAGAGCGCCATAATTTCCTCGCCCGTTTGCGAATCCAAATTGCCGGTCGGCTCATCCGCGAGTAGAATCGAAGGATTGTTGACCAGCGCGCGCGCGACGGCAACGCGCTGCCGCTGCCCGCCGGAGAGTTCATTCGGACGATGCAACATTCGTTCGCCAAGCTCCACCTGCTGTAGCGCATGACGCGCTCGTTCCTGACGCTGCTCGGATGGCGTTCCGTTGTAAATCATCGGCAATT
>JASHRN010000067.1 GCA_030037335.1 Candidatus Acidiferrales bacterium | reverse complement strand
AAAACACGCCCTGGATTAGCTTCAACTGGCGCTACGACAGCGGACTGGTGGCCGGAGCAACACCTTGTTTTGGACTGAGTTCAACGAATGATTGCCCCGGCTCCGTTCTTATCGGCGGTGTGCCCAACGTCAGTATGGTCGCTTCCAACGTGGGAGCCGTACCTTTGAGCGCCGATCAGGAGTTCGAAGCCGGATTCTCCTGCAACGGCGTCGCCGCCACCCCCACGACTCCTCTGCCGTTCAACTGCCCGGCATCGGAGTTCAGATCCAAATACCTAAGCGTCCCAGCACCTGGAACGGAGAATGACGATCACAATCCGCCGCGCGTCCAGTCCCGCAGCCTGTTCGACATGGCCGTCGGCGACGACAACCTGTTCCGCTCCCACGGTGACCGGTACAAATGGAGCGCACAATTCACGGTCATCAACATGATGGACAGTGTCGCCCTTTACAATTTTTTGTCTACGTTCAGCGGCACTCATTACGTCACACCGCGAACACTGACGGGCGAAATTGGCTTCCACTTCTGAGACGGCAGGGAGCCTATGTCCGCGAAGAGACGGCAACAACGTCTGGGACGATTGGCGGCGGCGCGCCGGCGGGATTTGTTCTTCGCCCTCTGTGAGCCGACGCGTCGCAGTTTGATCGAGCTGATCGCTCAGGGCGAGCAGCCGTTTTCGCATTTAGCTACGTTTTTTCCAAGGTCGCGCCAGTCGGTACAAGGCCACTTGTGCATTTTGCAAAAGGCGGGCCTGGTGAGGGTGCGTTTCGTCGGCAACCGTCGGTATTATCGCCTGCAAAACGCCGGGCTCCGCAAGATTCGCACCTTGCTGGCGCATTATGAAGAACTCTGGCATCAGAAGCGCGAGATTCCAGCTGCGTCTCGCCGTGCGAAAGTGTAAAGAAGCGCGTCCGGGCCGCTTTGACGATTCCTGCTACAATGAATCGCGGAGTTGGCCTGCGACGCGCGTCTTGCTGCGATGGCCGCTTTGAACCAATGCTGAATCCCCGGGAGCCCTTGTCGTCCCGCCGGTGTGCATTCCCTCTCGAGAAATCGGGATCGGAAAGCCTGATGGCGGGCGTTGGGTGCCCACTTTGAACAGGGGTTCAGGGGCCTAGCTGCATACGGCGAAGTGGACCTCTCCGCTTGATTTTGCCTCCAATCGATCAAAGCGATTTTTCTACTTTTTCCGCATTTCAACCTCTAATATCTAACGCCATGCTGATTCTCTTCGTGGGTGACATTGTTGGCTCTCCGGGGCGGCGCATCCTCAAAGACCACCTCAGTGATCTCGTTCAGCAGCGAAAAATTGATCTCGCCGTTGTGAATTGTGAAAACGCCGCTTCCGGTTTTGGCATCACGCCGCGGCTTGCCGGTGAGCTGTTTGATGCTGGCGCGGATGTCCTCACCGGCGGGAATCACATTTGGGACCGCAAAGAAATCATCGACTACTTCCCGCATCAGCCGCGATTACTCCGCCCCGCCAATTTTCCCGATGGCCTGCCAGGCTCCGGCCTTTACCTGGGAAATTCGCGGAACGGCGTGCCCTGTGCTGTTTTGAACCTCCAGGGTCGCACTTTCATGGCGCCCATCGACTGCCCTTTCCGCACCGCGGAACGCGAGCTCGCCCGAATTCCGCCCGAAACCAAAGTGATCATCGTCGATATGCATGCGGAAACTACTTCCGAAAAGCAAGCGATAGGCTGGTTCCTCAACGGAAAAGTATCTGCCATAATCGGCACGCACACGCACGTGGCCACAGCGGATGCCCATGTACTGCCCGGCGGCTCCGCCTTCGTCACTGACGTAGGCATGACCGGCGCACACAATTCCATCATCGGCATGACCAAGGAACCTATCATTCAGCGTTTTCTGACTGGGCTGCCCGCCCGTTTTGAAGTTGCCGAGGGTGATGTGCAACTGCACGCAGTCGTGATCGAGGTTGATCAAACTTCCGGCCGCGCACGTTCCATCGAGCCGCTTGTGGTTCGCTCGGAGTAGAGATTAAAGCGAGGACTGAATGCTCAAAGAGCTTCTCCGCTCGGCTGCTCTCATCGTTCTGAGTTTTCTCCTGATCGGCACTGTTCACGCCCAAAACAGCCAAGCGTTGAATGCAGCTGGCGCAGCGCCAGAAATCCTGAATATAGTCCACCAACAACTGATATCCGGAAAAGAAGCGGACTATGCCAATTTGTTAGGTCGCATCGCCAATGAGTACAGTCAGAGGAGGATTCCTGTCTATTGGTTCGGCGCGCAATCATTCACCGGCGACTCGAGCGCGATTTATCTCAATTTCTTTAATTCCTTCGCTGACGCTCAAGCGGTAAACGACACGCTCAATAGCGCCATGGCTGCCAATCCAGACCTTCTCCCCATTCAAGAACAGCTCCTGACTTTCACTTCTCGTGTCACCAACTCCATTGCCGTTCGCCGGAATGCGATTAGCTATCGAGCGAACACTGTTGATTTTTCCAAAGCGCGCGTCCTCCGGGTCGCCACCATTCTTGTCCGCCAAGGGCATGAACAGGAATTCGAGGAAGCAATGAAAGATCTGAGCGCCGCCTATAGCAGGCTCAATGCCAACGCGCCATGGGTCACCTATCAGGTGAATGCCGGCGCGCCATCAACAACATTCGTCATCTTTTTGCCCATGGGGTCTCTCAAAGAGATGGATGATTACGTGGCGCGATCGCGAGGACTTCGTGGGGCGGAAGGCGAAACCGTTTACTCCCGGCTGCAGGCAATCGCGCGCGACGCTTACATTTCCTGGGACAGCGAACTTTACATCGTTAGCCCTTCCACAAGCCACGTCTCGGGCGAATTTGCAGCGGGAAACCCCAGTTTCTGGAGGCCCGCAGCACGTTGATTACTGTGCAAACTGGAGTGGGCAGGAGCACAAACCTCCAAGCCGCTCCGCGCATCCTATTTGCTCGGCATACCGTTGACTCCATGAAATTTCGCCCCAGCCGCGTTGCCATCACCCTCACCGCAGGGCTGTCCTTTGCGATTGTGCTGTTTCTTGGCGCGGCGGGTAGCGCTCAGGCGCAAGTCGGTGAGCTGGAAAATGAAATTACCGCCCGAACTCACTTGTTTCCCGATGTCGGTCCCGGAATCAAAGCGATGAGGCGCGATTCACGCGGCCGGTATTACTTTCTTTCGACTGTTGATCATGCGGTTCGCGTCTACACCGCCGATAACACTTTCCTCGGCCAAATTCCTCGGAACGATTCCGGTAAATCAGCGATCGTTTATGGCGAAGATTTCGATGTGGACTCCGCTGGGCGCGTTTACATTGCTGATCGCGGCGCGAATGCCATAAAGGTCTACACGCCGGATGGAAACCTCGCATTTTCCTTTCCTGTCGAATCGCCGACCTCAGTGGTCGTTCTGGCTGGTGGCCAAATCGCCGTTGCCAGTTTCAAATCGTCGCGCCTGGTCTCCGTTTTCGATGCAGATGGGAAGTACGTTCGAGAATTTGGTGATATCTCCGATTTGGCGGACCGCGAAGACTTCAACCGCTTTCTGAATGTTGGCAGGCTGGCCACCGACCCGGCCAATCACATTTATTACGCTTTTACGTACATGCCGGAACCCACCGTCCGCAAATACGATGCGTTTGGATATTCCTCCTACCAGATCTCGTTGCACACTCTCGATATCTATCCTTCCGCACAGGCTGAGCGCAGAGATATTTCGCGCATTGATGAACAGAAAAACACCACGCCTCTTCCCGAGGTTATCAACGCGATCGGCGTCGATCCTCACACACAAGAAGTCTGGCTATCGTTGGGGGATTATCTGATGAAGTTTGATAGCGCGGGAAATCGCGTGAAGGTCTATCGCACGCTTACAACCAGCGGCGAGGACCTGCCCGCCTCCGCAATCCTGATTGAGCCCAAGCGTATTCTTCTCGCCGATGACCCTCACGGCATTTTCGAATTTGCGCGTCCGGATATCCCGCCTGCTCCGCCCGTCAAGAAATAACAGTCTTCAATTCACGCCACCGCAGGTTGCATCCACCTGCTCGCGAAAACTGTCGTCCATCAGCGTCCCGCCGTGGCTTAGCGCGGAGCATACCTGCTTCGCCGCGATTTCCAGCGCGCCGCGCAAATCCGCTCCATCCAGATTCGCTCCGCTGAAGTCAGCGCCACTCACAATCGCGCCTGCAAACACCGCTCCGCGCAAATCAGCGCCGTGCAGCTCCGCGTCATCCAGGAAAGCCCCATTCAATTTCGCGCCGGCGAGCGACGCGCTCACCAGCTTCGCTCCGCCCATGTACGCACCGCCGAAATCCGTCTGGTTCAATTCTGCGCCATTCATAACAGCCCCGCGCAGATCTGCTTTTCTCAGGTTCGCGCGATTCATTTGTACGCTGACGAGCCTTGCGTTATAGAAGTTCGCGTTCAGAAAATTCCCACCAGTTCCGATCGCTCCAGTCAAAATAGCGTACGTGAAGTCCGCGCCTTCAAAATTGCCTGTGGAGAGATCCGCACCCGTTAGATTAGCCAAAGTTAGAATTGCGCTACGAAAGTCCGCTCCTGAAAAATTCCCGCCAGTCAGATCACAATCCTGCATCTCAGATTTCGCAAAGAATGCATGGCTGGCTTCCGCATAGCGCAAACTCGCATTTCGTAGTTGTGCGCCGCTTACCGCCTTTAGTCCATCCTCTGTGTCGTTGGTCCCCGCCGGGCCATCGGAAATGCGCGCTGCGGCCAGACTCGGAAATGGATCATATCCCGCCAGCCAAAAGACATCAGCCGGCCACCGGCGAAAATCTCCCCGGCTTAGCCTCGGAGCGCGGTTCAACTGATGCGGAGCGCCCAAAATCACGCCCAGCGACAACACTATCAGCAGAACGCATCCTGCCGCCGCAATCGCCGTGAATCGGCCGGCGTGCCACGAACTCCACACTGGGCTCGTCCGTTCGCTATCGGCGCCGCGGGCAGCAAACATGCTGCTCTCGCTGCCGGGCAGAAATCCGCTCATCGCCGCAGCCGCCAAAATAAAAAATATCTGCAAAAGGCTCCCGCGCCAGTCTTGCTCTGTCAAATAACGCATCCAAACGACGAGGAGCGTAGCTGGAACCATCCAGTATCCCAGCAGGCCAGAGAATAGCCGCTGGAAAATCGGAACCGTTCCTTGGCTCTCCGGCTCACGCAGCCAACGGGGCGCGAGGGCGATCATCGATAGTGGAACACATTCCGTTAGCCTGCGACCATCCGGAAAAACCGCCGGAAGCTCATCCAGGGCGCTCCACAGCCGTTGCAGGTAGAAATGAAACGCGATGTACATGCCGGCAAGCAGCATCGGCCCGACCAGGTAAAAGACCTGCGTCGGCATCACATTCGCGAAAAATGGAATCGGTGCGGGAGAATTCTTA
>JASHRN010000009.1 GCA_030037335.1 Candidatus Acidiferrales bacterium | reverse complement strand
GCGCACGCGTCTTGATTCTGCTGGACACGGGTTCAATAACCCAATTGCTGACAACAGCACCGCAAAAGGGCGCGCGAAGAACCGGCGAGTCGAATTGGTAAGACGATAGACTTACCCCAGGAAATTGCCAGCAAGAATCTGCTGTGGAGGAGCGTCGTGCGCAAGTTGGTTTCATGGGCAATTTGGGCATTCGTGATGCTCATTCTCTTGATCGTGCCTCTCCGGTTTGGACGATCCGCGTTTAACTCTCTCCCGCACGCCCGCACGCTTGCCAGCGCCTATGCAGCATCTCCCGCCTGTGCACGGTCGACTCTGCTCCAAGCTGGGGCGACGCCGCAATCTCCACGCGCGTCCTCCACGACGCCGAGTAACGAATTGTGCCAAGTAGAGTCCACGACTGTCCTCAAAAAGAGCCGTTTTCACGGTCGCATGGGCAATGACTACTATTACGTTACTCTAATTGATCAAGCCGGTAGACAATTCGAGGTCCAGCTCGAATTCAGGAGCTACAACCAGTTTTGGAATGAGCTTCGGCCACCCGCGAAGGTGACTGTTCAATTGGTTCAGGGAAAGGTTGCGATGATTGCGAACGGTGCGGCAATAGCCCCAACAATCTACCAACCAGCGGCTATAGTTGAAAACTTGAGAGTCCAGCTGATCCTTTCGTGGGCATTTTCGATACCCTTCTTCGCCTTTCTCGGGATCAGCATAAGATCTTGGTTGAAGAAGCCCCGCCCGCCTGCTTCCGGCGCTCTCGAGCCGCCCGAAATGCAGGCTCGAGCTTGGGTCAATTCGCCTACTGCGGCTCCGTCGGACCTCGAGTGTCCCAATTTTCAGAATCGACCATACGTCCAAGTGCGTCAGGAGTTGGAAGCCGCTGGATACCGGATGGGGCGAGTCTCGTTCATTCCCTCGAGCTCCTTGCCCGTTGGAACTATCCTCACGCAGACTCCCGCGCCTGGCTCGCAGGTTGCGCGGGGCACGGCCTTTAGTTTTAAAGTCAGCATCGAAGGCGGAACCTAGCCCTCAGATTCCTGGTACATTTGCCGCCTCGCGTCGCGTGACAAGGATGTCTGGCGCGGCAGTGACGGTCAGCCTGAGAAAGAGAATCGGGAGAAGTGCGAACGTGAATTGGGTCTCGCCACTTGGGCTAAGGCGACTATGCCTTTTGCTTCTGATTGTGTGTTGTCCGTGGCGCACGATCAACGGCCGGGCCGCTCAAGCGCTAACCCATAGGGAGCCTGATAATCGAGGAAGTGATGACGGCCGACACGTCGATGGCTATGCTCTGCGCGAAGCGGCTTTGTCGCCTGACGTAGGTGCGAAGCTCGCTTTCAGCCGAGACGGCCAGCTTCTCGTCGCCATCGGAAGCAGCCGCGCGATCACCTATGACGCGATTACGGGCGCCGTCAGAAACATCGTAAATCTAAGGCCCGACACGAACGTGCTTTCCGTTACCTCTGACGGGCGAACTGCTTTTCTTTCTGTTCCCATTTCTGGCGGCCGCGTTCAACTCACGTTGCTCGACACGCAAACCGGAGTACTTGCCCCGATCCCACTCGCTTGGTACGAGCCAACCACCTATCCCGAAGGTGCACTATCCGGAGATGGAAATCTTATTTCGATTTACTCGGAATCCGGTCCGGAAGCTCTCCCATTGCTTGTTACCGTCTACGACTGGCACTCGAAAACGCTCGTCGCTACAATAGGGAGCAAACGCATCGCCGCCGGGGGGCTCGACAGCGGCGGACTGACGGCTGACGGAGCTGTTGAACTCGCAAACGATCGGGTCGGTAGAAAAATTGTTGATCTTAGAACGCGCCGGCTGATTTCCTGGTTCACGTATGATTCGGTGCGCTCCGCAAACGGGGCGTGGGTCGTCGAATTGCCCGATAGATCCTTTAACGAATCCGCTTCAAGCGAAGTGCTCATCAAGGAAGGCGTCACAGGCAAACTCGTCGACAAACTCGATGTGCAGGTTGAAGAGCAAGAAACACATGGCGGAATACATGGCGCCTTCTGCGGTGTCACCAACCGATTCGTTCTCGGGAGTGCACAAAGGGCCGCGATATACCTGATTCCCTCTGGCGCACTCATCGCGAGTTTTCCGCCGTCAACATGGCGAGGCCAGGATGTGGGCGACGCTGATCCAACGATGGTTGCTTGCTCTTCCGACGGAAAACGTGTCGCCATTTTTTCCGGCGCGCGCCTTACGCTGCACGACCTGAAGTGAGGATTCATTGCTCCATGGATTCAGAACAATTGTTTGCGCCTGATACAAATGATCGGTCAGAATCAAGAGTCCTTATGAATTCACAAAGGGCCAAATTGGCCGGCGATTTTTGGGAGTCTCTTTAGTAGCGATATTAGTGTCTGCTCGCGGTGCTCCTGCTGAGCATATCGCACTTCCATTCCTCTACCGCTCGAGCCAGTCGCAGAAATTCCGTCCCCGGATGTTCCCAAATCGAGTTCGGCCTCGAATGAGGCCGGAAGGCCCAACTAATTGTGTTTGCTTAGCTTAAAACAAAATTCTGGTGGGCCCGCTAGGATTCGAACCTAGAACCAACGGATTATGAGTCCGCTGCTCTAACCGTTGAGCTACGGGCCCGCGCGGTGGGGGAAACCCATTGTACACAAGCGGCATTTGCCGAAGAATCAAAATTGCCCGCCAAAAAGCTTAAGGCTCCAGGGTAATGATTGCCACCTCTGGCCGGCAAAGGAATCGTATCGGAATATTGGACATCCCCACTCCGCGATTTACGTACATGCGCGAATTCTTTTCTTCGTACCACCCTTCGAGATAAGGGCCGCTTCCGGCAGGCAGCCACGTCGGCTTTACGAATGGGATTCGCACTTGACCACCATGCGTGTGCCCCGCCAGCGCCAGATTCACCTTCCCTGCAATCACTTCGAAAAAAATCGGCGAGTGGAACATTGCAATCTTGTATGCATTGTCGGGAACGCCTTGCATCGCCTCAGCCCAATTTGGTCTGCCCTCCGACGCGTCGTCCAAACCGATTAGCCACACATCTGGTCGCAGTTCGTGGTTCTGATTCACCAGCAGATTCACTCGTGCTTCGCGGTAAAATTCTCGTTCATGCCTTATCGGCCTTATAACCTCCCAATTTCCACGGACAACCCAAACTCCCAGCGGCGGATTCAGCGCGCTCAGTTGTTTGTATACCTTCATGCACGCCGCATAATTTCCAAATGGATCCGCCAGCGTGTCGCCAGTGATAAGAATCACGTCCGGCTTCTCTTTCGCCAGTATCGCCAGTACTTTTCTTTCCGGACGCCCCATTCCTCGCGTGTGCAGGTCGCTTAAATCGGCAATTTTGAGTGGGGCCTGCACCGCCGCGTGAATCACATAATGATTCACCTGAACATTGTCTGGCTCGATGACAAATGCGTCGAGCGCCAGCGCCGCCACCACAATCGCAATCGCCAGCAAAACAATGTGCCTTCTCCACCACAGCGCACGTCTCGCCGGCTTTTCTTCGCCTGCCGCCAAGAAAAATCCCTCCACGAACTCAAATTTCAACTATACCGGTCTTCGCGCAGCCCGCGAAGCGGCGATTTGCTTCTCGCCATCGTATAATCGCCTCTCCATGGATGCGTCTGCGGAGGCCGTGCGACAGAAAAGATTGGCGGCGCTCGCGTCTGTCGCCAGCGCTCTCGTCCTCGTCGCGCTCAAGATTTTCCTTACCCTTCGCACCGGCAGTTTGGGCGTTCTCTCTGAAGCGCTGCATTCCTGCCTCGACCTCATCGCCGCCGTCATCACCTTTTTCTCTGTTCGTGTCGCCGACAAGCCCGCCGACGCCGACCACACCTACGGTCATGCCAAATTCGAAAGCTTCTCCGCCTTTGTCGAAACCAGCCTCTTGTTCCTCACCGCGCTTTACATTGTTTGGGAAGCTTTCCAGCGCCTGCTCTTCCACAGCGCAAACTTGCGTCCCGGCTGGCTCGCTGTCGTTCTCCTGCTCGTTATGGTGGGAATTGACTCCACGCGCGCCCGCGCCATTTCTCGCGTCGCGCGTCGCTTCCCCAGCGAGGCACTCGAAGCGGATGCTCTGCATTTCTCCACTGACGTCTGGAGCACCAGCGCCGTTCTTCTCGGGGTGGTCGCCGTCTGGCTTGGGCAGATCTTCTCGATTTTCTGGTTGCGTTATTGCGACCCCGTCGCCGCCCTCATCGTTGCTGGAGTCATCATCTGGGTGGGATGGCGCCTCGGCCGCCGCACGCTCGAAGCCCTTTTGGATGTCGCGCCCGCAGGTCTACAGGAGAAGATCACTTCCGCAGTGGAAAAGCTCGAAGGCGTCCTCGGCGTCGACCGCGTCCGTCTGCGCCGCGCCGGCCAGCGCTATTTCGTCGACGTGACCGTCAGTGTTCCACGCACCATCAGCCTCGAAGAAGCCAACGCTACCAGCGATCACGTCGAGCGCCGCATCGCCGAAATTGTTCCTTCCGACGTCGTCGTTCATGCTGAACCGCGCGCCCGCTCCGGCGAAAACTTCCTCGAATCCGTCCGCGCCACTGCCCAGCGCCGCGGCCTTGCCGTTCACGAACTATCCGCGCATCAGGTCGATGGCCGCCTTTTCATCGAGCTTCATCTCGAAGTCGACGAACGCTCCACCCTTCGCGATGCTCATCGCCTCGCCACCGAACTTGAGCACGACCTGCTCCGCCAGGCCGACGGCAACGCTTCCATCATCATCCACATCGAGCCGCTCGGCGCGCATATCGCTGGCGGCCAGGAAATGAAAGAACTTGCCATCCGCGTCCGCGATTTCATCAATAGCCTTCCCGCCGAATTTCATGAGCTCGCCGACTGCCACGAAGCTCACGTCCGTTCCGTTGAACACAAAATCCTCGTCTCCTGCCACTGCACCATGAACGGGAATCTTCCCATCACGCAAGTCCACGACGTCACCGCCGCTATTGAAGACCGCGTCAAGGAACACTTCCCCCAGATCTACCGCATCACCATCCACCCCGAACCCTCGGGCGAGAATTAACGCGCCATTTCTGCGTTATCCGAACGCGCATTCCTTCGCCGTTCGACATGAAATCACAATTCAGGGCTTCAGCGCTTTGTTGGCCGCGGCAACATCGGATTCTAAGCGCGAGACACCCGCACCCGCATCTTGGATATATCCATCCGCCACCTGCACCATCGACGGCGTGGGCGGTAGGAGTGCCATGCTCACTTGGCTGGCAATGGAGGTCAACCAGGCCCGCAGTCGGCCGGGATACACCAATGCGCCTTCACCGGACTGAATCTTGAGATCCACCAGATCGTCTATGTCGTGGTTCAGTCGGTCCAGCGCTGGTTGCGCCTGATCGCTGGATACGCTGTTGTTGGCAACTGCCTTCTCGAGCGCGTCGCGGGCATCGATTGCCTGGTTCAAATTGGTATCGAGTCGGTTCAACGCATCGTGAATCCGCATCAGCAAATCGAAACGCTGTTCCAGTTCGGCCTGCGTGGTCTGCAGTTGCGGGTCCAGTTTCACCACAAACGTCTGTTTCTGCATGCTGTCACCATAGGTCAGCGTCACGTTGTAGGTACCCGGGACCACTTCCGGGCCCACGGGCGAGGCCGCCGCAAAAAATGAATTGAAGATGCCCGTTACGTCTACCGCGTCCGGATATGTCAGGTCCCATTGAAAATGATTCATGCCGGGCTCGATCGCTGTTGACCTTTCCTCCGCTTGTTTTCGTGCCACTGCGGGATTCTCCGCTGGCGGCGTCGGTGCCGGTTTGCCTTTCGGTTTCAGGTGCAGCGTGTAGCTGCGGATCAATTTGCCGCTTGCATCGCTGAAGCTCAGGCTCACTGGCGTGCTGCCGTTGTAGTTGCCCGGCACGCGGAAAAACACCGTGACTCCGACCGCCAGGTTCGTACCCCCTGGCCCCTGCGGTCCAAATCCGCCTCCACCACGCGTAACCAGCCATGCCTGTTGCGGCTTGAATAGGTAGGCCGCCTCGCTCGCAGCGTTCGTATTCCCCAATTGCTCGACGAACTGCAGGTCGTCCAACACCCAGAAGCCACGTCCGAATGTCGCGAGCACTACCGCATGCTGCTGTGGCTGAATCTCAATATCATTCACACGTACCGCCGGTAGATTGAGGCTCAGCGGCTGCCACTGCTGGCCGTCATCCAGACTGAAGTACACCGTAGCGCTGGTGCCGGCAAAGAGCAGATTGGAATCGTTAGGATCCTGGCGCACGCTTTCGACGTATTGGTCTTCCGGCAGCCCAGTGGCGATCTCCGTCCAATGCTTGCCGTAATCGGTGGTCTTGTATATGTACGGGTGAAAATCATCCCAATCGAACCGGCTCGCCGACACGTAAGCGGCGCCTCTCTCCGTGTGCGAAGGCTCGATGCAGGTGATTGTAGACCACTCCGGCAGCGTCGGCGGCCGTACTTGGCTCCAGTGCCCGCCCGCATCGGTGGTCACGTACACTAACCCGTCATCCGAACCCGTCCAGATCACATTGTCCGTAAGCGGCGAAAATGCAATCGACGATATAGTGTCGAACATCTCTTCGCCGGTCACGTCCGCGCTGATTGGGCCGCCCGGCCGCCCCTGCTTGCTCTTGTCATCGCGCGTCAGGTCCGGACTGATCACTTTCCAGTGAACGCCTCCATCGAACGTCTCAAAAAGCACATTCGCCCCCATCAGCAGCTCTTTAGGATTTCCGGAAGCAAACACCACGGGATGGTGATTCCACCCATAGCGATACTTGATTTCCGTCCCCGCAAGGCCAAACTTGTATTCTGGCCAGGGACTCACATTGGTGGCCAAACCCGTCCTGCGATTTTCTCTCCACTCGATGCTGTAGTACCCGCTCCCGTACGTAATCCAGGGCTGGCCTGGCGTCGGCACAACCCAGCTCATCTCTCCGCCTTGTATGTTTGTCCAGACCGGCGGAATTCCGCCAGCAGCCACGGCGCTAGGCCCTTCCACCGAACTGCGATCCTGCTGCGCGCCATAAATATGGAATGGGAATTGATCGTCGAGATTCGCGTGATAGAACTGCCCGGTCGGCTGGTTGTCCTCGGAACTCCACGCCTTCCCGCCATTCAGGCTAACGCTCGCGCCGCCGTCGTTACCTTCAATAAATATCTGCGGGTTGTTGGGATTGATCCAAAACACATGATTATCGCCGTGCGGCGGATGCAGCGCCGTCAGTGTTTTGCCCTTGTCGTGCGACACATACACTCCGACGTTGGGCAAGTAGATCGTATTGGGATCTTTGGGATCCACATACACGGTCATGTAATAGAAGGCGCGCTGCGTGATGTCCATGCTGTTGTTGATCAGCGTCCAGTTCTGGCCGCCATCGTCGGACCGGAATAATCCGCCCGCCTGCCCTTTGTAATCGGCTTGAATCAGTGCGTAAACAACATTCGGCTGGCTCGGCGCCACCGCGATGCCCGACTTTCCGAAGATGCCCGTCGGCAGCCCCGCGGCGTGCGAGATGTTCGTCCAGTTTGCGCCCC
>JASHRN010000066.1 GCA_030037335.1 Candidatus Acidiferrales bacterium | reverse complement strand
ACGACGAGAGAATCACCTCTCGGATTTTGACGCTGCGCGAAGCCTTGCACTGGATTCGAACCGGCAAGATTCGCGATTCGAAATCCGTTTCCGCAATTCTGTATTACGCGCGCTTTGCAGCCGGCAAATAGTGGAGGCGAGAAACCATGGAGAATAGGGAGGTCGCCAGGATTCTGCGCCAGACGGCGCAACTGCTCGAAATCGATGGCGCGATCATCGGGCGCTATCGCAGCTACGAAAAAGCGGCGGAGCTGATTTACAGCCTGCACGAGCGCGTCGAAGAGGTGGCGAAAGACCGCAAAAAGCTCACCGAACTCCCCGGAATCGGCGACAACATGGCCGAGCATATCGATGAAATCATTGCCACGGGCGATTACGGCTTGCGGCAGAAGCTTCTGAAGAAATATCCCGCGACGATGCTTCAGGTTCTCTCGTTGCAAGGACTGGGGCCGAAGAAGGCTGCGTTTCTATGGAAGGAGTTCAAGGCTGGCACCGTTGAAGATGTCGCAAAGCTCGCGCGCGAGCAGAAATTGCGCGAGGTTCCCGGGTTTGGCGAGAAGACCGAAGAAAATATTTTGAAGGCGGTGGAGTTTTTCCAACGCTCGACTGGCCGCTTCCGCATCAACGCCGCCGAGAAAACTGCCGAGCAGGTGACGGAATATATCCAGAAGCTCGGTGATCAAATTGATTTGATTACGCCGGCCGGCTCGTTGCGGCGCGGAAAAGAAACCATCGGCGATTTGGATTTCATTGTCGTGCCGGCGGGCAAATCTTCACAGAAGAAAATCGACGCGATTTGCGAGCACATTTTGAAGTTTCCCCCGATTGAGCAGGTGCTGGCGCACGGCGAAAATAAAGTCAGTTTCCTCCTGCCGAACGGCATGCAAGTGGACGTGCGCGTGATTCCGGCGGAAAGCTATGGCGCGGCGCTGCTCTATTTCACGGGGTCAAAAGAACACAACGTGGCGTTGCGCGGGCGGGCGAACGTGATGGGCTACACGCTGAATGAATACGCGCTGACCACGCTGAAGGGGGGAAAAGTGGTTGCAGGCCGCACAGAGGAAGAAGTCTACGCGAAGCTGAAGCTGCCCTATATCGAACCCGAATTGCGCGAGATGACCGGCGAAATTGAGGCGGCGGAGAATGAGAAGCTGCCTAAGCTCATCACGCTCGAGGACATCCGTGGCGACCTGCAGATGCACACGACGGCGTCAGACGGCAAGCATTCCATCGAGCAAATGGCCGAAACGGCGCGCGAACTTGGCTATGAATACATCGCTATTACGGACCACTCGAAAGCAGTGACGGTTGCAAACGGCCTCGATGAGCGCCGGACCATGCAGCAGATCAAGAAAATTCGCGAAGCGGAAAAATCAGTGGGTGGCATACGGTTATTGGCGAGCAGCGAAGTGGACATCTTGAAAGACGGATCGCTCGATATGAGCGAGGAAGTCCTGGCCCAGCTCGATGTGGTGGTCACGTCGGTTCACTCGTATATGAATCTCGACCGATCGGCGATGACCGAGCGCATTTTGGCCGCGATCGAGAATCCGTATATGCAAATTCTTGCTCATCCGACGGGCCGGCTGCTGCTGCGCCGCGACCCGTTCGACTATGACATGGAAAAAGTGCTGGATGCGTGCCGGAAACACGGTGTCGTGGTGGAGTGCAATGCGTATCCTGACCGGCTCGATTTGCGCGACGTGCATCTGCGGCTGGCCAAGCAGCGCGGCGTGAAAGTGGTAATTTCCACGGACGCGCACGCCACGGTGCAGCTCCGCGTGATGAAATATGGCGTGGAGACGGCGCGGCGCGGGTGGCTTGAAGCGCGCGATGTGATCAACACTCTGCCCACCGGCAAGTTACTCGCAGCTCTGCGAGCCAAGCCCGCATGAATACGATCTCCGGCTTTTATCCTTTTTTCCCTTAATCCAGCGCCTGGCTATCCTCCTCTAGCGCGCTAACGGCGTGCGCGGCGCTGCGTCCAAACAAGCGGAACTTTTCAGGTCCTTTTCGCGTATCCTTAAGCGAAATACATATATTGAAGGAGGCGCTATGCGCCGATTCTGTTTTGCCGTGTTCGCCCTGGTTGCAATGACTTTTGCGGCTTCTGCCTTTTCGTTTTCCGCCCATGCTGATGACTGGAATAAAACCTACAAGCTCACCGGGCGTCCGACTCTGCGAGTGATCACGAATGATGCTCACGTCGACCTCTACAATTCTTCGGGGGACGAAATTGATGCGCACGTGACGACGAATGGCTACGCGATCGGCGACCGCGGTGTGCGCATCAATGAAAGTCAAAACGGCAACGAGGTGGATCTGGAAGTGCACATCCCGTCATTTCATTTCTTCTTTGGCTGGAATAATCGGTCGGTTCGCATCGAGCTGAGGGTTCCCCGCGAAGCCGATCTAGACATTTCAACCGACGATGGCAGCGTGACTTCACAGCCGTTTCATGGACAAGTGCGCATTTCGACCGGTGACGGAAACATTGAGGCGAATGGCTTATCCGGCGAGGTGCGCCTGCATTCCGGCGACGGTCATATTCACGGCACGGATTTTGACGGCGAGCTTCGGGCCGATTCTGGCGATGGCCGCATTGATGTCGCGGGTCGGTTCGATACGCTTTCGCTGGAATCCGGCGATGGTAGTGTGACGGCGGAAGTTGCCTCTGGATCCAAGATCGCCAACGATTGGTCGATCCGCTCGGGCGATGGCAGCGTGACACTTCTTTTGCCTGATGGCCTCAACGCTGACCTCGACGCACATACTGGCGATGGACACATCACGCTCGATTTTCCGGTGACCACTTCGGGAGTGATTTCTGGCAGCAACATTCACGGAAAGATTGGCTCGGGCGGGCCGCCGCTGATCGTGCATACGGGAGACGGCTCGATTCACATTTCGAAAATTTAGCTTGGCGCTGCGGGAGGTTTGTTTTTGCTGCTGCGCGGCAGGAGAATCTCGATGAAAAAAGTCACAGTGCTTCTTGGGATCCTGTGCTTTCTGGCGGTAGCTCCGCGCGCGCTGGCTTCGGACGGTTCCTGGATGAAAACATGGACGATTTCCGGCGCTGCGGATTTGCACCTCGACGCTGACTACGGCACAGTTCACATTGTTCCCGGGCCGGTGAATTCCATACACGCGGACATCGAGACAACTTATTGGCGCATCGCCTCTGATGAAGTTGAAGTTTCCGAGTCGCAGGATGGGAACCGCGTTGAATTGCGTGTTCGCACTCCGCAGTACGCCTACAACGGATGGTTCCGTTGGCATTGGCATTCGCCGAAAGTGGAGATTAATCTCACCGTCCCGGATGGTTCGCAACTCGATTTGCACACCGGTTTCGGCGACATTCGCGGCGACAATCTACGCGCGCACGCTCACGTCGACACGGGGTTCGGAGGCATTCATTTTCCGGAATTCACCGGTCAACTCAATGGTGAGACTGGATTTGGCGACATCACTGCCGACGGACGTTTCGATTCTCTGGAATTGAAGACGGGATTTGGCTCCGTTCACGCGGATGCGGATTCCGGCTCGCAGATTCGCGATGACTGGCGGCTGGAATCGGGATTCGGCGACGTGTCGCTGCGCGTTCCGTCTGACATGAACGCTAACATTGATGCCGAAAGCGGCTTCGGTCACGTCTCGGCGGACGTTCCGTTGGCGGTCACGGACAGTTCAGGTCATTCTTCAATACACGGGCAGCTTGGCAAAGGTGGCTCGCCACTCGAATTGTCGACGGGTTTTGGTTCAGTTCATCTCGGCCGATCTTGAATGATCGCGACGGGCGCGGGCAGTTGTCGGCGTAAGACGCCGGCGTTGCCGGCAAATCCCTCGAAAAAAGTCAGCGATTGGCGAGTTCAGGCGTGTGCAGCGCTCGCGTTCACGAGCAGAGAGCGCATTTTGCGGACTGCCTCCGGTATCTCATTCGCTGGTGTGCTGCCAAATCCCAGAATAAACCCTTGTCGTGCCGCCGCTTTCTCCGCATAAAAACAGGAAAGTGGTGCCAGCCAGAGGTTTTCAGCGGTGGCGCGTTCAGCAACATCGCGATCCGCAATCCCTTGCAGAATTATCGAAAGATGCATGCCCGCCTGATCGCCCGCCACATCCACGGATGGTCCCAGCTCAGCGCGAAGGCTTTCGATCAGAGTACTTCGGCGTTCTGCATATACCAATCGCATCCTGCGGATATGCCTCGAGAAATGGCCATCGCAAATGAAGTCGGCCAGCACCTCTTGATGAAAAGTTGGCGGGCCGATGTCCATGGCAAATCGCGCGGCCAGAAAGCGCTCCACCAGGTCCACGGGAATAACGATGTAACCCAATCGCAGGGAAGGGAACAACACTTTGCTGAACGTCCCGATATACACGACGCAGGAATTGCGGTCGAGTCCCTGTAACGAAGTCACCGGCATACTTTCATAACGGTACTCGCTGTCGTAATCATCCTCGATGATCCAGGAGCCGTGACTTTCTGCCCAATCGAGGAGTTGCAGGCGTCGCGACGCGCTCATGGTGACGCCGAGCGGATATTGGTGGGATGGCGTAACCAACACGGCCCGCGCATCACGGCACTTCTTCATGCCCGCAGCAACGTTCAGCCCTTCGGCATCAACCGGAACCGACACAAGCCGGCAGCCCATAAACGCAAAAACGCTTCGCGCAAAACTATAGCCCGGCTCTTCCATCCAGACGCGATCTCCGGGATCGAGCAGTACGCGCGCTGCGATCTCCAGCCCCTGCTGTGAGCCGCTGACAACCATGATCTGCTGCGCTTCGCAGCGCACTCCGCGCGCGGTGCGAAGATGAATCGCGAGCGCCTCCCGCAGCCTCTTTGAGCCCATCGGATCGCCATAATCGAGCGCTTTTGCGTGCAAATTTCGTGAGCGTCTCGTTACCAAACTGTTCCAGACTTGGACCGGAAAGTGTTCGCAGGGAATCTGGCTGACGCTGAAAGCGCCGAATCCGCGCCGGCGGTAAAAACCATCGGCGCGCGGCAGAATCGAACATCGCTTCGAAACCGGCCGCCTCACGAGTTCAGTTCTCTTGAGAGGCTCGCTGGCGCGTGCCGGGATCGCAGCACGGTATGGTA
>JASHRN010000065.1 GCA_030037335.1 Candidatus Acidiferrales bacterium | reverse complement strand
GTGCCAGCCACTTTGAAATCCATGTCGCCATAGTGATCTTCGGCTCCGGCGATGTCGGTGAGAATGGCGTAATCGTTGCCTTCGACCACAAGGCCCATTGCAATTCCCGCGCAGGGAGCCTTGATCGGAACGCCGGCATCCATCAACGCAAGGCAGCCGCCGCAAACGGAAGCCATCGAAGATGAGCCGTTGGATTCGAGAATGTCGGAGACGACGCGAATCGCGTAAGGAAATTCCGCTTCCGGCGGAATCAGGTTCGCCAGTGCGCGTTCGGCGAGAGCGCCATGGCCAACTTCCCGGCGGCCCGGGCCGCGCATCATTTTCACTTCGCCGACGGAGAACGGCGGAAAATTGTAATGCAGCATGAAGCGCTTGAAGACATCCTGCTCAAAGAGCAAGTCGAGGCGCTGCATATCATCTTTCGTGCCAAGAGTAGCGGTGGCAAGCGACTGCGTTTCGCCCCGCGTGAAAAGTGCGGAGCCGTGGACGCGCGGCAGCAGACGCGTTTCGCAGGTGATCTGGCGAATTTGATCGAAAGCGCGCGCGTCAGGCCGGCGATGTTTTTTGATAATGTCATCGCGGAAGAGCCGTTCGCGCAGACGCTCGAAAGCGCGCGAGGCGAGCTTTCGCTTTTCTTCGTCTTCTTCGGGAATTTCCTCGAGAATTTCTTTTTCGATAGCGGCGATGCGGCCATAGCTCTCCAGCTTGTCGTACTTCGCGGTGTCGAGTGCATCGTGGAGGCGTTCGCCGTATTTCGATTCGATTTTCTTGGACAGGGACTCGTCAAATGCCGGCGGCTTGACTTCCAATTTTTTCGGATTGACCTTGGCGTGTAGCTCGCGAATCGCGCCGATGATTTTCTTGATTTGCTCGTGACCGAACGCGAGCGCGTCGGCAACGGTTTCCTCAGAAACTTCGAGAGCGCCAGCTTCAACCATCACGATCGCCTGTTCCGACCCTGCGACAACAATGTTCAACAGGCTGGTTTTCTGCTCGGCGACGGTCGGATTGACGACCAAGCGGCCTTCGAGTAAACCCACGCGTACGGCGGCGATGGGCTTGTCGAACGGAATAATCGAGCAAAAGAGCGCTGCCGACGCAGCCGTAACGCCCAGGACGTCCGGGTCATTGTCGCTATCTGCAGAGAGGACCAGACTTACGATTTGCGTTTCCGTCGCCCAGCCCTCGGGAAACAGCGGGCGCAGCGGCCTATCGATCAGTCGCGAAACCAGGATTTCGCGCTCCGTAGGACGGCCCTCGCGCTTGAAAAATCCTCCGGGAATTTTCCCCGCCGCATATGTGTATTCCTTGTAATCCACAGTCAGCGGCAGGAAATCCTTTTCTGTTGCCTTGTTATCCATGCAAGCAGTCGAGAGCACGACTGTATCGCCATAACGAATTACCACGGCGCCGTGGGCCTGCCGGGCCATCTTGCCCGTCTCAAAGCTCATCTGGCGTCCGCCAATTTCAACTGATGTTTGTTGTGCCATTTACTTCATCCTTTAGCACTCCGGCCGCGCCGGAGCGCTTTCGTAATTGCGGGGAGCTTCCCCGTTTTGTTTGAGAAGAGGTAAGGCAGGAGCAGACATGCAGCTACCGCGCAACGCGGGCAGCTTGCGCACACAAAAAGCCACCGAGCCCTGCGAAGCGATGGGATGCGTCGTCGGAAAAATTCGGGGCGGGCGTGCCGCGGCTCAATGCAAGAGCCGCTTTACTTGCGCAAACTAAGCCTGTCAACAATATCGCGATACCGATCCGGGTCGCGGCGGTTCAGGTATTCCAAAAGTCTGCGGCGGCGGTTCACCATCATGATCAGACCGCGCCGTGAAGAATGGTCTTTGACATGGGCTTTGAGATGCGTGGTCAAATAGTTGATGCGTTCACTGAGAAGTGCAATTTGCACTTCCGGCGAGCCGGTATCCTTTTCGGCGCGGCGGAACTGCTCGATGACGCCTATCTTGGCCTCGCTCACCTCAAGCCTCCTGAATCGTCACACCCTGCTCTACTCTTGTCTCTTCTGTGTACTCAAAAAGACTAACACAGAGTATGACTTACGCAATACAAGTTTTTTTCTGAAACAAGCATTCCAGCGGATTCGCGCGACCGGCCGGGCTAACGCGAAAGTGGATACAATCGTCGGTCACTTTAGGCGAAACGTTCCGCGTCCTGCCCTGGGTTCGGGGATTTGATTGGCAATCTGACCTTGGGAGGGATGGTTCACCTTGGAGCGCCGGCCTTCGGCTTGCAATCTTCGTTGCGCTTCCTTCCAATCCGGCAAATCCTTCGTATCCTGCAGCCAGTGGACTAAGGCAGCCTCGTCGCACCACTCGAGCAGCTTGCGCATCGCGATCCCGTGAGGGTTCGCGAGGATGAAATTCTTCATCGCAGCTTGATCGGTCCAGGGGGTCGCGGTCCAAAAAGCCCGCTTGCGCTCCTTCAAGATTTGCGTCGCCAAATTTCCGGGCGCTCTTGACGCCTGGCGCGCAGACCGCAACGAATACCAGATGAATGCCGGAAGAAAACACAAGGAACGCACGCGCAGACGCGTGATCGAAACGAGCGGCATCCGTTCAATTTCCCGCGAGCCACATTATTCGCGCTTGCCGTGCACCAGAGCAAGAAATTCATCGCGCGTCTGCTTGTTTTCGCGGAAAGCGCCCAGCATCGCGCTCGTCACCGCAGAGGATTGCTGTTTTTCGACGCCGCGCATGACCATGCAAAGATGCCGCGCTTCGATGATGACGCCCACTCCTTGCGGACTGAGTTTTTCCTCGATTGCTCGCGCAACCTGGTTCGTCAAACGCTCCTGGATTTGCAACCGGCGCGCATACATATTGACGAGGCGTGCGATTTTGCTGAGGCCGATGACTTTCTTGGACGGAATGTAAGCAACGTGGCACCTGCCGAAAAACGGCAGCAGATGGTGTTCGCAAAGGCTGTAGATTTCGATGTCTTTCACCACCACCATTTCGTCATAGCACACGCTGAACATCGCGCCATTGAGAATGGTTTCGGGATCCTGTCGATAGCCGCTGGTGAGGAAGCGCAAAGCTTTCTCGAAACGCTCAGGCGTGCGCCGCAATCCCTCGCGCGTGGGATCTTCGCCCAGCAGGGCAATCATGCGGCGAATCAGGTCCGCGATGCTTTCCGTCTGCTCAGGCCCGGCCAGACGGACCGATTTTGTCTCTGTTTTTGTCTCTGTGGCGTTGCTCATTTCAGGAGCGCTCCTGTTGAAATTCGTAGATGTGATCCTGCGCGGATTCCGGTGCAGATTCAGCGACGTATTCGAAGCTGTTCTTGGCCGTTTCTTCGATGCGAACGCGTGTGATGCGTCCGTGCTCGAATCCGTGCAGGCGATTGAAAATCACCCGGCAAAGATTTTCGGTCGTCGGAATCGAGCCGCGGAATTCGGGGATCTGTTCGTTCAGGTTAGCGTGATCGAATTCATACAGCACGCGCGCGCGAACAAAATCGTCCAGTTCGGCGAGATTCACGATCATTCCGGTCGATGGGTCCACCGGTCCTGCGACAGTAATTTCAAGTGTGTAATTGTGCCCGTGGCCGTGTTCATTGGCGCATTTGCCGAAGGCGCGATGATTCCGCGCGTCCGGCCAATCCTCCCGAAAGAGCCGGTGCGAGGCCGGAAATGAATAGCGGCGCGTGAGCGAAAGCTTCATTGGCCATTCCTCGCGCAATCGACGAACAGATCGGGCGATTCGTATAGACGAAGATGATCCAGACGCGCACGCCCGCTGGGATCGATCTTCAGCTCGAGAATCCGCCACAGAGCTGCGGCTATTTCTTCACACGTCGGAATCTTCCCTACGAGTTCGGGAACATCATGATTCAGGTGCCGATGATCGAAACGCGCCATCACTTCACGGTCAAGAACCTGCTTGAGTTCGTTCAAATCCAGGATCATTCCCGTTTCAGGGTCAGGCTCGCCCGCAACAGTGACTTCGAGAACGTAATTGTGCCCATGACCATGCGGATTATTGCACTTGCCAAAAATCCGGCGGTTCTCCTCCGCGGAGAAATTCGGATTGTGATAAAAGTGCGCCGCGGAAAATTCGAGTTTCCTCGTCAGTTTAATCACGTTCGCCATAGCGTTTTCAACGGCGCATCATCGTGCCGGGCGATATTGCCTGTCCTTCCATGAGATGTTGCCGTGCCGGTATTTCCAGAACGACACACAGATCAGGCCGGCGTACAGAAAAGCCGCTAACTCATAATATATGATGAAACGCGCGGAATAACGATTCGCCTTCAGCTCGCGGGCGTACCAGAGATGTCCAAGCGCGAACGCTGCCGCAGCGGCGATGAGCAGTGCCCCGCCAGCGCGTCCGGGAATGCAGGTTCCCGCGATTAGCAATGCGAAGAACAGCCAGGGAAAAGTAACGGCGATTTCGCGCGCGGATCCTACAACTGTGGCTCCAAGAAGCGCATAGAGATTTTTCGCCCAGCCCTGCCACAGCGCGCGAAAAGAACGATACATCCGCGTCCGAGCGACTCCGTAACCGGGCGCGAAATGCAGAATAAATCCCGCTTGCTTTGCGCGCCGCGCGAGAGCCACATCTTCGAGAATTTCTGCGGCAACGGCGCGGTGTCCGCCAATCTGGTGATAAGCGTCACGCCGAATCAGAATAAATTGCCCATTGGCAGCAGCCTCGTGGCGCGAAGGATCGTTCACCGCCGCGAAGCTGAATCTGCGCGCGAGTCGACAGTAGATGAACGGGATCAGCGCGCGCTCGAAAAAACTATGCGCGAGCTGTTCCGGTGAGTAGGAAACAAGTGCAGCCCCATATCGCTCTGCATCTTGCAACGCGTTGTCTACAGCCCCGTCGAGCAGAACCGTGTCGGCATCGACGAAAAGCAGCCAATCGCCTTTGGCTCCTTGCGCTCCCGTCCAAAGCGCATTATTTTTGCCGACCCAGCCAACCGGAAGCTCGCCGCTGCGAAGAATCTTCAGCCGAGGAATTCCCGTCGCGATGCGCTCCAGAATTTCTGGCGTGTTGTCAGCGGACTCATCGTCCACCACGATGATTTCCTCGATTTCGGCCTGCGCGGCGATGCTGCGCACAGCGGCTTCGATATTTTCCTGTTCGTTTCGCGCGGGAATAATGGCGGAAATCCGCTGCGCGGAAATTTGCGGAGGGCTTTGCAAAGCGGGCAGCCGTGCGCCGCGGCAAAATATATCATAGAATAAGAAAACGAATTGCAAACATGAAACGGAAGATACTTACGGGCGTATCGCTGGGCGCTGTAGCTGGGTTGCTGGTTCTGTTTGCCAGTCCGAGCTACAAACAAGGCATGGCCAGCCCCGCCGGCAAAACGGCGAAAACCTTTTCGTTCACCATGGACGGCAAGCAAATGACTCTCACCAATCTCCGTGGCAAGATTGTGGTGCTGAATTTCTGGGCATCGTGGTGCCCGCCTTGCGTGGACGAAACAGCGTCGCTGAATCAGTTGCAGCAGCACATCGCGCCGCGCGGCGGAATAGTGCTGGGGATTAGTGCAGACACAGATCCAGTCGCCTATGAACAGTTTCTGAAGGACCACGGCGTGATTTTTCCCACCTATCGCGATCCCGTCGAACAAGGACGCCTTTCACAGATCGGACTGGATTACGGCACGAGCATTTATCCGGAAACCTACATCATCGACCGCCAAGGACGCATCTTGCGCAAGGTCATCGGCGCACAGAATTGGACGAGCCCGCAGATAACCGCTTACTTCGATTCCGTGCTCGCCACAAATTAATGCCATGGCCGCAGCGCAAAGGCAGCGGCCCATGGAGCACATATGAATCCTGCACGAAAATTGCTTGCGAGAAGGCGCGCCGGTGCGCTTGCCGCGGTCACAGTAAGCCTTTTTCTTGCTCCCTTGGCGCATGCTGAGCGGATTTGCTTTTCACAAAATATCAGCGCGGCACGGTGCGCGTTGCTGTGCGCAACAAGGTTAGCGAATGAAATGCAACCCGCCTCGCAAACCATGAACATGGCGCAAATGAAGGGTATGAATATGCGAATGCCGATGCCGCCCGCTGCGGAATTGCTGGTGAGCGAACCTTCGGGAACAAGTTTGAATCCAGCTTCGGCAGTCATGCCGATGCGCATGACCATGCGCGGTGAATGGAATCTGAATTTCATGGCGGACGCTTTCGTCACCGATACACAGCAATCCGGCCCACGCGGCGCGGACAAACTTTATTCCACGAATGTTTTCATGGGTTCGGCGGAGCATTCCGTCGGTCGTGGCGCTTTTCTTTTTGACCTGATGCTCAGCCTTGAGCCGGCGACCATCACCGACAGAGAATATCCACTGCTTTTTCAGACCGGTGAAACTGCGTATGGCAAGCCGATCGAAGATGGCCAACACCCTCACAATTTATTTATGGGAATTGGATTGCATTACGCCCATCCGATCGGCAAAAGCGCGATTTTCGAGGCCTATTTCGCTCCGGTTGGAGATCCAGCGCTCGGCCCTGTTGCCTATCCGCACCGCTCATCCGCTGCGGAAATCCCGCAAGCCCCCATCGGACACCACTGGGAGGACTCGACTCATATTTCTTACGAAGTGGCCACCGTCGGGCTGAAATACAAGTTTGTTCGCTGGGAAGCCAGCGGATTCCACGGCGGCGAACCCAACGAGAATCGCTGGAACATCGCTACCGGCGCAATGGATTCATGGTCGACGCGGCTTTCTCTTTTTCCCACCACAAATTGGTCCGCGCAGGCTTCGGTCGGAAGGCTGACGCATCCCGAAGCGCTGGAGCCGGGCGATGTAGTGCGCACGACGGCTTCGGTGGAATATTCACGCCCGCTGAGCGGCTCGGACTGGGCGACCAGCTTTGTCTTCGGCAGAAATCATGACACCGCCACCGGCACGGGAACGAATGCCTTCCTCGCCGAGTCAGTAATCCCCTACCGCGCCAACAATTTTTTCACTGGCCGCTGGGAGCTGGTCGATAAGGACGATTTATTCGCCGCGCAACCCGCCATTGAGCAGCAACTGCTCGAAACTGTGGGGACGAATACATTTCGTATCGGCGAATATACCCTCGGCTACACGCGCTATTTTCCGTTCTGGGCGCCGCTCGAAACTGGCATCGGCGCCAATTTCTCGACCTACACGCTTCCAGCCGCCATCATTCCCTACTATGGTGCACATCCTTTCGGCGTGAACCTCTACTTGCATTTTCAATTGAAGCCGCAGCAATGAGCGCAGAGGAAATCGAGAAGCATCACAAAGAGCATTCAACCGAATCCAGCGCCGCCACTGATCCTGTCTGCGGCATGCGCGTGGACCCGTCGAAAGCGCGCGCTACACGCGAATATTCCGGCAAAACCTACTACTTCTGCTGCGAGGGATGCGCGAGGAAATTCGTGGATGCGCCCGAGAAATATCTCGCGTCCCGGCCCGCGAGCGCCCAGCTGAAGCAAACCACAAAACTAATCGATCAAATTTACGTCTGCCCCATGGACCCGGAAGTGCGTTCGCCGAAACCGGGCCCCTGCCCCAAATGCGGCATGACGCTCGAGCCGCTGAATCCCGTGGCAGTGCCGCAGAAAATCGAACACACCTGCCCGATGCATCCAGAGGTTGTTCGCAACGAGCCGGGAGCGTGCCCGATTTGCGGAATGGCGCTTGAAGCGCGAAGTGCATCTCCGAACGAAGAATCGAATCCAGAGCTGATCGACATGACCCGCCGCTTCTGGATTAGCGTCGCGCTGACCATTCCCCTCCTCGCATTCAGCATGACTGCCGCATTGTGGCGCTCTCACATTTCGCCTGGAATCGCGGCTTGGATTCAACTCGCGCTGGCCACGCCCGTTGTTCTGTGGTGCGGATGGCCCTTCTTCGAGCGTGGCTGGGCTTCGCTCCGCAATCGCAGCCTGAATATGTTCACGTTGATCGCGATGGGCACGGGAACGGCGTATTTTTACAGCCTTGTCGCCACTCTCGCTCCTGGGATTTTCCCGGCAGGGTCTCGCGACGCCTCGGGCGCATTGCCGATTTATTTTGAGGCCGCTGCAACAATCACCGCGCTTGTTTTGTTGGGTCAGGTGCTCGAACTGCGCGCGCGCCAGCAAACCGGCGGCGCGATTCGCGCGCTGCTGCAACTCGCGCCGAAGACCGCACGCCTCGTGCAATCCGATGGAATGGAGAACGACATTCCGCTGGCTGCCGTACAGCGCGGCGACCGCCTGCGCATCCGTCCTGGCGAAAAAATCCCCGTGGATGGCACAGTGCTCGACGGAAGCAGCTCCGTCGATGAATCCATGTTCACCGGCGAGCCGATTCCCATGGAAAAAATCGCTGGAAGTCGCGTCACGGGCGGCACACTGAACACAACTGGCACGCTAGTTATGCGCGCCGAACGCGTCGGCAAAGAAACGCTCCTTGCCCAAATCGTACAAATGGTCAGCGATGCACAGCGCAGCCGCGCACCGATTCAGCGACTTGCGGATAAAGTATCTTCCTATTTCGTGCCGGCGGTAATTTTTGTTGCTGTCGTCACATTCATCTGGTGGGCTTCATTCGGGCCTTCACCGCGCCTAGCGCACGCAATCCTCAATGCCGTCGCGGTGCTCATCATTGCGTGCCCCTGCGCGCTGGGGCTGGCCACGCCGATGGCCATCATGGTCGGCACAGGACGCGGCGCCAGCGCCGGCGTCCTGATCAAAAATGCCGAAGCGCTCGAAACTCTCGAGAGCATTGACACGCTCGTCTTCGACAAAACAGGCACACTCACGGAAGGCAAGCCCAGCGTCGCCGCCATTGAACCTGCAAACGGGTGGAACGAGATTGATGTTTTGCGATTTGCGGCTGCAGTCGAGCAGCCGAGCGAACACCCTCTGGCGGCAGCGATTCTTGCGGAAGCCAAACGACAGAATGTGCACGTTGAAAGCGCCTCCGAATTCAAATCATTTCCCGGCAGAGGAATTACCGGCCGTGTAGATGGCCACGCTGTGGCTTTGGGAAATCCGGCGCTCTTCCGCGAAATGGGAATTGCACATCAGAATGGCAATGCGAGCCCCGCACGCGATGGTCAAACCATCATCTACGTTGCCTTCGACGGCCAACCAGCCGGAAACATCGTCATTGCCGACCATCTGAAGCCCTCCACACCTGAAGCAGTCGCCGACCTGAAAAAACAAGGCTTGCACTTGGTAATTTTAACTGGCGACAGTCGCACTGCGGCGGAGGCAATTGCTCACAAACTCGGAATCGGCGAAGTAATTGCCGAAGTGCTCCCCGCTGAAAAAGCCGAAGCAGTAAAGAAACTGAAATTGCAGGGGAGGCGAGTCGCCATGGCTGGCGACGGCATTAACGATGCTCCCGCGCTCGCTGCCGCCGACGTTGGCATCGCCATGGGAGTGGGAACGGACGTGGCCATCGAGTCTGCGGGAATCACCCTTGTCAAAGGCGACCTGCGCGGCATCGTGCGCGCGCGCCGGCTCAGCCGGAAAACGATGCGCAATATCCGCCAGAATTTATTCTTTGCCTTCGCCTATAACACCATCGGGATACCGATTGCCGCGGGAATCCTCTATCCATTCCTCGGACTGCTGCTCAGCCCCATTATCGCCAGCGCTGCTATGACCTTCAGCTCCGTCTCGGTCATTACCAACGCCCTCCGCCTCCGACGCGCGCCAATTTAGAAAATCCGCGTGCGCATGCTCTTCAAGTATAGGAGTGCATTTCCTCTGCTATAATCCCCGCATGACATTCATGAGCATGACGTACGAGCTACAAGCTCCGTTGCGACAGGAGCAATTGCGGACGCTGGCATTTTTTGCCAATACCTACGGCCTCCAGAAATTCCGCCTCGATGAAGAGAAGAATTGGCTTCAGTTCGAATACGACGCTTCGCGCCTGAAGGAAACAGAAGTCGAACACGTCCTGCGAATGGCGAATATCCCCGTCGTCGGTCGCGTCAACACCAATTAAGTTTGCGAATTTCGTGAACGAAAAAAAGAAGGGCTGCCGCTTGGGTTCGGCAGCCCCGAAAGCCGCGTTCCGTGACCCGGCCTAGGCGAGACCGAGTCATTGGGGTCATCCATCCTAGCTTCCCTCTCAGAGGCAGGTGGGAAAAACGCTCCTCATTGCTCCGTGACCGAGCCCCTTCCTCCTCTGCCACAGTGCCATGAGTCACGTTTGGAACGCGACCCGCATTTACCGATTGCAACAGCATTGCCAAATCGCGCCGCCCGCTAAACTATTGAAACGGCAGATGTTCACTCGTTGTGTTTTATTGTGTGACTGCCCCGCTTATCCGTTTCGGGAATCCTAATCCCGCTTTAGTTCCCCCTATTTTGAAAAGACATTTCCTGCTGAGAATCCAATTGCCGCCTTTGGCTTGTACTCACTACAGAAGCGCTTCATAATTGTGAATGCAGGGGGGAAACATTTAAGTATGTCGTCGCGCCAAACCACATCCACGATCCTCGCCGTGGCCGCAACCATTCTGATCGTATGCCTGTTTTTTGTGTACCACGCGGCGCGCGCGAAGACTCTCGCGGATGTCCCCTCCGCGAATAAAACTCTTCAGAATTCGCAGTCCGAAGCGGGGCAACCATCACAGCCGCAAGACGGCTCCGCGCCCGTTGTTCTCAAGTTTGCGCAGGACCCGGACGTTGTCCCTCCCTTCCTGCAGCACGACCTTTCCGGCGGCGTGGTTTCAACGGCGGCGCTGAAAGGCAAAGTCGTGATCCTGAACTTCTGGGCCACTTGGTGCGGCCCGTGCCGCGAGGAAATCCCTGAAATGATAGCGCTGCAATCGCGCTACAAAGATGATCTTCAAGTCATCGGCATTTCCGAAGATGACGGCCCCCCGGACCAGGTGGCGAAATTCGCTCAGAAAGCAGGCCTCAATTATCCGGTGATCATGTCCAATGATGCCCTGGAAAAAGAATATGGCGGCATTGCCGCGCTGCCCACTTCTTTTCTCGTGAACAAAGATGGCCGTGTGGTGCAAAAAGATGTCGGCGTTTATCCGCTCGACTACTATGACCTGCAGGTACGCGCGCTGATGGGCCAGCCTGTGAACGCAAGGATTGAAACCTTCAAAGACGAAGGTCAGATTTTCTTGAAGAATGCTGACCGCGCTTCGCAACTCCCCGGTGTCAGCTTTGTAGGATTAACAGCGGCGCAGAAGAAGCTGGCGTTGCATCGCATGAATGCGCAGATGTGCACATGCGGATGCCAGCTCACTTTGGCGGAATGCCGCATCAACGACACCACCTGTCCCGTGAGCGCCTCCATCGCAAAGAAGATCGTCGATGGCTTTCTTCATTCCGCTCCGCACAGCTCTTCCGGCGTCAAATCAGGCGCAGCGCGTTAATTTACACTTCGGGCTAAAATTCGCCGCTGCATCTTTAAAACAAAAGCGGCGCACGATTCCTCGTCATGCACCGCTTTTAGCAAACAACTAAAATGGGCCCGGGCCTGCGTTTAGTGATGGTTCGCGTAGTCGATGGCCCTGTGCAACTCATCCAGAGCCTTGCTGATATGACCCATCGCGGCGGTGCGATGTCCTCCGAAGTCATGTGCCGCGTGGCTGAGGTGGTCCTGAGCCTGGTTCAGCAGCCGAATTGCATCATCGATTTCCGGGTGAGGCGGTGGAACCGGCGCCGGAGAAGTAACGGCTGCGGCCTTCACGGCCGTTGGGCCGGGCTCAGCGGAAGTTGCCACCGGAAATGATATGGCGGCAGCAAACGCGAGCAGCGCCAAAACGGTACTGATTCTCTTCACAATCTTCATCGGTGCGTTCTCCTGTCTGAAGTGGATTAACCATCAGGGCCGAGTCACATCCCATTGTACGCCGCGAATCTTACTCTAGAGAGCTGTATGACCGCATCCGGTTACGAGTCCATGCGAACAAAAAGTCACCAACTCGCAGGACGTATGTGTTGGAAAGTATCGGTAGGCTTGGAAAATTGTTTCAGGTAGTGTTTGACTGGCTGAACGCGCCATTCTATTCTTGATAGTTCGCGCTCATGTTGGCAAGGCGCACTGTCTGAGGGTAAATTGATACATCTGCTATACGCTGTTATTGCTGTTGTTGTCGTCGTCCAGCTTTCGGCATTTTCCACCAGCATTTATCTGCATCGCACTTTGGCTCACCGTGGCGTTTACCTGCATCCCGCCGTGGCGTTCCCGATGCGCGTGCAGCTCTGGCTCTGGACCGGAATTAACACCAAAGAATGGGTCGCCGTCCATCGCAAGCATCACCGTCACACCGATGTGGAAGGTGATCCCCATAGTCCCGTTCTCGAAGGTCTGTGGCGAATCCTTCTGGGAAACGTCTATTACTATAATCGCGAGGCGAAAAACCAGGAGACGCTGGCGACATTCGCGCCGGATATTGGCAACGGCTGGCTCGACCGCCATCTTTTCGGCTTCGGCATAGTGGGAGTTTTGGTCGGCATCGGCATTTTCATGGTGCTTTTGGGCCCGCTCTGGGGACTCGCGGCTTTCTTCGTACAGGCCGGCCTTTACATTTTCCTGAACGCCGTGATTAATGGTGCGAATCACGCGCTCGGGAAGCAGAATTTCGATAACACCGCTACAAATCTCCGCTTTGTCGCGCTGCTCACTGCCGGCGAAGGCTGGCACAACAATCATCATGCCTATCCCACTTCTGCGCGCTTCAGCATTCATCGCGGGGAATTTGATCCATCGTGGCCCGTGCTCAAGCTCCTGACGTGGATGCATCTCGCGCGTCCTTTGAAGCTCGCGCCAAAAATGGAGTAGTATCCTCCTGCAATGGCAGGCTGGAATCCTGACGAGTACCTGAAGTTCCGCGACGAGCGCACTCAGCCCTGTCGCGATTTGGCTTCACGCATTGCAGTCCCTCAAGCCCGCACCGTGATCGACCTCGGCTGCGGTCCGGGCAATAGCACCCAAGTCCTCGCTGAACGCTGGCCCGACGCGCAAATCACCGGCCTCGATGGCGACACCTCCATGATAAATGTCGCCATCGAATCTCTTCCACGCGGCCGTTGGATTACCGGTGACATTGCAAAATGGGCCGCAGGAAAGCCTCCGAATGAGACCGCAGAAAAATCATTGTCAGCGGACGCCGAAAAACCAACCGGGCAGAATGCGGTGAATCCGTCCGGCGACACAGCAAGTGAGAGCGCTGCGCAATCTCAAGAACCGGAACTCTACGACGTCGTTTTTTCCAACGCGGCTCTGCAGTGGCTGCCGGACCACGGCATCCTTTATCCGCAGCTTTTTTCTCATGTCGCTCCGGGCGGCGCGCTCGCCATTCAGATTCCCAGCAGCTTTGATCGCCCCGCACACCGGCTGTTGCGCGAAATCGCTGCTTCCATCGCGTGGCGGAAGTGGTTTCCCAGTGGACGCGTTCGCAACTGGGCTGCGCGCGACGCGGAGTTTTACTATGATCTCCTCGCGCCGCTCGCCTCCCGCGTGGATGTCTGGCAAACAGAATATTTCCACGTGCTGGCGAATGCTGAGGCCGTTGTGGACTGGTATCGCGGAACCGGCATGCGCCCCTATTTGAACGCCATTAGCGAAGACGCCGACCGCGAAAAATTCATCGCCGAGTACACAGAAAAAATTCGCGCGGCCTACAAGCCTCGTCCCGACGGAAAAATCCTCTTTCCTTTTCTTCGAATTTTCCTGATCGCCTATAAATAGCGCCCCTTCGCCTCAACGAAGCGCCTCCAAGACCGCAATAAATGCGAAAAGCTTTCGCATTCCCTCCCGTTATCGTGTATTTTGCCAATTCCGATGGAGGCAAAATGAAGAGAACTCGCACATCACTACTCGCCGCGCTCGCCGCAGCAATCGCAGGCGCGCTGCTTTGCGCCACGCCTGCGGCATTCGCGCAGGGATTCACGGTTGAGCAAGCAATGAACTATCCATTTCCGTATGGGCTGACCGCGTCATCGCAGGGCGAGCGAATCGCCTGGGTCTTTAATATGCGTGGCGCAAGAAACGTGTGGGTCGCCGACGGCCCGGATTTCGCCGCGCGTCAAGTAACGCACTACAGCGGAGATGACGGCGAGCCCATCGCAAGCCTGCGGCTGACTCCCGGCGGCAAAACCATCGTTTACGCGCGCGGCAGCGAAACGAATCAACAGGGTGAGGTCGCCGATCCCACCAGCAACGTGAATCAACCCGAGCAGCAGGTCTGGGCCGCCGATGTAGATACTGGCGAGCCGCACCTCCTCGGCGCCATGAATTGCAGCTTCGAAGGATGCGAAGACATCCAGATTTCCCCCGATGGCCAATCCGCTGTTTGGTGCGGACCCCACGAGCTATGGATCGCTCCTGTTTCCGGGAAAGATCCTGCGCGCAAGCTCGCCTACATCCGCGGGAACAATTCGCAGCCGCAATGGTCTCCTGACGGCAAAGAGATCGCCTTCGTCAGCAACCGCGGCACGCATTCGCTCATTGGAATCTACACCTTCGGTGACGATACCCTGCGCTACGTCGATCCCGGCGTTTTTCATGACATGCTCCCTCGCTGGTCCCCCAACGGCTCCGAACTCGCCTTTATCCGCCTCACTGGTTCAGGAGGAGGATTTTTTTTCGGCGGCTTGCAGCCCTGGAAGATCTTGCTCTGGAACGCGGCTGACAATAACACCAAGGAAATTTGGCGCAGCACCAATGACGCCAACGGCTCATTTCCAAACGAAGGCGATTGGGTCAGCAGTGCCTTCCAATTCGCTTCCGATAATCGCCTCGTCTTCGCCTCGCAAGAAGACGGCTGGCTCCATCTTTATTCAATTTCGACCGACGGCGGCGCCGCAACCCTGCTCACTCCCGGCAATTATTCTTTCGAGGATGTCACCCTCACTCCCAACCGCAAGGAACTTGTCTACTCCTCCAACGAAAATGACATCGACCGCCGCCACATCTGGCGCGTCAGCTTCGATCACCCCGTACCCGTTGCCCTCACAAAAGGAGACTCCATCGAATGGACTCCGATAACAACCGGCGACGGCCGTTACGTTTTCTGCTTTGGTGCGACCGCAACGCAGCCTGCAATGCCCTATCGAATCACGCCCCACGGACGCGAAATGATCGCTTCCAGCGCCCTGCCCGCCGATTATCCTTCAGCGCAGATGGTCACCCCGCAGGACGTCGTCTTCAAGAGCCTCGATGGTCTCGAAATTCACGGCCAGCTTTTCGTGCCAAAGGATCAATCTGGACGGCACCCAGGCCTTATCTTCACGCACGGTGGACCGCCTCGCCAAATGATGCTCGGCTTTCATCCCATGGACGCGTACAACTACATGTACGCCGCCAATGAATATCTGGCCAGCCGCGGTTACGTCGTTCTCTCCGTGAATTATCGCCTGAGCATTCATTATGGCCGTGCTTTTCGACAGCCAGCAAACGCCGGTCCGCGTGGCGCTTCCGAGTATCAGGATGTTGTCGCCGGCGCAAAATATCTTCAGTCCCTTCCCTATGTTGATCCGCAAAAAATCGGATTGTGGGGCGGCTCTTACGGCGGCTACTTAACCGCCATGGGCCTCGCGCGCAATTCCGATATTTTCAAATCAGGCGTGGACTATGCCGGCGTCCACGATTGGAGCGGCTTTTTCGGTGGCCGCGGACCGAGTGGTGCTTCTGACGACGCGAGGAAAATCGCCTACGAATCTTCTCCCATAGGTTCCATCGACAAATGGAAATCACCCGTGCTGCTGATTCAAGCCGACGACGATCGCAACGTTCCCTTCGCGCAAACCGTCAATCTCGCCCACCTGCTCGACCAGCGCCACATTCCTTACCAGCTGATCGTGTTTCCCGACGAAATTCACGATTCCCTGCTCTGGCGCACCTGGGTAAGCGTCTTCCAGGCCACGGGCGATTTCTTTGACCGCACCCTCGTCAAAGGCGAAACCATTCCTCCCGGCCCCGGAAATTAAGGCAAAAGAATTCGCTGCGGCCTCCAATGAGAGGTAGCGGACGCACATTTCGCGCGCGTTCTTTGACTAGCTGAGGAACTTTGGCGGAAGCGTGTGGGAGTCGAACCCACCATTCGGCTCGCGAAGAGTCGAATCGCCGGCTTTGAAGGCCGGGACAGTCACCGGACCATTTTCGCCTCCGCCCCAATTATACGGTGATTTCCTGCAGCTATGCTAAACAGCGCGGATTCAGCGCTTCGCCGCAGCCACTTTTCTTTGCGCGAGCTCCAGAAGTTTGCTGTTCACGCATACCTCAAAATAAGGCCGCGTCGTCGGCTCGCCGATTTTTCCGCCGGACTGCAATTCGCGCGTCATTCCGCGGCGCACCACGATGGGCTCAAGCGCGTCTCCCAGTGGCAATTCGCCATAATATAACTGCGCGCGGTCCTTGCCCCACGGCATCGGAAAGCTTCCGTCCATGGGAAATAGCGAAATTTCGCTTGTCAATTTCTGGAATCCTTCCTCATTCAATTCGATGCCATTCAAATTGAACCGCATCAGCAGCTCATCGCCCTCTTCCGCGCCAGCGCCCTCAACAATCAGCGTTTGCAGCGAAAAAACGCGGAACGGCGAAGGATTATTCTGCAGCAGCCGTCGCGCAACTTTCGAGCAGCTTGAAAGCCGGTCCGAAAGATTCAGCGCCTTCGAAATCATGATCTTCGAATCGCCATCGGACCACACCGACGGCGCGGAGTTTTGAAACGCCACGCCAACTCCCAATTCGAGCCGCGGCAAATTGCTGGCCTCGGCCTTTGCGTTGTACGCCTGCGTCACCTCGATGATTTCGCGCGCGAGCACGCACGCTTTCGCTACGGCCCGCTGGCTGGCGCGATTCGATTCCGTTTCGTAGATGGCGAGAATAATCGCGTCGCCTTCGAGGAAAACTTTTGCCGCGCCATGCCGTTCGAGCAGCTTTTTCACCGGCTCGTGCAATGTCAGACTGAAATGCGAAGCCGGGTTCAACCCGCGCGCCAGCAAATCCTTCGTAATTTCCGTCGAGCCGCGCACGTCGGCCTTGATGACCGTGTGCGAAACGACAGGATCATCCGTCTCGTGGCGCTCATCCGGAAAAACAAATTCATAGAGCGTGTTATTCGCGCGCGAAAGCTCACGCTGCCGGTCGGAGCGTACCAGGTTGATTTTGTCGAGCAGTGCCACCACGTGTTGATAATTCCGCCGGTCGCGTCGCAAACGCATCAGGTCCTGCGCGAACCGCAGCGCCGTCGCTTTGGACTCTTCATGCGAATATCTCTTCAGCGCCTTCGACGCCTCTTCGATTCGCTTCAATGAAAAATTGCGCGCCGGAAACTGGCTGAGCACTTTCTCCACGCGCTTCAATTCATCGCGCGAAAGCAGCGCGCGCCGCAACTGCTGCAGGTGCACCGGCGGGCAAAAATCATTCGAAAGATTGCATACCTCGTAGCTCGCCAGAACGTATCCCAGCAAATCCTTTTCTTCCAGCCGGTGATGCCACTCTTCGAGCAGCCGCTCGCGCACTTCGCCATCGCCGCTGTGCCCGCCTGGATCCGCTGGATCAAAAAGCCGTCGCGCATTCTGCGGCTCATTCAAATAGTCGCCCAGACGGTTGCGAAATTCCTCCGTGAGAAAATCCACTTTCTGCTTTGCTGCTTCGAGCTCGGGACTGATCTCCGCCAGCTTGAATTCCAGATCCGCCTGGCGCCGTCGCAGCACCGCCAGATTCATTTCCGCTTCCGCGCCGCCGCGCCGCTTGAAAATTCCCGGCAGAAAGCTGTCGCTCCCGCCCACTCTGCGCAGCACTTCCTCCTGCTCTTCTTCCAGCTTCCCGAGTTCTGAACGCTTTGCCAGCGCCTGCTCCACCAGCTTCCCATACGCTTCCTGCGCGTGACGCAGTTCCTGCGAATTCGCGTCCGTAATCACGAAATCGCGCAGGAAATCGATCAGCAACGCGTCGAAATTCTCGAAGCGGTCAGGGTCTTGCAGGAAATTTCCCAGCAGCACGTAATGTTCGAGGAACAAATAATCATCGCTGCCGTTTTCCACAAAAAGCAGCCGGTTGGTGAGCATGTCGTAGAGCTCTGCGAAATCCTCACCAAACAAAGCGCGGCGCGATTTCACCAGCACTGTTTCGTCCAGCTCCTTCAGCATGTGAAAGAGTGACTGCCCCACGCGGCGCGCGATGGCTTTGCGATTCGCTTGAAGCTCGGCAATCTGCGCGCGCTTCAGATGCGCTTGCTCGCTGTGCTCGAAAACGGCTCCTCGCGTGCGAATGTCTTCCTTGCATTCGACAATCAGGCTCGCAAATTCGCTGGCAATTTCCTGAATGAAAAATTTCAGGAGTGCGAGGCGAAAGAGCAAGTCGTACTCGATATTTTTTTCGAATTGCGCGCGTGTAATCCCCTGCTGCAGCAGTTCGGTGAGCATCTTACGGAATTGCGTGGTGTCCGCCGGACGTGACTGCCGCGATTCGCGCCCGAAGAATTTCTGCAGATTCGCCGCATTGCGCACAGCGCCCGAGAGATACTGCCGCGCCGTTTCCAGAAATCGCGGGCTCAGATAAACGTCATAATGAATATTGTCGATGCCGGGTGTGAGGGATCCCAGGCGCAACTCGGCGCGATACGGCTCAAGCTTCAGGCGAGCCGGTCGGGCCGGCGATGAAGTGGTCGTTTCCGGCATGAGAGCGGATCTGGCGCTTCATTTTGAATCTACCAGAACGCTCGCGCCGCAGTGCGTTTTGCTCCTGCTCCGTTGCCCAATCGCTTAACGATTGCTTTTCACCACGGATGCAGGGTCGTCATAGTACCCCATGCGAGTGTGCGCTTTCAGCCCGCCTCCGGCGACTTTGACCTGCAGCTGATGGTATTCATTCTTCTTGTCGGTCGCCGGAGGGTCAAAACCAATCTCGTAATAGGGGACAGCATCGGACAGGCACTGCCGCACGCGGTCCGCGATGCCATTTGTCGAGCCGAAGGCGATTCCGCCGCTCTGCGTCACCAGCACCGGCAGCCCCAAGTCCCCATAAGTAGCCTGGTTCGGTTTCGTGATGCCTTTAACAAATTGACCATAAGTCCAGTCGGCCTCTGGTGCTCCCGCCGCGCCCAAAGGATCGATGCTATAAAGAGTGATCTGTAGCTTGGTCATTACCGTCGACAGATTCACCACGTTGTCGAAAAGCCGATCCTCCTGTTTGTTGTCGAGCATCACTTCGGGCCCACTCAGCAAAGGCCACCCGGGCGAAATCCAGATAATGATTTTGCGCCCCTCGTGTTTGCTGAGACTGGCAACCAGTTGATACATCGCCTTAAGGCAGATCTGGAACCGCTCAGATGCACCGTAATAACCAGCGGAGCGCTGAATCGCCCGAAAACCAACCTGGTCCTGATCCAGCGCGGCGCTGAGCGCATTGCCGTCCGTTGTAAAACTGCCCGAAACGGCGTGCAGCCCATCGTCAGTCAGCACGACAATCACCATTGGATACGAGAGGCTCCCGCCCTCGGCCCGAAGATACTTATCGAGCTGCTGCCGCTGGAAGATCACGTTCTGCAAAGTAGCGTTGACCGCATCCATCACAACGATCACCTGGATTTGCGCATCGCGGCCCGTTACCGCGGCGAATGATGCGATCGTTCGCGGCTCTTTGTTGTCGAGCAGCGTGAAATCCTGTTGCTGAAGCCCAGTGACCGCCTGCCCCGATTTATCAACACTCACGGCGAGATAAATCCTCCCGCCTGCTGGCGCTATCGCCGGATTGGGCACCGAAGGAGGAATCACTGGCTGAGTTTGCGCATAAGCGCTCCCGGCGAGCAAAAAAATCAGACTGGCAAAAATGCTGAGACGCGAACGATTAACCATGGCGGCGGCTCCTGTCCTGCCGTATTGCGGCACGCAGGCACGAAAAGGACACACGGCTGAGCCTACTCGCCTATTTGTTTCTCTGCAAGTATCAACGCAGTTCCTGTCTGGTGATAATTTCCGCCGGTTTTGTTGCGCACAACTCCGCGTTTACCGTGAGCCGCGCGCGGGACTCTCCAAGTCGCGTTTTCAGCCCTGCGCACTACAGGCAGGCTCTCACCTCGACGTAGCGTTCCATCCTGAGCGCAGCTTTTATT
>JASHRN010000064.1 GCA_030037335.1 Candidatus Acidiferrales bacterium | reverse complement strand
AGCAGCCGAACAAATTCTTGTCCGACATTTCCGAAGCCAATCAATGCGAGACGGTAAGTCTGAATGAAGCCCCCCGAAAGGACGCTCAGCCTACACTGGCCGGATAGGCAGGGAATGTGCGGCCATTCTTTGAAATTTAGCCGCTTATTTTGAGCCACTCTTAAAGCTGCACGACTCGTCGGTGAGCTTTGTGGGCTCGACGGTGAGCTGTTGCAGCTGGTTTTTGGCCAGCACAGCATTGAAGTCGACGATATCATGCTCCTGCATCGCTTTCCAAGCGTCCACGGTTCGATTGTAACTGCCGCAGTCGTTCTCCCAAGTGGCGATCTGCGTGGGTGTGGGCGCCATATCGAGTCCCACCTGCATCATGCTGACCATGGTGTTGTCGTCGTCGTTCAGCTCGATAAAGGATTTCAGCGCATTGGGCTGGGGAGCAGCACGGCGGAAGGAGAAGCCACTCTGCATCACGCCGCCAATTTTGGTCAGGCTGGCATCGAGCGTCTTGGCCTGCGAGGCAACATCACTGGGCAAGTTGCTCTTCATCAGTGAAGCAAGCTGTTCCTTGACCGAATCCACTTCGTGATTGCCATCATAAGCTTCCTGCATACCGTGGTAGGCGAGCATTGTGAGATGGTTTTGAGAACGTAAGTCAGCCATGAGTTTCGGGCTCTCACCCACGCGCGGATCATTCATGACGGTTGCCTGGCGAGTATAGACTTGACCATCCACAGTAAGCTTCAACGTGTAAACGCCCGGGATCACTTGGGGCCCGTGCGGACCAGCAGTGGTGCCTCCTGCTACCATATTCATCTGGTTTTCAAGGTCGTGCTGGAGAGCAGGCGGATCGTCATGCTGCAAGTCCCAATTCACGCGGTTCTCACCCACGTTCGTGCTCAGAGCGCGCGATTGAGGCGAGGCAAGCCAGTAGCGCGGATAATCCTGACCTTCGATCGGCGGCGGCAAAGTGCTTGAGATAGCGCGAACCAAGGTACCTTCAGAATCGAAAATCTGGAGCTGAATCGGCCCATTCGGCTGATGGCTGAGGTAATAATCCACGATCACTCCATACGGCGGATTGGGCGCGTTGGGCATTTCAACCGAGAAGGGCTGATCCCAGTTGCTATTGATGCGGGCACGAATGGCCTCCTCGGGCTGAAACAGGTAGGCCGACGAAGAAGTGATAGCCTGAGCGTTGGCTGCGATCTGGCGCAGCGGGGTGATGTCGTCGAGAATCCAGATCCCGCGGCCGTAAGTGCCGATCACAAGATCATTCAAATGGTAATCGGTATGGATGACGAGATCGCGGATCGATGTGCTGGGCAAGTTCTGACGGAGCGACTGCCAGTGATCACCATTATCAAAGCTCACGTAGACAGTCGTCTCGGTACCGACGAAGAGCAGGCCAGGCTGCTCAGGATCGGCTCGCAGGATGTTCACCCAGCTTCCCGTGCGCTCATCGCTCGGCAGGCCATTGACGATGCTTGTCCAAGTCTTGCCACCATCGGTGGTGCGCCAGATGAGCGGAACATCTCCGTCCTCGTTGGCGGGCAGGGTTTCGCCGCGCTGAGCAGCGATGCGCGCCGTGACATAGGCGGTGTTGACGTCATCACCGGCCTCGATGGTATCCAGATGGACGTTGGGCTGCATTCCATTTATGTTGCTGACGTTGTTCCAGTGCCTGCCTCCATCCATAGTGTTATAGATCTGATCGTTGGTGCTCACCGTCCAGACCACGCCCTTCTTCACTGTAGAGATGGAGAAGTCGTTGATGGAGGGCACCGGTACGGGAAACCCGCCACGCTGCCCCTCCTTCGGCGGCGGCAATGGCGTGCCGCAGGCGACCAGTGGGGCGCCTTTGGCCGCAGTGAGGTCCGGACTAAAAGGCTTCCATGAGTGGGCGCCATCGCGCGTGACCAACAGACATTGATAGGCAACGTAGAGCGCGCTAGGGTCGAAGGCGGTATCAAACTTCTTCTGGAAATCGCGACCGGCACGGTACTTTTCCGCACCAGCGCCGAAGTCCGGTGCGACGTTCTGCCATTGCCCATTCGACATATCGATTTTGTTGAGGCCGTCGCCACCCCCGCCGGGCCCATAGCCAACGGCGTAAAGAATGTGAGGATTTTCAGGATCGGGCGTGATGACTCCGAATTCCGAGGAAGGCACAGGGCTCCAGTCGATGAAATTGAGCTGACCCCACATGCCGCGGCTTTTCACCATAACGGCACCAGTATCCTGCTGCGAAGTCACGATCCAATAAGGATACTGGGTGTCAGTATTGACGTGATAGACCTGCGAGATGGGCTGGGTGTACCAAAGGCTCCAGGTCTTGCCGCCGTCGAGAGTGACAGTCGCGCCCTGATCGGCCCCGATCATCATGCGTTTGCCGTTAGTGGGGTCGATCCAGATTTTGTGGTAATCCTCTCCGCCGGGCGCGCCCTTGAACGCGTGGAAGGTGACTCCGCCGTCGGTCGAACGATAGAAGGCGGTGCTGACGGTGTAGAGGATGTCAGGATTCTGCGAGTCCACGTAGACGCCGCAGCTATAGGCACCCTGGCCGTTGCTAATGCGCGTGTCGTCGCCCGCCATGTGCCGCCAAGTGTTACCGCCGTCGTCTGAGCGGAACAGTCCAGAGCCGTGCTCAATATTGTTGCCGACGATGTACATGCGCTGCCCGTTCGTGTGCATGGCAATCGCCACGCCAACGCGGCCGGGAAACGGAGGAATCTTTATCTCGGTCCACGTCTTGCCCTCGTCGGTGGATTTGAAGACCAGGGGCGGCTTGGCCTTGGGCCGAGGGCCCGGCCCGAAAAAGAAACCGCCGCCTGTGCCTTGCGTAGCAGCCAGCATGATATTGGGCTCGTCATATTCGTACTCGAGTTCGCGGGTACCGTCATAGCCATCGGGTTTGAGCACATTCGTCCAAGTCTGGCCGCCGTCGGTGGAGCGGTAGATACCGCCGCCGTCGTGCGTAGCATCGCCGAGCGCGGAGACGATTACCAAGTTGGCATCGCTCGGATCGACCAAGATGCGATCAATCTTCACAGTATTTTCGAGGCCGATGTGCTGCCACGTCTTGCCAGCATCGGTGGACTTCCACATTCCGTTGCCGAGGCTACCGCCGATGGGGTCACCGGCGCCTGCATAGACGACATTGGGATCAGACGGAGCGACCTGGATCGCACCGACACTGTCGACGCTGGTGACCTGATCAAAAATCGGGAACCACGTGACGCCAGCGCTGGTTGTTTTCCAAATGCCTCCCTGTGGCGCGCCGAAGTAGAAGACGTTTGGCTGGCCGATTACGCCAGCAACGGACGAGATGCGTCCGCCATGGAACGGCCCGACGTTGCGCCATTTTAGACCGGCGTAGAGATCGGGCTTGACCTGTGCCGCAGCGCTAAAGGTGAATGCCAAAATGCTGCCGAAGGCCACTCCCCAATACACAACTCGCGAAATTCGCGCCATGATGTCGGTAACTCCTTTATGGGAATGCACTCTTGCTAACAAGTCAAGCATAGTGTCACATTTCGGATTTGAGCACAATTTCCGAATCTCTGATCAACGCAAGCGTTTTTTTTCTACCGCGTTCATTGGGTGATCAGGATGACTTGGTTACGCGTGGCGGCGAGTGAACTCAACCGCATGTACGCCGATGGAGAAGCAAGATGGATTCTTCCTGCGCTGCCTGTCACCGCTCTAGAGTATCTCGATTTCGATCTTTGACATCAACGAGTGAACGTCGGCAAGAGAGATTCGGCCCTCGAATTCCGCGAGGCAGTTGGCGGCGCCGCACGCAGTTGCGAATCTCAAAGCATCTTCTCCATGCCAGCGATTCAAAGTGGCGCAGGCGAATCCTGCAAGTGTGGCGTCTCCGCTGCCAACGGTCGAAATCGCTTTCAGATGAGGCGGCTTCGCTAACCAGACTGGTCCGCCATCGGCCGAGGCCCAGAGCACGCCTTTAGCCCCAAGGGTAATGGCACAGCTCTGCGCACCGAGGCGCAGAAGTTCATCAGCCGCTTCTTTGATCGATTGGATATCGGGTAATTTTCTGCCCAGCAGAAGCTCCGCTTCTCTGCCGTTGGGTTTCACAAAGTCCGGATGCGGGTGAAGGCTGGCGCGCAATGCCTCGCCGCTTGTATCTACAAGCACTCTTGAGCCAGCGCGATGGGCTGCGTCGATCAGGGAAGTGTAGAGCGCGGGCTTCGTGCCCGCTGGAAGGCTGCCCGAGATTGCGACCAACGCACCTTTCCAAGACGAATCAAGGCCTTCGCTAAACACGCCAAGCATTTCCGATTGCTCGGTGGCGTCTGGCGCCACACCTGGGTCGAGGATTTCCGTGATGCGACCGGAGTCCTCTATGATTTCCACATTCACGCGAGTAGAAGACTTCGTCTGAATGACCACTGTTTCCACACCAAGCTCTTGCAATTCAGCCGCGCACTGCTTTCCGATAGCTCCGCCCAGGAAACCGATCCAAACGGATCTGGCACCCAGTGCGCGGGCCGACAGTGCCACGTGCGCGGCTTTTCCCCCGGATAAGGAGAGAGCGCGGGTCGCGCGATTCACCTCACCGAGCAAAAGGTTGGGCACGCGAACTTGGCGGTCCAGGGCAGGGTTCGCGCTAACGCAGAGAATCGTTCCGTTCTTCAAATGCTTGCCTCACTGGCACTGATATGCCAAGCTATCACAGCTATCTTGAAAGCGTAAGAAAAAGAAACAAAAGGAAACAGATCGTAAGCTCACTCATTATGTTAGGAGAAGAACGCCGACGGCAAATTATTCAGCTAACGAAGCGTGACGGACGAGTGGTCGTCAAGGACTTGGCGCGGCGCTTTTCTACGTCTTTAATCACCATACGCAAGGACCTCGAATCTCTTCATCAGCAGGGACGGGTAGAGCGGGCACATGGAGGCGCGCTACCCATTGACGCGGCAGCGTTGCAGGATCCTACTCTTGGTGAAAAAGAGCGGCTGCGCCGGAAGGAGAAGGAGCGCATTGCTGTTGCGGCTGCTCGCCTCGTGCGCCCCGGAGACGTGATTACCCTTGATTCAGGGACAACGAGCACGGCTGTCGCGCGAGCGGCCAAAAATATTCGAAACCTGACTGTGATTACGAATGCCGTGAATATCGCGGCGGAGCTCGTCGGGACCGGCGTCGAAGTGATTCTTACCGGCGGGGCCATGCGGCCCAATTCCTTTTCGCTGGTTGGGCCACTGGCAGAAGAGTCGCTGCGCTACATCACCGCGGATCTTCTGTTTCTCGCAGTCGACGGATTCGATATCGAGTACGGCCTCACTACACCCAATCTTCTTGAAGCGAAGGTGAACCGCGTGATGATAGCCAATGCCAAGAAGACGGTTGTAGTGTGCGATTCGAGCAAGTTTGGAAGGAGAAGCTTATCTTTGATCGCGCCGACGTCGGCCGTACACCACGCAATCACAGATCGGAAAATCTCACAAAGATACTTGCGTGGGCTTCGCGAAGCCGGTGTGAAGGTCGTAACTGTATGATTAGAGGTATGAGATCGGGAGAAATAGAGATGAAGCCGGAATACTGGGTGCTGGTGCTTTGATGAAGCAAGCAGCTGGCGCACACACAATTGACGAAATTCTGTCCCAGCCTCGAGTATGGAAACAGTGTCTGGATGAGCTCGACCGGACAGGACAGTTGCAGGAAATCAGCAAAAAATTGCCCGTTGGAATCGAATATGTTTTCATTGGATGCGGTTCCAGTTTTTACCTTGCCCAGTCGGCCGCCGCCACATGGTCGCTTTTGACTGGTAGAAGCGCACGCGCCTTTCCGGCATCGGAAATTCTGCTGTTTCCAAAACTTTTGCCGAAGCCATGCCAGCCAATCCTCATTTCGCGGTCGGGATCGACATCGGAGATTCTGGAAGCGGCGAAGTACCTTGAGCGGCAGGTCAAGATTCGCTGCATGGCCATTACTTGCGGCGTACGTACCGCGCTCGAAGCAACTGCCACGTATACGGTTTCACTACCTGCAGCCGACGAGAAGAGCACGGTTATGACGCGCTCATACACTTCGATGCTCCTTGCGTTGCAATCGCTCGCGGCCCTGCGTGCACACGACAGAGATTTCCCGGGATACCTGCGCGAGCTCCCGGCGGAAACAGAAGCATTGCTTCCGGAGATTAAGACGATCATCCGTTCGATTGCCGAAAAAAGAGCCTTTGCGGATTATGTTTTTCTCGGCCAAGGCCCTTTTCAAGGGATCGCTCAGGAGGCGATGCTAAAGGTCAAAGAAATGTCGTGTTCTTATGCCCAGTGCTTCCATACGCTCGAATTTCGTCACGGGCCAAAGTCAATCGTGAGTCCGGAGACATTGAATACTTTTTTTCTCAGCGAGAGTGGATTTGAAGCGGAGGTGGAAGTGCTCAGAGACACAAAGGATTTGGGGGGCGCCACGCTCGTGGTTACGAACCGGGCCAATGCCGCAGTCCGGCACGCTGCCGACTATCTGATCGAGTTGGCGCTTGATGTCCCAGAGCTTGCGCGGGCCGCGGTATCGATAATTCCTGGGCAGTTCCTCGGATTCTATACAGGTATGAGAAAAGGTTTCAATCCGGACGAACCTCGAAATTTAACGCGCGTGGTGATGCTGGAGACTGGTCATCCTGGAGGTCCGCGCAATGCCGCACCTTAATGTTTGCGTCATTGGTGAGATTAATTGCGATCTGATTCTCTACGGTCTTCCAAAAAATCTGGAACCAGAAAAAGAGACTCTCGCCGAGGGCTTTCGTCTAACACTGGGCAGCTCCTCCGCCATTTTCGCGCATAATTTGTCCGTGCTCGGTGCGCGAACGGCGATTATTTCGAGAATAAGCGACGATGCTCTCAGCAAGGTCGCTCTGGAGCGTTTGCGTGAAGGCGGCGTCGATGTTTCCGCCGTGAAGCAATTACGAGGAGGAACGCCGACTGGAGTCACCGTAATCCTGGCGCAACCCGTCCAGCGATACCTCCTAACCTATCTTGGAACAATAGCTGAATTCTGTTACGAGGATATTGACCGAGATTACGCCTTCTCTGCGCAACATCTCCACATCTCTTCATTTTTTCTCCAACGAGCGCTGCGCCCCCAAATTGGCCGTTTGTTCCGAGAAGCGAAAAAAAAGGGACTGACAACATCCCTGGATACGAATGATGATCCAGCGGGACAATGGGGAAACGACTTACTCGACGTTCTCCCATTTGTCGACGTGTTTCTGCCAAATGAATGCGAAGCCAAGGCAATTGCTCGATGCAATGAGCTTTCGGAAGCTTCGCAGAAACTGTCGAAATTGTCGCGAATCGTTGTGATCAAATGCGGCGAAGAAGGTGCGCTGCTGCGCGAAGGCCGGGAAGAGCAGTGGTGCCCGGGTATTCGCGTCGAAACCGTCGATGCAGTGGGAGCAGGAGACAGCTTCAATGCGGGATTCATTTACAGATTTCTCGCAGGCGCAAGCTGTGAAAAATGTCTGCGGTTTGCAAATATCGTCGGAGCCTTTTCGACCACGCGAGAGGGCGGAACGGAAGCATTTCGGGACTCTGGAGCAATGAAAAGATTCTTCGCCGATCACCTGAATCGCAAGCCGTGAGGTGCCGTTGCAGGTTCTTTGGTGGTGCAAGTGTGCAAAAATTTCTTGCTGGAGCCGTACGTTCGGACAGGCACTGAAGTTAGTGCCCTGATGCAGCGCGTCCTCGAGGTTTGACGAACTCACTGTGCATTGAGTCATTGCGTAACGCTCGAACGTCCGCGAGGATGACCTCCACACCTGCTTCCCGCAGTAGACGAATATACTTTGTATCTACACCGGAATCCGTCACCATAATATCGATATCGGTGACCGGGCCCACGTAGGCGAAGCTTTGGTTGCCGAATTTGCTGTGGTCAGCCAAAGCCACTCGCACCCGGGCTGCCTTCAAGATCATCCTTTTAATTTGGGCTTCCGCCTGGCTGGCTGTCGAAATTCCATAAACTGGATCAATTGCGCTAACCCCTAAAAAAGCCCTGTCCACGCGTATCTCCGAAAGGGCATGTTCGGTCCACACACCGGAAAGGTAAAACTCGTCTTTCCGCAGTTCGCCGCCCGTGCAGATCACGGATGCGTTTGGACTTCGTTGTAGTTGGAATACGATAGGCGGTGAATTTGTAACTACAGTCAGTCGGTTTCGGTGGCACAACCGCTGGGCAAGATCGTAAACCGTGCTGCTCCCTTCCAAAAAAACCGTCTCGCCATCAAGGACCAATCGCTCCGCTTCGCGTGCAATGGCTTGTTTCTCGACTCTATTATTGCGTCCCATTGCGTCATAAGAAGGTTGCAGATTCGTAGTGGAGGACCGCGACACAGCTCCCCCATGCGAGCGGACCAAGACGCCTTCCTTTTCAAGTACTGCCAGGTCGCGCCTCACGGTAGCAGCGGTTACCTGCAGTAGGTCCCGCAGCTCCGATGCCGAGACGGTGCGCTGGACAGAAAGCATCTCACGAATTCGAAACCTTCGTTCTTCGGCCATCACACTCATCGAGTCTCAACTCCTGGGGCGGCGGAGCTTCCGCGCAGCACGCAAATCATAGATGACTTTGAGACAAAATAAAGCAAAAAAAAGTTGACAATCGCTCACAATGAGACAATTATCTGCTCGTTTGTAGCACACATTGTTCCATGTTTTTTCCTTTTGGGTAATCAGCCTTGAAGGCCCCGCCGGCGGGTCTTTCCGCGACGAGACGGAGGAATCAATCATGCGCATCGCCCACCAACGCAATCAGCTTCTCGATTACAGCGGAGCTGCAGCGCGGCAGCTTGTTGCAATATCGCGCTTGGGGAATGCGTGTCGGGCTGCTCTTGTCATTGCGACAATCGTGCTCACGGCGTTTGGGGCGTTCGGGCAAGTCGATACCGGAGCTATTACCGGGACAGTTAAGGATCCTTCCGGCGCAATCGTAGTGGGCGCCAAGGTGCTAATCACCGATGTCGATCGCGGAACGCAGTTTATTACAGAAACGGACGGTCAGGGGCAGTACGTCGTGGGGCCGCTTAAGGTGGGTCGTTATCGGGTGTCTGTGGAGATGGCCGGTTTTAAGAAGGAAGAAATCGGCCCGATCACACTGAATGTGCAGGCACGTCCAGCCGTCAACGTGGCTCTGCAACTGGGGCCGGCGACCGAGACAGTC
>JASHRN010000063.1 GCA_030037335.1 Candidatus Acidiferrales bacterium | reverse complement strand
GGTCGGCGAGAGTTTCGCCTTCCAGATATTCCATGACCAGATAGCTGGTGCTGTTCTGCGTGCCCACATCGTAGAGATGGCAGATGTTTGGATGACTCAGCGAAGAGATGGCGCGGGCTTCGCGCTGGAAACGCTCGGTCGCCATTGGATTTTCCGCAAGGTGATCGGGCAGAATTTTGATGGCGACAGTGCGATCGAGACGAGTGTCGCGGGCACGATAGACCTCCCCCATGCCGCCAACGCCGAGCGATGATTGGACTTCGTATGGTCCGAGTCTATCTCCCGCGTTCAGCACAGCAGATCCCTCGTGAAAAGCTCTCGGGATTTCGCCTGGCGGCTCGGACGCCGCCAAAGCGGCTCAACTTCACCCATGCCGCCTGCGCCAAGCGAAACGATGATTTCGTAAGGGCCGAGGTGGGCGCCAGGATTGAGAGACATGGGGCGTGATTATACTCCGTGAAGCAAAAAGTTCGCCATGCAGATGGGCGAAGCGGATTCGATTTGCAATGCGTTTTGGAAGCGCAGTGCTGTTCGAAGAGGAATGTTTCCATGTCGGCGCGGAACGGGAAAAATGTGACACGTTTTGCGCGAGATGATGCGGTCACAATATTCATGAGCCACTCATTCTGCGCACCAGACGTTGTCTGCTGCTGCCGAATAATCTAGCGCGATAGTTTAGGGTAGGCCGCAGCGAAAAAAACTGTTCCGGGCGGCGGGTGCGGCGCGCCCGGAACAGTCGGTGAAAATTACTGGACGATGGAAGTGCTATCGCGGATGAGACGAGACGGTGTGGCCGCGGCCGTCACGCGTTTCGTTCGATTTGAAATTGGTGACGTGGCCGGGACGCTTGCCTGCCGCGGGCTTTTCGTTCCGAGTGGGTATGTGTCCTTTGTAGCCGTGGTGCGGATCAAAGCGATTATTCACATGGCCATGAAAGCCTGCGGGGCCATGGAACCAGGGTCCAGCACCGATGAAAACGCCGCCGACGAACCATTCCGGCCCGTAATAGCCGTAAGGCGCGCAAGCGTACGGCGCGTAATCAAAATATCCGTACGGGCAAACAGGGGCAGGCCCGATATTAATGGTGACCTGAGCCTGCGCTTTGGGAGCGGCAACAGCGAAGCAGATTCCAGCAACGGCAGCGAGCACCAGGTATTTGAATTTATTCATAGATTTTCCTCGTTTCTGCAGGATTGTGAGGGCCGGAATGTGCGTACGCTGCGGAGTTCGCGAAAGGGAGCGCAGGCAGTGTAAGCACGCAATCATCATAACGTAAGACGAAAGGGAGGGGGAAGCGATTCGATGGCAACTAGGGAGAGCGATTTAAGCCGCGATACCGTTTCCTAGATGGCAAGTTGAGGGGCGGAGGAATTTGCAGAGAGCGCGCAAATTTTCGTGAAATTTTTAGCGCCAGAGTTCGTTGCTTTCGTCTTCTTCTTGCGCAGCGAGGTTGCAGTCGGTGCGCGGCAATTCGCCGTGAAGGCCATGTTCTGACGCGTGCGATGCAGCCGTGAAGCGACGGGCGAGGTGGGCAGCCAACTGGGATGCCTGCTCGCGGATTTCAGGCACGGCGGTGGTCTCCCACAGAAGGCCTTTTCGAGCTGGACCAATGGCATAAATCGAGGGCGATGGCTTGCCGGAGGAATCGATCAGCGCACCGTTGGCATCGAGGTCGAGTCCGAGAAACAGAGGATCAGGACGAGCGATGCGCTGGGCGAGGAGCCGCTTAATCAGAGGCGCGTCCATGCGGCGGCAATCGGTTTCCGGTCCAGCGCAGTTGATGACGCGATCGACGCGGAGAACTTGTTTGGCGTGAGTCTTGCGGGCGCGGAAGGAAATTTCGGCGCGGTCGCGAAATTCGCGATAGTTGGTGACGCGCCCCGAGTGGAGAGTGGCTTTTCCATCGCGAAGAAGACCGGTGATCGCGTCGCCGATTTCAGGGGCCATGCGATGGCGATTCGCGTCCCAATAGGGGCGCAGGTGGCGCAAGAATCTTCTGCGTTCTTCGATTGGGAGGGATTGCCAAATCTGCTGCGTCACCGGACGAAGCGCGTCGATGACAGAACGCCAGTCTTCGTCTGAGTCCGCGGCGGAGCGGAGCTGCGTGCGCACGAGGTGTAGCAGGCCGCAGGTGGTTCGGGGACTTTGCTCATTCCAAAATTGAGGCCAGCGGCCCTTGGGCCGATGCGGCTGAGGGAGCAGGCCACGGCGCGAAAGCATATGAATGTGTCCGGCGAAGCCTTGCGATTTGAGCGCGAGAGCCACGTCGACGGCGGTCAATCCGGAGCCGATCAGGAGGACGCTGCCGTTTTGCGGAATATCTTGCAGCGCTTCGTGCGACCACGGATGCGGAACGTAGCGTTTACAGTGATCGGAGAGGCCGCGAACATTGAGGTTTGGAGGAGGGAAGTTTCCGACGGCTAAAATGACGAATTGCGTGACGAGGATGCTGCCGTCTTTCAACTGAACGATGATGCGGGACGGCTCGACGGCGAAGGAAGAAACTTCGTGCTGCAGCCATTGAAAATTTCCGGCGTTGTGCTGGACGGCTTCTTCGAGTAGAGAGGCGACGTAGCGGCCATAGAGAAGGCGTGGAAGAAACGAGCCGGGTTGGACGGATGGGTCGTGGTTTGCGCGCGCCCAGAAAAGGAAATGATCGGGCTGGTCGGGGAAGGCGCTCATGCCGCTTGCGGGAACGTTGAGGAGATGGCAGGAATGCTGAGTGCCGTAGGCGATGCCGCGGCCAGGGGCGGACTCTTTATCGAGGACAGCGATGGAGAGATTCGGAATGCGGCGCAGGAGTTGAGCGGCAAGAACGGCGCCGCTGAACCCTCCTCCTACGACAACAACGTTGAACTTGAATTCGGTCAAATGAGCACACTTCCTGGAATTTGGGCCTAGGCGAGTATGGGCAAGCAATCCGCAGGCCAAAAAGTGCTCAAAAAGCAGAGGGAAGGGCGGCGATCAAGCTATTGATACGAATGGTGATATCGGAGTTCGAGCTCGGATGGCGCATGCCCGTCGACAGTAGAGTGGAAAAGCATTTCCGATGAGCACGATTAGGGTTCTACCTCGGCGAAGGTGCTACACGTGACGTAGATGCCGACGGATGCGCCCAAAAAGGCTAAGACGGGTAGGCCTAAGTACGTCGCACAGAGAACGCAGGCGTGGAGAAGAATAGGGCACCCAGCGAAGCCACAAAAAAAACTGGCGGCATAAAGCCGCCGCTACAAAGACAAAAGCAGGGGGAATGCCGCAGAACTTCGCGAGGAGTGCGAAGCTCTGCGCTACAAAGCAATGCCGATTCCTTGTAGCGCGATCAAGAAAGTTCAAACTGACCCCGCTACGTAGAGTTTCGCAGGAATTCTTTCGCGATTCCTCGCAAGAGATGCGGAAAGCGCGAGGATATGCAATTCGTTTTGCGAATCTGCAGGAGGGGAGTGCGATGCGGACGCAGCGCTCCTTTTTTGTGACAAACGTCTATCTTCATTTTTCTTGCGACAAAGGTCGTGCTGCAGATTTGTAAAGGAAAGTTGCCTTTGTAAGGTAAAGGCTCCGCAGGGCTATACGAAGCATTAGAAATACATTTGGGGGTTTTCATCTGTCGACGAGATGGCGCGCGCAGTGCAAGATGGTTTGGCGTCAAAATGATTTGCATGACTTGCGACGGAGAGAAAACAGAAGGAGAAAATTGGAGATAGAAGTAACGTTCCGAGAATAAATCCTCAGGCCAATCCCTCCCGGCCCGCGCGTAAATAATGACAAAAGAGAACCGCGAATTTCCCGAAGCACGCCATAACTTTGCCGCAGCAGGCCAGGCGGAAGTGCTTCGCACGTATATTCCGCAGCCGCGCGTTCGCGAAGAGAACCGCTCGCGGCCGCCGGCGAACCCGAAACGGCGCAGCGCAAGACGGGCGCTGCTGTGGATGTTTGGCGCGGCGCTTTTTCTGCGATTGATCATTGTGGCGTGCACTTTCCAGAGCCACATGAATCCGGTGATGACTTACTGGTTTCTGGGGCAAGAAGAAGCGCACGTGGCGCAATCGATCGTGCAGGGACACGGATTTGGAAATCCGCTGTACACGCAAACGGGACCGACGGCCTGGTTTGCGCCAATTTATCCGTACATTCTGGCGGGATTTTTCAAGGTTTTCGGATTGTTCACGACGGCATCTTGCATTGCGATTTTGTGCTTCGATGCGATTGTGTCGGCTTTGACGTGCCTGCCGATTTTCTTTTTTTCGCAGCGCGCGTTTGGTTACGGAGCGGCGCTTGCGGCGGGATGGGCGTGGGCGTTTTATCCAGGCGCGGTGTATTGGCCGATTTATCGCGTGTGGGACACGTGGCTGGCGACGCTGCTGCTGGCGGTGCTGTTTTGCGTGATATTGAAACTGGCGCATACGGAAAAGATTTCGCATTGGATTGGGTTCGGCGTGCTGGCAGGAGTCGCGGCGCTGGTGGACCCGACGGTGCTTTCGGTGGTGGGAGTGCTGGCGCTATGGGCGATGTGGAGACTTCATCGAGAGCGCAAACGGTGGTTCGCGCCAGGAGTGGCGGCGGCGCTGGCGGTGATTTTCACGGTTTCTCCGTGGATGATTCGCAATGCGGTGGTGTTTCATGCGTTCATTCCGATTCGCGACAATCTTCCGCTGGAATTTCGCGTGGGGAACAATGGGAAATCCGCCGAGCCGCTGACGATCACGGCGGGGCCGTGGGTTCCGTGGATTGATAATAGGGAGTGGAGTGCGTATGTGGAGATGGGCGAGTGCGCGTATTTTGATTGGAAGGGCGAGCAGGCGCGCGCGT
>JASHRN010000062.1 GCA_030037335.1 Candidatus Acidiferrales bacterium | reverse complement strand
TCCACCCATCAAATGCAGGAACCTGCGCCGATCGATGTTGCTCATGAGAGAATTCCTTCCTCAAGATTGTGTGGTGGGAAGCAGCACCTTCCCATCATCATAGATGCGAGATTACGTGAAACAGTGTCGCATCGAAAACAGAATCTCTTCGGGCGTTGCAACCGGCCACATGTACGAGGTGTACGAGACTGATTTTTCGCCTTGAAACTCAACAGCACTCACCGTATACAAATTGCTCATTTCGAGGAAAGGCGCGCTTTCGGTAAAATGTGGAGTCCCGTTCACCTCGCGTGCGGGGCGGATAGCTATCGAAACAACGAGAGGGGCTCATCAGCTTGAAACATGCGGATTTTACAGGTTTGGCCCACAACTACGCCAGATACCGACCCGGTTACGCTCCCCAGGTTTTGACCGCTATCCTACGTTATGTAGGACGCGCCACGTCCAGCATAGATGCTGCTGACGTAGGCGCGGGCACAGGCATCTGGACACGCATGCTCGCGGCCCAAGGCCTGCACTCGGTGATCGCTGTGGAGCCTAATGATGACATGCGCAAGCATGGAATCGAGACTTCCCCCGATGCTGGCATTGTTTGGCTTACGGGCACAGCCGAAGCGACGGGACTGCCCAATGGGTCGATCGATCTTGTCACTATGGCTTCCTCGCTCCACTGGGCCGATTTCGACCACGCATGCGCCGAGTTCCAGCGGATTCTGCGGCCAGGGGGCGCGTTCGCTGCGTTGTGGAACCCGCGCTTAATTGAACCTAACCCGCTGCTTGTTGAAATCGAACAGCAGATTGTGAAACTCAAGCCGGATATTCGGCGCGTATCGTCTGGTCGGTCTGGTGTAACGGAGAGGCTGACGGATATGTTGAGTGGCAAACCCCAGTTCGCCGACGTACTTTACCTGGAAGCCCGACATTTCCTGCGCCAAATGCCGTCGGAGTATATCGGGTTATGGAGATCGGTTAACGACGTTCAAGTACAGTTAGGGCCGGAGCTTTTCCGCAAGTTCCTGGATTTCATCGAGAAGCGTACCGCCGGTTTGAAGGCGATCGAAACGACCTATTTGACTCGTGCGTGGGTAGCTCGGCGTGCCTAGCCAACGCGATTCATGCCTGCAACCTTGCGAATGGAACCGAGCAAAGCGTCGTTTTAGCTAAGAAATCCAGCACCGAAGCGTGTGTGGGTAATCGCAAGATGGCAGTTCAGTGTCAAATTGGAGGGTTATGTTATTTCCTGAGATCGAAGCTAATTCTCGCAATGAGTTTTCGCCCATCCTAATGAGTTATGGCTGCCCAGTTCAGTTATCTGGGTTTGCTGGCAGATCAGCGCCGATTGGAAAATCACCAAATACTGAACGCTGCAGCGGCGCGAACGTGAGCGCCGCTGCCGGCGGCACGGAAATGCCAGCGAGGTTGTTCTGGCGCATCACACTATTGAACGCCGGGATGTCTTTCCTACAGAGTGTGTCAAAGCTGGCTTGCACGGATTTAAGCTTGTCCGTCAGCATTTTATAAACCTCAAGCTGCTGATTGGTCGGCGGAAAATCAGCGCTGTCTTCAGTGATTTCACGGTTGAGAGTGGCCAGCCACTCCCATAGCTGGTCCGGATTTCGAAACTGGTCTTCGCGTGCGCCAGTGAGATAGACGTCGAACATGGGTGCTTCGGTTTTGGTCGCTTTGTTTTCGAGGTCTCGCGCGGCAGCGACGAGCTGCGCCTGTTGAGGATGCGAACCGAGCATGGCGATGGTTTCATCCGCTTGGCGTTTAATCCATTCTGTTCGGCCAATCAGCCCTGCGAGAGTATTCATCGAGTCACGAATCTGCAGACCGAAGTCCACCTGCGCACGAATATCCGTCAGGGTTCCGGCCGAACGCGGATCTTTGATGATTTCCAGCGGCTGCTCGAAATTCTGTCCATTGACAGTGAGCCGAACCGTGTATTTTCCAGGGGGTGCCACCGGCGCGTTGTAAGAAAAGTCCAAATCCCAAGTGCGAATGCGGCGGCCCTTTGTGTCTGTCGCGACCCAGCCAGCATCGGGGGGTGCGGTGACCAGCAAAGGCTGGTGCGGCGCTTCGTAACGAAGATCCCACCAGACCCGATTGATTCCAGCATCCGTTGTGCCTTGCAAAACCCGAATGGTTTTTCCCGCGGCGTCGAGAATCGTGATTGTTGCGTTCTGATGCTGGGAAGAATTCTCACCTCGCCCCAGTGCATTGTTGCCACCTCTGAATGCCCCGGACATTTGCCCGTCGGCTTGTTCCTGCATTGGCGGTCCGTTCTTGATGAAATAGTTGATGTCCGCGCCATACGGCGGGGGTTGCGCACCATCCGCACCAAACCCGCTGGCACCGTAACCGCCTTCGGGCTTCCAACGATATGCTGGCCGAATCGAGAAAAGATGAACATCGGAACTAAGAACGGAGGAATTCAGTTCGCGCAGCGGAGTGATGTCGTCCATCAACCAAATGCCGCGGCCGTAAGTAGAAACGACCAGGTCACCAAATGCTCCTTGGACGTCCAGCCAGGAGGCCGGCGCATGCGGCATATTGCTCTGGAGCAGACTCCACTTCTTGCCATCGTCAATCGAGAAGTACACCGAATTCTGGTCTGATGCAAAGAGCAGGCCCTGACGCTTCGGATCTTCTTTCACACAGGAAATGTAACTAAAAACTGATTCGGGAATTCCCGCGCTGATTTGCGTCCAAGTAGCGCCATAGTCTGTGGTCTTGTAAATCAGCGGTTCGTTGCCGCCTTGCAAATGGTCGTCCGCTGCAAGATAAGCTGTTCCGGCATCGAAGTGCGAAGGCTCGATATTGCTGATGATTGCCCAATGCGGCAGATTGGGGATGTTGCCGGTCACATCGGTCCAGTGCGCGCCGCCATCCTGCGTCACGTGGACCAATCCGTCGTTACTCCCGACCCAAATCACCCCTTTTTTCTTAGGCGATTCGGCAATGGACCACAACGTCGCGCCATCAAACGTGAAAAGGTTGTCGTTTGAAACGCCGCCGGAATTCTGCTCGTGGCTCTTATCGTTACGCGTGAGATCGGGACTGATTTCCTTCCAACTCGCGCCGCCGTTGGTGGTTTCGTGCACGTATTGGCTGCCAACGTAAACGATATTGTCGTCATTGGGCGAAATGGCGATGGGGAAAGTCCAATTCCAGCGGTATTTCACGTCTGCGGGCGTCCACCCATAAAGGGAAACGGGCCAGACTTTTACATCGCGAGTCTGAAGCGTTTTCAAGTCGAAGCGATCAAGTCCGCCATCGTAGCAACCGGAATAAACAATTTCGTTGTTCACTTTATCAGGAACGGTGAACCCGCTCTCGCATCCGCCCACGCGCAACTCCGCCTTGGCGCTGATGCCACCGCCCCAACTGTTGCTGGAGATGCGCCAGCTACCGTTGTCCTGTTCGTTCGCATAGACAAAGTAGGGAACGGCGTTGTCCGTGGTTACGTGGTAGAGCTGCGCGATCGGAAGGTTGACGGGCTGCCAGGAAACGCCACGGTTGAGCGTAATGCTCGCGCCGCCATCATGAGCAATCATCATGCGGTTTGGATTCGTGGGATCGATCCAGAAATCGTGATTGTCGCCGCCGCCACCGAACGGATGATCCGTGGCGCCACCATCGAGCGAGCGGGTGATGCCGACACTGACGAAATAAATGCGATCCTCATCGACAGGGTCCACCGTGAAGCGATCGTAATAGGGAGAACGCTCGTTGATTTCGTCATTCTGGTTGACCAAGCGCCAGTTTTGGCCGCCATCATCGGAACGATAGAAACCGGGGTGCTTGTCCTGCACAAGCGCGTACATTCGCTGTCCGTCGCTAGGCGCAATGGCGACGGCGGTTTTCCCGATAGCATGATCGGGCAAACCGTGTCCGACGATGCGGGTCCAAGTCGTGCCCCCATCATGGGAAATAAAAATGCCACTGCCGGGGCCGCCGCTGTGAAGATCCCAAGTATGGATGGTGAGTTGCCAAGTGCCGGCGAGCAAGGTCTGCGGATCGTGCGGATCCATGGCCACGTCCGCAGCGCCGGTGTTCGCATCCACAAACAGGACACGCTGCCACGTCTTACCGCCGTCAATGGTACGGAAAACACCGCGATCCTGTGACGACGCGAACCCGCTGCCGACCGCGGCCGCGAAGACAATATTCGGATTCGTAGGATCAATCACAATGCGAGCAATGCGGCCAGTGTTTTCCAACCCCATGTGCTTCCACGTAGCGCCGCCGTCGGTGGATTTGTAAATTCCGTCGCCAATGGACGTGGTGATGCGATTGTAGAAAGCCTCACCCGTGCCAGCCCAGATGATGTTATGCGCGGACGGAGCGATGGCGAGCGAGCCGATGGACATCACATCCTGCTTGTCAAAGATCGGCGTCCAGCGCAGGCCGCCATCCGTAGTCTTAAAGATTCCTCCCGATGCAGCGCCTATGTAATCCATCATTGGATTGCCTGGCTCACCGACAATGGCATCGGCGCGATTCCCTTCCGGGCCGAGCGTGCGATAACGCATCTGTAAAAACCAATTTGGATTGAGTTCCTGCGCATCAACCGAAAAAGGAAAAAGAGTCAGGCAGACGAGAATACACAGGCATAACGCAGTAAAATGAATCACACGTGGCAAAGCTTTTATTTGAATGTTGGTCATTTTCTGCCCCGAAAAACTACCAAAGCTAGGTGGACGGAACAGAGAAGATAAAGGTTCCCGACCATTCGTAAATTGGCTTAATTCCAATTAGCATAATCCATACGAACCATGATCCCATCCGAGTGGACGGAATCATACTCTTGTTTCAGTTCGCAGGCAGGGGCTTTTTCGCATCGTCACAATGCGTTAAGTTTAGGAGTAAAATGGAACTCGATGGCTCGGCGATCCACAGATCGCCGGAGTTCCGCTGCGTGAGCCAGTCGTTCTCCCACCACAGAATCCACTCGAATTGGGCTTCGAGCTTCGCGGCGTTGCGCTCTGTAGTCCATGAACTTTTCGCTTTACTTTCGCCTACACCATCCGTATTCGCACTGGTGGGCATTCTGGGAGCCTCCCTAGACGGGGATCGCAGCGAGAGCGGGGTACTCATCAGAAATTTTCACGCGAAGACGTAGCTGACGGCGCGTAGCATGGGGGAGCATACCCCACTTGTTATAAGATAATCAGTAATTATTTTTTGAATCAATCACTTAGGCTTGCAAAAGAAGAAGACCAGGCGAACAGAAAGCTCCGGCCCGTGACGGCACGGAACCGCATGAGGGAGCGAGCGTTACACCAACGGGCGTATTGCAACGCGCTGATAACACTATGGTTAGCTGGCAGTGGCGCGACAGTCTGTTAGTTCAGAAATGAAATAATGTCGCCAGATAGAATCTTCAAAATGAGCCTTTCCAACGTGCCAGGCAGTATCGCACCAATTCGAGATATCGCCTGTTTCCATAACCTAAATTTTGTAAGCATATACGAAAAGCTCAGGGGCGCAAGTACTCCCACTCTAACCAACACAATAACAATGGTTTAAGCCAAGCGATTCTGGGTTCTTTCTCGACTATTTTCTTGCTTTCAGCGCGCGACTTTCTATAGAATTATTTTCGTACGCAGTTGGGGTTCCGTTCGATTTTTTACGCTTCTTTTTTTGACTCAGGCCGGCTGATTTCAGTCCGCTTCTCGCGCCAGAGAGCTGATTGCAATCCCCCTGAGGGCCCGCAATGGGCCGCCAAAGCTTCGCCGCGCGTCACCTCGTTTTAACGAGAAATGCCGCGGGATGAAGCGGAAACCCTTCGAGCCCAGCTCGATTTGCTAAGAAACGAGCTGAGGCCAATGGGCAAGGCCACCGTCGAGCTTACCGTGCGCGACCGCCTTCCCGAACGATATTCAGGAGCACGTCACAAAAATGGGTGAAAAAGAAAACTCGCCTGCCAAAGGCACGGGTCACAAATACGACGCTACTTCGATCAAAGTTCTCGATGGCATCGAAGCCGTTCGCAAACGCCCGGCGATGTACATCGGCTCCACCGGCGAGCTCGGTTTGCATCATCTCGTTTGGGAGGTTTGCGACAACTCCGTTGACGAAGCTCTCGCGGGCTTCTGCGATGAGATCAACATTGTGGTCCATGAAGACAATTCCGTAACCGTCA
>JASHRN010000061.1 GCA_030037335.1 Candidatus Acidiferrales bacterium | reverse complement strand
GGGCTGTGCCGTTCCTGGGCAAAAAAGGCGCAGGCCCGAGAAACAGCGTAGTAAAGTCCCTTATTTTCTAGCTTGCTCTGGGAGGCGGTTGGGGGTATATAGATTGGAGAGTCCTAATCGTTCCTGGGTAAGAGAGCCTCTGATTTTCCCACTGGCAACCCGAACGTAGTCGCGTTGTGTGATGAAGCCGCGCGCAGCCGATTCCGAGGACTCTAGCGACGTTTGCTCGGCTCCTGATGTAATTGCCGCATCCTTGATTGATTTTGAGCCTTGCTGTTTTGTTTTGCAGCACCATGAACCATCCCCTGGAGGAAATCGATGGAGCGGAAGTACAAGCACAAGGGGTATAGCGAGCGCGATCGCGAAGATAAAAAGCGCGAGCGGCCGTCTGAGCCGAGGCCACGGCAGGAACAAATGGGTCCGCGAACTCCGCGAATGGTCGGCACAGTAATGCGCGCGCGCTGCTCAAACTGCGGGGCGATTCTGGCGCCGGGATTCGATCAAAGCGGGCAGTGTCCCAAGTGCCAGTTTGAATTGCATTGCTGCAAGCAGTGCGTCCATTTTGACACAGGCGCGCAGTTCGAGTGCACACAGCCCATTACAGAGAGAATCCCGCGGAAAGATGCGAAGAACGAGTGCAAGTTTTTCGAATTTCGAATGACTGTGGAAAAAGATACTTCGCCGGTCAACTACCCGAGCACACCGGCTCCCACTGCGCCGGCAGTTGCGGGCCGGCCCGATGACGCACGCAGAGCCTTTGAAGATTTGTTCAAGAAATAGGGCGCTTCACCTTCGCATTCCAGACACCTTGGCGACTCACTCGCCTGGCTCGTCGAGACTGCCTCCATAAATTGCCGGTACTTTCGCACCCATGGCCCGCAAGTACGCCGCGAATTGCCCGCGATGGTGAACGGTGTGCGAAAGCGCCATCTGCAAGTAGATCACGCCCGGATAATCGAACTTCCGCAAAAACGACATTGGCTTGGCAAGATAATCGCCGCTCAGCTTAGAGGCCTTTTTGAAATTCATCTCAAACTGCTGCGTGTACCACGCTGCCGCGTCTCTGCCAGTTTTTATCTCTTCTGGCACAGCGCCGCTCGACGCTGCGTAAAATTCGCCCTGGAAAATCGAATCAAGAAACCACGTTTCCAACGAAATGATGTGCCAGGCGAGCTCCAGAGCAGTGCGCGCCTTGGGGTGTATTCGATAGTGGGTCTTATTGTCAGGCAGGGCTGCAATAACCTTTGCAGTGATCTGCGATTCGTGCTGCATCCTCGAAAACAGATGATTCGCGAGGGTAGATGCTTCTTCAGGGTTCATCGATATTCCTTTTGCGACCAGCCATTCTGCGGCTGAGAAACGAATCTGGTGAAATGCAACGAGCTGATGATTTGGGAGTATATATCACGGCGGGGAGCTGGAGAGAATTTGGGTTTGAGGAGAGTTTCGCTCCAATTACCAACGGCGCCTTTCCGAAAAGTCAAACCAACGGAGAGATTATGTTCATGCACAAGAGGTGCCTCGGCGTATCGATTAGCGTACCGGTCGTTGGCTCAGTTGGCTTTATTAACGTGAGCGCGCGCGCACGGTTCCAGGCGTTTCATACTGTGGATGTTCTGCAACTCCTCGCTACGGGGATGTGCTACAGAATCGCTCTGGCGGGGATTTTTTCTCTCCTTCGCGGGGCGGGCAAAGAGAGAAGCGAGCGCGATTAGGGGCGAGCCTACGCAGTTGGGACGACGGGTGCCTGTTCGCCGCGAGAGGCGGCAGCCTTCTGCGCATCCTGATTTTGCCGTGGGCGCCATCGAAGGATCGGTTTTCGCGCGGCGGCTACTTCGTCGAGCCTGCCAACGCGCGTCGCGTGCGGAGCTGTCTTAACGATTTCGGGATTCGTTTCCGCCTCGGCAGCAATGGAACGCATGGCATCAATAAATAAGTCACACTCCTCTTTTGACTCTGATTCTGTTGGCTCAATCATCAGCGCGCCGGGCACGATAAGAGGAAATGCTGTGGTGTATGGGTGAAATCCGTAATCGATGAGCCGTTTGGCAATGTCCATCGTGTTTACGCCGTGCTTCCGCTGACGTGCATCGCTGAAGACCACTTCGTGCATTGACGGCAGGTTGTAAGGCAGATCGTATAAGTCTTCGAGATGCTTGCGAATGTAATTCGCGTTCAGCACAGCATCTTCGGTCGCTTGCCGAATCCTCGGGCCGTATGCAAGCGTGTACGCGAGCGCGCGCAGCAGGACGCCAAAATTTCCGCAGTAGGCGCGCACGCGGCCAATTGACTTCGGCCGGTCATAGTCGAGTGCAAACCTGCCGTTCGTTTCTTTCACGACCGGCACAGGCAAAAACGGCTCCAAAATTTTCTTTACCGTCACAGGACCAGCACCGGGTCCGCCGCCGCCGTGCGGGGTTGAGAACGTCTTGTGCAGATTGAGGTGCATGACGTCGACGCCAAAATCGCCCGGGCGCGTCACGCCGGCAAGCGCGTTCATGTTGGCGCCATCCATATAGAGCAAAGCGCCGCGCGCGTGAAGGATCTCAGCGATTTCCGCGATGTTCTCTTCATAAACGCCGAGCGTGGAGGGGTTCGTAATCATCAGCGCCGCAACTTCGTCCGTCACGAATTCGCGAAAATGCGCAATGTCGATCTGGCCGCGCTCATTCGACTTGATGTTCTGGACTTCATAGCCGGCGATTACGACCGAAGCTGGATTGGTTCCATGCGCTGAATCTGGAATGAGCACTTTTTCCCGTGGATTGCCTTTACTCTCCAGGTACGAGCGGATCAGCAGCAATCCAGTCAGTTCGCCTTGAGCGCCCGCCACTGGCTCGAGAGTTGCAGCGTCCATGCCGGTGATTTCGAGCAAGCATTTTTGCAAATCGTGAATGACTCGAAGGCAACCTTGGGAAACTTCATCCGGCTGCAGCGGATGTTCCGTCGCCAGCCCTTCCAGCCTCGCCACAAATTCGTTTACGCGCGGATTGTATTTCATGGTGCAAGAACCGAGCGGATACATACCCAAATCGATCGCGTAATTCCAAGTGGAAAGGCGCGTGAAATGCCGGATCACTTCAATTTCGCTGACCTCTGGAAAATCCGTTATGCCGTGGCGCGCGAATTCGCCGAGCGTTTTTGCGGGATCAATAGAGGGTACATCGAGCGGCGGCAGCTCCATCCCACGTTTCCCAGGCAGGGATTTCTCGAAAATCAGGCCTTCATTCTGGCTGATGTGCCGCCGGGCCTTTTTTATCGTCAGAGGGTCCATTTCGGTGAACGCGTCGTTTTCATTCAAAGGGAAATCTCCGGATTAAGTCAGTTCGCGACGATTTTTCGCATTGCCGCAGCAAAGCGTTCAATCTCCGAGCGGGGCATCGTTTCCGTCACACAAATCAGACCGCGGCGCTCATTTTGTGGATAGTACTTGTCCAGCACCAGCGGTCCCACAATTCTTTCTGCCAGCAGTTTCCGATTAATCTCCTGCACGGGCCGGGGGAATTCCGCGACAAATTCGTTGAAGGTCGTACCGGAGAAGGGAAGCGCAACGCCGGGAATTTTTCTCAATTCATCCTGCGCAAAGCGTGCTTTCGCCAAATTCTGTGACGCCAACTCACGCAGTCCTTCTTTTCCAAGCAAGCAGAGATGGATCGTTACGACGAGCGCGTAGAGCGCCTCATTCGTGCAGATGTTGGATGTAGCCTTTTCGCGGCGGATATGCTGTTCTCGAGTTGCTAGGGTGAGGCAAAATCCGCGGCGACCCTCAGCATCGAGCGCTTCGCCAGCCAATCTGCCGGGCATCTGCCGCACGAATTTCTCCTGCGTGGCAATCACGCCAACGAAAGGGCCACCGTAACTCGGCGGCACGCCAAAGCTTTGCGCTTCGAGCGCTACGATGTCCGCTTCCTCCGGTGGCTTCACAATTCCCAGCGAGACTGGCTCGGTCACACAATCGATCAGCAGGGCTCCCGCCGCATGAGCGCGTTCCGCGATTGGCGCTAGCTTTTCTAGGACGCCGAAGAAATTTGGCGATTGCACCACTACCGCCGCCGATTCAGCGAGGGTTTCATCGCTAATCGCGCTGACGTCGGCTTGTCCCGTCGTCGTGAACCCAAATTCCTCTACGCTAATTCCCAAGTGTTTCGCATATGTGGCCAGCACGTGCCGGTATTCGGGATGAACCGTATCTGCCACCAGCACGCGATGCCGCCGCGTCAGCCGCTCGGCCATCAGCACGGCCTCAGTCAACGCGGTCGAACCGTCGTACATTGACGCGTTAGCGACTTCCTGGCCGGTCAGCTGCGACATCAGCGTTTGAAATTCGAAAATTGCCTGAAGCGTGCCCTGCGAAATCTCTGCTTGATAGGGCGTGTAGGAAGTTAAAAATTCGCCGCGCTGCACGAGCGCGTCCGTCACCACACTTTTCAAATGCTGATAGACTCCTGCGCCCAAAAAAGACGTGTACCCGCGCGAATTCTCCGCCGCTCGCGCTTTGAAATAATCAATGATCTCCATTTCGGAGAGCGGCCCGGGCAATTTCAGCGGGTCGCGCAATCGGTATTTCGCGGGAATTGTTTCGAAGAGCGTTTCAATAGATTTTGCGCCGATGGCATCCAGCATTTGCCGGCGCTCGGATTGGCTTTTCGGGAGGTAACGCATCAGGCCGTTTGTTCCTTCTCCTTCTCCGCGACATACTCTGTGTAAGTCTTCGAGTCCATCAGCTTTGCAGCTTCGTTTGCGTCCGCCAGCTTAATTTTGACCAGCCAGGCTGAGCGGTGAGGGTCCTGATTGATTTTCTCCGGCGAGGTCGACAATTCCGAATTCACTTCCGTTACCTCGCCGCTTACTGGGCTAAACACTTCGCTGACTGCCTTTACCGATTCGACTGTTCCCAGGACTTCGCCAGCTTTGACCTTCGCGCCAACTTTCGGCAGCTCGACAAACACAACGTCGCCGAGCGCGTGCTGCGCGTAATCCGTGATGCCAATCGTTCCCATCGCGCCGTTCACCTGCAGCCACTCATGATCTTTCGTGTAGCGAAATTCTGCTGGATACATCGTCTCTCCTTAACCGCTCTCAAAAATCTATTTCTTCCGTTTGTAGAATGGTGTAGTCACGATTTTAGCCGGCGCGGTCTGTGCGCGCACTGCAATGCCAATTTTTGTCCCTGGCTTATTCACGCCCGGAGGCACATACGCGAACCCGATATTCTTTTTCAGGAAAGGCGCGGGCCCGCCGCTTGTGACCGTTCCAACCCCGCGTTCTCCTTCGAGCACTGTGTATCCGTCGCGGGCAATCAGCTTCGATTCCATTTCAAAGCCTGCGAGGATGCGGGCCACACCAATTCCTTGCTGCCGAAGAAGAGTCTCGCGCCCGAGAAATGGTCCCTTGTCCACTTTGCAAATCCAGCCGAGATTCGCTTCCCAAGGGGTGGTCGTATCGTCAATCTCATGGCCGTAAAGCGCCATCCCTGCCTCGAGGCGAAGCGTATTTCGCGCGCCAAGTCCGCAGGCCATGATGCCTAGCGGCTTTCCTGCGTCCATCAAATGATCCCAAATCTTTTCCGCGAACTCCGGCGCGAAATAGATTTCGAATCCATCCTCGCCCGTGTATCCCGTTCGCGCGATGATGCAGTGGACTCCATCTACATCGCCGCGCGTGAACCAGTAATATTTAATCGATGCGAGCTGCGTTTTTGTGAACTTTTGCAGCAGCTCAAGCGCGCGCGGCCCTTGAATCGCCAGTTGCGCGTAGCGCTCGCCCGCATTTTCCACTTCGGCGCCGAATTTATTGTTTTCGCGGATATGCGCGTAGTCTTTGTCCTGATTGCTTGCGTTCACGCACAAAAAGTAGTGGGTGTCGGAAAATTTATGTACAAGCAGGTCGTCGACAAAAGTGCCTTTCGGGGTCATCAAGCCCGAGTAGTGCGCCTGCCCTATCGACAACTTCGACACGTCGTTGCAGGTCACGTGCTGCACTAAATCGAGCGCACGAGGCCCGCGAATCTCGATTTCTCCCATGTGGCTGACGTCAAACAGACCGACGCGCGTGCGCACCGCTTCATGCTCGGCCAAAATTCCGGAGTACTCCACCGGCATGTCCCAGCCGCCGAAGTCCACCATTTTCGCTCCCATGCGGCGATGGGTGGCGTTCAGGGATGTCTTGTGCAACTCAGCTCTTACCGGAGTACTCACGAAGAATTGGCTCGCTTCCAGGTTTGTCTGCGTGCAGAGAAAATTCTGCCGGCGTTCGAAACAATTGAACCTAACACGCACCTGCGGGTGTGTCAATGAAGGGTCGACAATCGGAGTGGGGCAGACTGTAACTCTGGACCTTGCTTTCTAAAAACAAAGAGCGCCGTGTATAATACCGCTACGTGCCTGAGACATATAAACGCGCGCCGCAACTGCTGTTCTGTGCGCTACTTTCTTGACAGTCCTAAGCTGCCCCTTAACGTTCGCCGGCGGCAGTGATTCTCTCGCTGACCTGCCAAAGCGTGCGATCGAGCATTCGCAGATCACTCTACCCGGTAGCTCTCCATTTCATTTGGAGGCCAGGGTTTTTGAGGCAACAAACCGAGACAATGACAACTACAAAGCCAAAATCCAAGAAGATTGGAGCGCACCGGACAAGTGGAGTCGCGTCATCAAGTCCGACAAGTTCTCCGAAACACTAATCACAAGCGACGGGAGAGTAACTGACGAAATCACCGGGGACTACTATCCGCTTTGGCTGCATACGCTCGTAGATGCGATCGTAGATCCGGGCGCTCCACTTCAAGGTGTGGACCTAGTAAAATCTCATGACAATCCGATTATTGGTGGACAGCAGACCTGCCGCAGATTCGGCTATCGGGTCGGCATTGTTCCTGCGCAAAATACTGTCTTCGCTTGGTATTGCTTTCAAGGCGGGTTAATCCAAAGCATCGGGAAACCCGGTTACGAGGCACAGTACAGCGACTACAAGAAATTTGGGCAAAAGCAGGTCGCACGCAAAATCCAAGAAGAGATCGAGCCCGGAACAACACTGGAAGCAGACATTGTGGCGTTGAGCGAGGCAAACTCAGTGAGTGATTCCAGCCTCGTGATTGACCACCCAACTCAGCCGCTGCGAAGTATCTTTGTGAATGAGCAAACCTTGCGGGGAATAGCAGTTGACTCGCCACCGATCCAGTGGCCCACGATTCATGGCGGGAAGCCTGTGGGCACATTGAGCATTTATGTCTGTATCGACCGCCAAGGCCGTGTACGCGAAACCTATGGTCTGAATTCCGACAATCCTTACATGACGGACGCAGCGCGCAAACAGCTCATGAACTGGACATTCAAGCCAGCCCAGAATAACGGCGACGCTGTGCAGCTCGAAGGGATTTTGACATTTGCCTATCAAACAAAAATCGCACGATGAGGTAATTTTGGCCCCGCGAAGATCTCCCGAATCCTCTTCCATTTTCTCACGTGCGCGGTAAGATTCCCGCTGAATGAAATCCTGGTCACGTCGCGATCTTTTGAGGATGGGAGCGCAAATCGGAGCGCTTGCGCCTACGACGGTGCGTGCCTTGGCGTCCGATTCCCCTCATATGGGGCATAGGCAGCAGAGCTCTGGTTCAGGCGCACAAAGCGAAGCCACACGCCGCGAGCGCCTGCTTTTCGATTTCGGCTGGCGCTTCCATTTCGGACACGCTTCCGATCCTTCAAAAGACTTCGGCTTTGGCGGAGGCGACGGTGGCGCATTTGCAAAAACGGGCGAGCTCTTCGATCCTGCGCGTCCCGATTTCGATGACAGCGGTTGGCAGCCTATCGACCTGCCTCACGATTTTGTCGTTACACTTCCTTTCGTTAACGACCCCGACCTCTACCAATTTGGTTACAAGCCGGTCGGCCGCAAATATCCGGAAACGAGCATCGGCTGGTATCGCAGAGTTTTCGAGATTCGGCAATCGGACACGGGCCAGCGTATCTCTCTCGAGTTCGACGGCGTTTTTCGGAATGCAATGGTAGTGCTCAACGGAATTTATCTGGGGCGCAACCTAAGCGGATATGCGCCGTTCCGTTTCGACGTCACGAATTTTCTGCGCTACGAGGGTACAAACGTTCTCGTCGTTCGCGTTGACGCCACGGAACACGAAGGGTGGTTTTACGAGGGCGCAGGAATCTACCGCCACGTCTGGCTGACGAAGACTGATCCGCTACACATCGCTCACGAAGGCATTTACGTTACTTCGCGGACGGATAGCGGCGATTCTGAACAGGTCTCCATCGAGACCGAAATTGCCAATGAAACAGATGTCGCGAAATCCTTTCGCATTTCGCAAACAATTTTCGACTCGACTGGCAAGCAGGTTATCACGGCCAACTCCGACACCCTGTCACTTGGAGCGCGGGCGACGCAGGGAATATCGCAGACAGTCCAGATCGGCAATCCGTCTCTCTGGGCGCTTGAAAGTCCAAATCTCTATCGGCTTGTCACTACAATTGAAAGCGCAAATGCGATTACGGACCGCGTCGAGACGCCATTTGGTATTCGCTCTATTCATTTCGATGCGGACCACGGCTTTTTTCTTAACGGCCAGCGCGTTGAAATCAAGGGCATGTGCAATCATCAGGACCATGCGGGAGTCGGCTCCGCGCTTCCCGATCGCCTGCAATATTTCCGCATCGCCAGACTAAAGGAAATGGGCGTGAATGCTTATCGTACGTCGCACAATCCTCCTACGCCTGCGCTTCTTGATGCCTGCGACCGGCTCGGCATGCTGGTCATGGATGAAACGCGGATGTTTTCTTCGAGCCCGGAGGGCTTGAGCCAGCTCGAACGAATGGTTCGCAGAGACCGAAATCATCCCTGCGTTTTTCTGTGGTCCATCGGCAACGAAGAGGATTTGCAGGGCACGCCAACAGGCGCGCGCATCGCGGACACGATGAAACGGTTGGTGCGTACTCTCGATGAAACTCGCCCCGTCACGCTCGCGATGAATGGCAGTTGGGGAAAAGGGGCTTCCGTGATTCTTGACGTGCAGGGCTGCAACTATTTCCATCTTGGCGACATGGACAAATTCCACGCCGCGTTTCCGCAGAAGCCGATTATTGGAAGCGAAGAGGCCAGTACGCTGAGCACGCGCGGCATTTACGCGAATGATCTAGCGCAAGGATACATGTCGGCATACGACGTGAATCGTCCATCCTGGGGTTCGCTTGCCGAAGATTGGTGGAATTATTATGCCGCGCGAACGTTTGCCGCGGGCGCATTTGTGTGGACAGGCTTCGATTATCGCGGAGAGCCTACGCCTTACAAATGGCCGTGCATCAGTTCACATTTCGGAGTTATGGACACGTGCGGCTTTCCCAAGGATACGTATTTTTATTATCAGGGTCAGTGGAGCGGCAAAACGGTCCTGCATTTATTCCCGCATTGGAATTGGCAGGGGAGGGAGGGCCAGGCGATTACGGTGTGGGTTTACAGCAATTGCGATGAAGTGGAACTGTTTTTGAATGGGAAAAGCCGCGGCCGAAAATCCATGCCTCTGCGCGGCCATCTAGGATGGCAAGTGAATTACGCTCCTGGTACTTTGCTCGCGAGTGGCTATAAAAATGGCAGGGCCGTCGCGGAAGATCGGCGCGAGACAACCGGGCCCGCCGCACGAATCAAATTGGTTCCGGACCGCGCCTCCATTGCGGCCGACGAGCGCGATGCTTCTGTTATAACTGTTTCCGTGCTCGATTCACAGAATCGCATCGTCCCAACAGCGAGCAACCAAGTCACTTTTGAAACTGATGGGCCAGGAAAAATCCTCGGCGTCGGCAACGGCGATCCTTCCAGCCATGAACCCGACAAGCCGCCATCGGAGCTGTACGATTCACACGGCGCCCTGATTTTTGCAAGGCTTACTGGCGGCGGCACGGCTGCTGCCGCTAATTCACTTCAACTTCTCACCACGCGCAGAGTCTTCAATGGCTTCGCGCAGCTCATTGTCCAGTCGAAAATGCAGCCAGGCGAAATTCGTGTTTCTGCAAGTTCACCTGCCCTTGGGTCGGCATCGATCACAATTCAATCACTGCCTGCGGTGAATCTCGCAGTGGTGCCCCGGTCAACAACCCGAAGCTGAATGTATCTTGCCGCCGCTTCGTGGATGCAATAAAATTCGGGGTAGCGTCGGTGCAAGCCGGAGGAGAAACATGCCCGGTCCGGTCGTGTGCATGCAATGCGATAAAGAAGAGAAATACTGCGAATGCGAGAAGTATTGCTCGTATTGCCAATCGCAGCACGCCATTCGGCTCTGTGAGGACGGCCTGTACTATTGTCCCGATTGCCGCGAAGCATGCGAGATTCACGTGGCGGAAAAGAATGGGCACTGATTCTCGCAAAACCGACCTGAAAATAACTTCGGATCCGCGACTGCGGGCCGGCGTACGCGGTGCGCTGGAGTGTATTTGCGAGCGCCATGGGCTTCCGAAAGCGGAGCAGCACGAGCTGGCGGCCGCCGTTGAAAAGGAATGCGGCGAGGAGTTCCACGAGGCGCAGCAATCGAGCTGCGCGGTCAGCATCAAAGAGAGCGAGGACGGAATTGAGGTGAGCGTCACACCTGCGGCTCATTCGAATGGCGCCAAGCCGGGAGCCTCTGAAACAAACGTTGCACCCTCTGGCGCTCCGCAAAAACATCACGGTGGTGCATCACACGCGCAGCCGAATAGGCGTTTGGGCGCTACCTTCGTGAAGCACTTCGGTAGAAATCCCGCGCATTCCTGAATTTCAAAACACAACCGGTGGATCACTGATCCGTTTTGTAAGTAAGCGGATGTACGACGGAGTGTGTTTTCGAGTCGCGTGGCGACATCACGCAGAAAAGAACAGAGCGGACGCTCTGCTCCGTTTCAAACTCTTGCGCTATGCGACTGCGATGCGTGCCTGCGCTCTAAAATTCGAAGCGCAGGCCGAACTGCAAGTAGCGCGACGGCGAATTGTGGTTCGTGAGCGTTTGCGAAGCGGTCACGACGCCGAAAGCCGCCGGGTTGTTTATGTTGAGGCTCGCCGTATTGGGGTCGAGTGGATCAGCGAAATTGACGTTGTTGAAAAGATTGAATGCGTCAGCGGAGAGTTCCATCTTCACACGTTCTGTGATATTGGTCATTTTTCCGACGCGCATATCGAAATTCCAAAAACCGAATCCGTAGATTGGATGGGCCTCGCCGGTACGCCCGTCGACGCTCAGGAGCGGCGCGCGGAACGAATCGTAGGCCTGCTGCGGATTGGAAAAAATGTTGATTCCGGATCCGCCATTGGCCGGATTCCCGTCGGTGCCAATGCCGCCGGAGCCGTCCACGTTATGGTTTACGCCGCTGCTGATGGACGCGGTAGGAATATCCGCAACGCTTCCCGATTCGCCCGCCGAAAAATCACTGCCGTAATTGGCACCCTGCGTTGCGTAAATCGGGCTGCCGCTCGATGCACTGAAAATTCCGGCCGTGTACCAGCCGCCAATCAAGCGGTTCACCAAAGGGTTACTCGAAGCAAACTGCTGTCCTGATCCAAAGGGAAGCTCATAGTCATAAAATGCGTTGAGGACGTTGCGATGGTCAAAAATGGACGGCCCGTATTGCAGGTCTTCGTTGAACGGAGTGCTGAAGCGAGCCGCATTGTTTTGAACTTGTCCTTGCTCGTCGAGCGACTTCGACAGAGTGTAGTTCACAGTGAACTGCAATCCGTGAGAGGCGCGCTTGTGCAATGAGACGAACCACGCGTTGTAATTGGAAGTTCCTTGGCCGGTTTCGAGCAAATCAAGGCCGTAAACCTGAAGATTATTGTAGCTGGGAAGTCCGATCGCGTTGCGGTACGAATCCATGATCAGGAACGTCGTAAATGCGTCGGCGTTGAGCATATTGGAACCAACGAGAGCATTCATCACCTGTGTGGAGCTGTCCGTTGCGGGCAAGCCGAGCGCACCGCAGAGCACCGCGCACATGCTGGGGAGTTGATTCTCAAAGAAGGGCTGGTTCTGCATAGAAGCCGGACAAGTAAAAGAAGGCACGATTTGTTTTCCGGCATCGCCTCGAAGGACGCAGCCTACGTTGTCAAATGCCTGGGCGAAGGTCTGGCCGCTAGTTGGATCCTTGACGAAATACGGTGAGGCGTCCAAATCAATCGCGCTGGGAAGGTCGCGGCCGAGGCGCCCGACGTATCCGGTTTCAAGGAGAAAGCTGGCGGGCAGCTCACGCTGGATGGTGAAATCGAGCATGTAGTTTCGGCCGATTTTGTAGTTGGGGTCGATGCCTATCGCTTCGGGCTCCGCTCCAACACCAGCAGGATTCGTCAGGGCATTGTAATCGGCGGGAACAATTGGATTCGGCGCCGCGGTGATCGTGGGCAGCGGAATGGTGCCGTCCTGGCCGACGCGGAAGGAGTTCAGTCCAGGATTAATGCCCGCTGTAGGGCTGCCGGGACAGCCGCCGCCTGGCGTGCCGGAAGCGTTGCAGAGCGGGGATGTTTCAAAGACGTCAGAGAATCCGACGCCGAGCAGGGAAGAAAGAACATTGCTGACGATATTGGTGCGGTCGTAGGCGATGCCGAAACCGCCGCGAAGGACGGTTTTCCCGCCGCCAAACATGTGGCCGAGAAAGCCGCTGTTGTAAGACGGATTCCAGGCTGCGGAGGCACGCGGAGCCCAGTTGTCCCAATCGGTGTTGTACAAAGTGCTGCGGCCGGAACTCCGTATGGGAACAAAGCTGAGTGTTGGATTGTAGGCATTGCCCTGTACCGCGACGGCTTCCTTGGCGTTAGCATAATCCTGCGCTTCGATGATGGAGTTGCCGTTGTCATTATTGGCCAAGATCGATTGCAGGCCATTGGCTTCCGTGGCGGGCGTTTGCCAGCCATACCCGAGGCCATAGGTGAGTGTGAGAGAGCGAGTGGTGCGCCAGGTATCTTGGATATAGAAATCGTAAGCGGTCTCGGTAGTGTTGCTGTTGATGTTCGTCAGCAAAGGATAGGGTTGCAGACTTCCGTTGCGGGCGCCGACAAGGTTGACGTTGTTCACGATGCCGAGAGTGCCGGTGTAGAGCGAATCCCACTCGGCCACTTCCGACGGGAGCAAACAATTGGTTGTGACAGCGGCGGTTGAGCCGCTCGCCGGCGCGCAAGTTGGGGGCGTGGTCGAACCGGGAATGGTGATCGTGCCCGTCGCGCCGCTGTTGTCGAGCAGAGCCACGGGAGAAGTAGTGGCAATGTTGTGATCGGTGTGGGAGAGCAGAAAGGGAAGAAAGTGGATATCGCCGCCGGCAGTGATGGTGTGAGTTCCTTTGGACCAGAAAAGATTGTCGACGAACTGCTTGGTGGTTCCGTTGAGCAACTGAGTGCGCGAGTTCTCCTCGCTATTGTCGATGGGCACGGCGAGAAAACTGACGGATGGTTGCAGGCCGACGTCGATTCCGGAAGCCGTGCTTTGAGTGCCGTTAAGAGCTAGTTGGTTGGCGGAGGCTAGGGCGGATTCCTGGATGACGTCGTCGCGTGAGCGAATCCATGCAAAGCGGAAGCCATCGGTGATGTTGGATGAAATCTGGTAATCGAGGCCGGCATAAGCACCGTCGTTCCGATTGGGGAATTGGCCCACCTCAGTGGGTCTACTGCCTTCAAGGTCGTATTGATCGGCCGGGAGGAGCTCACGGTCGTAAAAGTAGCGGCCGAAGAAATGGAGTTTGTCCGTGAAATTGTGGTCGAGGCGGAAACTGACGTCATCGTTTTTCGTAGGCGTGGAAACTACGTTGGAGTACCCGACGGTATTCAGGCCATCACCAGCGCTGGTGTTGTTGCCAGCGGGAAGAAGCTTCCACAGCGCTTGGACAGTGGGGCTGATGCCGAGTCCGCGGGGGTCGCAGGCTTGGTTACTTCCCGAGCCGCAAGCCGTGGAAGTGGCCAATGGATAAGCGATGGGATTGCCACCCTGGCAAACGCCAGCAGAGTTAAATCCACTAGCGCAGTCGGTGAAAGTAAGTGTACCGGCCCTCAGAGAAGCGGTGGGAACGATGTCGGTGATGTCGACATTTTGCGGGAAGCGATGAATTTCGTAGTTCGCGAAGAAGAAAGTCTTGTTCTTGATGATGGGACCGCCGATGCTGACGCCTGCGCGATTGTCAATGAGTTCGGGCTCGGGAATACCAGAGCGGTCGTTTTCCCAAGTGTTAGCGTTAAATTCGGAATTTTGGGTATACCAGTAGGCATCCCCATGAAAGGCGTTGGTACCCGAGCGGCTGACCAAAGTTGTTTGGCCGCCGGGGGCCCGCCCGAAAGTCACGTTGGAGTTCGTGACGCCGGTGCGAAATTCCTGAACATTTTCGATGCTGGCGGGCTGGCCTTCCTCGACGCCCTGGCCGCCGACGATGCTATCCGAAATATCGATGCCATCAAGAGTGAGCATGTTTTGATCGGAACGGGATCCGGCGACGGTGCCGCCGGAATCGAAACTGCCCGGGGTGGTGAGTGGCTGCAACTGGCGTAATTCGATGGCGCTGCGCTGAAGCGTCGGCAGATGTTCGAGCTCTTCTCCGGCGACGACATCACCGACTTGCGCATCTGTAGTTTGCAATTCGGCCTGCCCCGTAGCACGGACTTCGACGGTCTGACTCACTTCGCCAACCTGCATCTGCATGTTGTCGGTGAAATTTTTGTTTACCTGAACGACTACGTTCTGGACAGAGGCCGTGCGGAAATGATCGGCCTTGAACGTAAGAGTGTAGGTCCCGGGTGTGACTTCAGGAAAGATATACTGGCCGCTCGCGTTCGTAGTTCTATGCACAGTGATGTTCGTGGCGAGGTTGGTGAGAGCAATATCGACACCGGGAACGACGGCGCCACTCGGGTCAGTGACCGTTCCAAGGACGACGCCGGCGGACGAGGTTTGCGCGGCAACGCGCGGGCTGCCAATGAGAAAGAGAAGAAACAGTACGACGCCAGAAGCCCCGAGAATAGTGCAAGCTTTTTTCAGCCCTGCTGAAACACTCGCCGCAATCAACATTTGCTCCTCCCCGAAAGACGCAAATTCACAACCCCGCACACCCACGTCCATCCACAAAGTGAACACTACCAGAAGCTAAATCCACCTAGAAACAATGCAAGGCTAAACAACCTAAGGACACGATGCGAACTATTTGTTTCATTTTGCCCCGAGAAAGCGCTGATGCGCACGGTACTCCTGGCTGGAGGACGTGTCAACGTCTTTTATGGCGATATAAATGTGATTTACGTAAAGCAGGGGCGGCTTTCAGAGTTGCTGCCGGTGATTGGAATAGTGCTAGCAGAAAGTTGATCGAGCGTTTTGGAAAAGCTGCCGGGCGAGGAACTGCGTGCGGTGGTAAGAAAAAGCCCCCGGCTCTTTTGTCAGCAGCCGGGGCCGGCAAAGCAGATGAGAAGTGAACTCGCCTAAGAAACGCTTGAGGAACCGAGGCCCAAACACCTGCGAGCAAAAGCACCGAGGCCGAGGAGGCCAGTTCCAAGAAGCAAGAGACTGGAAGGCTCAGGCGTCGGTGTTGACGGTGGAGGACAATAGTACAGATATTCCTGAGGGCTATTGTCGGACCTCAGGTTCGTCGGGGTGATGACTTCGAAGTCCGCGAAATCAACTCCCTTGGCGCCTGCGTCGTACCAATCGATAGCATCGGTGTACCAATTTGCTGCACCGGTGGTATAGCCGCTAGATGTTTTCGCGGAGGGTGTGAAGAGAGCCCACAAAGCGAAATTAATGTTGCCGGCTTGAGATGGATCGCTCATGAATTGAGTGTACAGCCAAGCTGCCTCCTCATATTCCTGAGCGTCCTTATCGCCAAACCGAGTGCCGGTGAGGCCATCTTTGAGAGCACTGTTGAGGTTCTGAATTGTTGCTGTCCATGTTTCGCCGAAGGTGACTTCATGGTCGAAATCGTCGCAAATAACTTCGATGGATTTTCCACCGTTGATGCTGAGGTCATAAGGAGCGACGTAAACTCCTCCCTGGCTTGCACCGCCGACACCCGTAAGTTTGACGTGCACGGGGCCTGCCACGGCTGGGAGGGCAGTACCAAACGTTGCGAGTGCAAGAAACAAAAAGGTCCGTTTCAAAGTTCCTCCGTCCTCAGGAAGCTAGAAGCGTGGGGGAAAAGAGCACGCTTGAGACCAAATCACCGGTCGTAGCCTCTTAATGAAGAAGAACTTACAAGTGACGATCTGCGTGCGTCAGGTTATTGCGCAGGGGATTGCAGTTGATGGGCAGATGAGTGGGTTAGTTCTTTTTGAAACGTTCCAGTACAAACGTACTACGCGAGAAAATACTATCGATTACTGCGTCGGGACAGCAAAGGTGCGATTGCGAATCATTGCGGTGATCTGGTCGTTGGTGACCGGAATATCGACGTTCAGGCTCGCGCCGGACGGAGAAACGGTAATGTTCGAGAGTGCTTCGGCGAAAGATGGGTCGGTCTGCTGAATTTGGTAACGGCGCATCATGATTCCGGCCTGAAGCATGGCAGCAAGCTGGTTGGCATCCTCGGGCGAATCGCAGACGGCTTGGAATTTTGCATCGGCGCCATCGCCAGCCTGGATGTGAATCTCCATATTGCGGATGCGATTGAGAATGGCGGCGGCTTGCGGGAACTGGCTGGCCTGCGGCAAGAGCTGATGCAGCGCGAGCTGCGTGTTGGTCTTGTCGAGGACCGCCCATATCATGCCATTGCCATTTGCTGAGCTGATGAGTGGATAGAGCTGCGAATTGTAGAGGAGACTCTCGGCGCCGCCATATCGGATATTGATGAGGCTTTCGAGAATGGCGCGTTGTCCGAATGCGGCAGTGTTGTTGTCGATGAAAAAGAAGAAAATATCATTCGGGCCGGAGCCACTGCCGAAGGCCCAGAGCTTGTAGCCGTGGACTTCTATATTGGGCAGCTTTTCGGAGGCGAAGCGGGATTCGGTGGAACTGGGGGAGAAATTGCCGAGGGCGACGCCGGCGATTTCAGAGGGATGCTGCGAGTCGGGGACAGTCATGCCCCAGGCGATTTCGTCGATCTGCGTATCAGGATCGACGCCCGCGGAACGAAGGAACTGCTCGAACTGGCGAAAATTGGCGGGGAGCATTTGCTGCTGGAGTTGTGAGAACCAGGGAAGCTGGCGAGCCTGCTTCATATCAGCGTAGGCGAATTCGCTCATGTTTTTTGGGAACATGCCGATGATGTCGTTCCCAAGAGTATTGGCGCGAGCGATGAGTGGAAAGGCAGCAAGAAGGGCGGACGTGACAACAGCAATGAGCAAAATGTTTGCTGGACGAAAGTGATGCTCGCGATTCATGAAAACCTGCCTTTCAAGTTGCATGGCGACTTTTGCCGAATTCTGTTATGCATGCGCGGAGGCTGTGGAGAGACGCGACTCGATTTCCTCGGATTGTTTGCGCATGGTGGCCACGAAAGATGCGTCGGTAATCGAATCAAGATTGATGGCGACATTGGCCAGCGCGCCGCGCGCCCCTGCGGCGGCCATCAAACGGGCGACGCGAAGGTCTGAAAACATAGAAGCGCTGGAGACGGCTTGCAGTTGCCCCAGGCGCTCAAAAATCTCGGTACTCTTTCGCGCCACAGCCATGGGAACGTCGGCAGCGCCGCGCGTCGCTTTCTGGATGGCGTCTTCGCGGCGTACGGATTCCTCGGGAGTCTCCTTCGGGAGCTTAAAAGCCGCCAGGACGGCATCATAGGATTCAGCGTCGCGATCGATTGCGGCAGCGAGGTCCGCGGCGGCGGCGTGCATCTCGGAGACAGCTTGGCTGAGCTGATCGACGTACGCTGCCTGCGATTTTTTTTTGCGAGAGAGGCCGGCAACCATTTGGCCGAGGCTGGCAGCGAGAGCGCCAGCGAATGCGGAGACAGAGCCGCCTCCGGGAGTGGCGGTTGGTTCGGCGACAGCGCGAAGAAACGGATGCGCGAGCGCGGCGAGTTTGCCCGGGCCGGCCTCGAGCGGGGCGCCCGAAAGCGCGGCTGCAAGGCGATTTTCAAAAACCTGCGCCGGAGAGAAATTTTCGAATTGCAGGAAGAAATCAGCAGTCATTTCAATGGTGCGCTTGGGAATGAGGCCCACGATTTCGCTGCCGACGATGGAAACACCGTAGCGCGCGGCTTCGCTCCGGACCATCTCGAAGACACGATGGAGGGGGGTCTGCTCGTAGTCGGTCATGTTGATGGAAACTTGCGCAAGATGACGAGCGCGAAGGTCGACGCCCATCGATTTCACGTAGCGCAGCCCACCGGATGAAAAGCGAATGGCTTTGGCGATCTTGTTGGCAATGGAAACGTCGGGTGTGTTGAGATTGATGTTGTAGGCGATGAGGAATTTGCGCGCGCCGACGATGACCGCTCCGGCGGTCGGATGCAGGCGCGGGTCACCGACATCGGGAGCGCGGTCTGGATTTTTGAGGATTTCTTCGCGGACGCCTTCGAACTGGCCTTTGCGGACGTTTTCGAGATTCGTGCGATCGGGACGCGTCGCGGCCGATTCATAAAAATAGACGGGAATTTTGTAACGATTCCAGATTTCGTTTCCGACTTTTTTCGCCAGCGCGACGCAATCTTCGATGGAAACACCATCAACAGGGATAAAAGGGACCACATCGGTGGCACCGAGACGCGGATGAGCGCCAGAGTGTTTGGTAAGGTCGATGAGCTCGAGGGCTTTACCAACGCCGCGAAGCGCGGCTTCCGCGATTGGTTCAGGTTCGCCAGCGAGAGTGATGACGCAGCGATTGTGGTCAGCGTCGCTCTCACGGTCGAGGACGTAGACGCCTTCGACGGACTGCATGGCGGCGACGAGGGCGTCGATTTTAGAGGCGTCGCGACCTTCGGAAAAGTTGGGAACGCATTCGATTAGTCGGGGCATTCAAAGATCATCCTCTTATGATGAATTAACACTGCATGAATCGTATTGTCGCAGATAAATTGATTCAATTTGCTATGAAACGCGACGTGGAGCGCCAATTAAGAACGTTGCCTTGAGTAAATGATACGGCCACACTTCATCGTGAATGAGCAATGATTCACGCCAAAATAATAGGGAATTTCGCGGTAGTCGGCCACATCGAAGACGGCGAGGTCTGCGAATTTGCCAACTTCGAGTGAGCCGGCGCGGTCGCCGCGACCGAGCGAATAGGCGGCATTGATTGTAGTGGCGGCGATTGCTTCGGCGGGAGTCATGCGCATTTGCGTGCAGGCGAGCGAAACAATCATCGGCATGGACAGAGTGGGGCTGGTACCTGGGTTGAAGTCGGTGGCGAGCGCAACGATGGCACCGGCGTCAATGAGCTGCCGAGCGGGTCCGTAGTGTGGAAGGCCGAGGTGGAAGCAGCAGCCGGGGAGCATGGTGCAGGTGACGTTGGATTTCGCCAGGGCGTGGATGTCACTGGCAGAGATTTTTTCGAGATGGTCGGCGCTGGAAGCGTGCATCTGGACCGCAAGGCGCGCGGCGCCAGTGCGGGCAAGTTGTTCGGCATGAATGCGCAGGCCGAGGCCGCAGGCGCGCGCAGCGGAGAAGATTTTGCGGGCTTGCACCACGCTGAACGCGCCTCGGTCGCAGAAGACATCGCAGAATTCGGCAAGATTTTCCGCGGCTACACGCGGAAGCCACTTGCGGCAGATCAGATCAACGTACGCATCGGCGGTCTTCCCGGAGCGATTGCGAAATTCGGATGGAACCACGTGTGCGCCGAGAAATGTAGGAACAATTTCAAGAGGTTGTTCGCGATTGATCTCGTTGAGGAGCGACAGGATTTTGTGTTCGCTGGGCCAATCGAGGCCGTAGCCTGATTTCGCTTCGACGGTTGTGGTTCCGTGAGCAGCGAATTGCTTGAGATGCGCGAGTGCATGCTTCTTAAGCTGATCGGCGGGTGCGCCGCGGAGTTTGCGAACCGAGTTAAGAATGCCGCCGCCCGCGTGGGCGATTTCTTCGTAGGTGGCGCCCGAGATACGCATTTCGTACTCGGCGGCGCGGGAAGTCGCGTGGATCAGATGGGTATGAGAGTCAACAAATCCTGGAAGGACGACGCCGCCGCGCACATCAAACTTGCGGGCGCGACGAGATTCTGGCAGGCGTTCGATTCGGCGTCGCGGGCCGACGGCGGCAATGCGGCCATTATTTATGACAAGTGCGCCATCTTTGATAATGCCGAGATCAGCGAGCGCGCGGCCGCGGCGAGGCGCAGGTCCACGAAGCGTGAGAATCTGCGAGCAGTTTGTGAGGAGCACGGAATTTCGAGAGCTGGTCATTTGATTCGTGTTCACGGTACTGAAAAGAGGAGCGCAGCGCAAGATGTGGAGGTTGCGCCTTGAAATTGAAACTGTGGCGTATACTTCGGGCGCATGATCGCGGGACTGGTGGAGGGCGAATGGCGCGAAAATGGATTGTATGGGCAGTGGCTGCACTGAGCGCGGTGGCAGCGGCGTGCGGATTTACGGCTTCAAGATTGCGCGCGCAGGAGACAGTGGCAGCGCAGGCTGAATATGACATGGTGATTCGAAACGGGCACATCATTGATGGGACAGGCTCGCCATGGTATTCGGGCGATATCGGAATTCGTGACGGGCGGATTGCGGCAATTGGCGATTTGGCCGGCGCGCAGGCGAAGCAGACGATTGATGCGGCGGGCCACGTGGTGGCGCCGGGATTTATCGACATGCTGGGGCAATCGGAGATCACCATACTTGTGGATCCGCGTGTGCCGTCAAAAATATTTCAGGGAATTACGACGGAGATTACGGGCGAGGGCGATTCGGTGGGGCCGCAGACGGACGCGACGATCGAGAGCCTGAATACAGATTGTCAACACTACAGAATTTCCTGCAATTGGCGTACGTTTACAGAGTATTTTGCACGGCTGCAGAAGCAGGGGATGGGGATTAATTTGGGAACTTACGTGGGGGCGACGCAAGTGCGACGTGCAGTGATCGGCGAGGACGACGTGCAGGCCACGCCGGAACAGCTCGAAGAAATGAAACAGTTGGTGGCGGAAGCGATGCGCGAAGGAGCGCTCGGGCTTTCTTCGGCGCTGGAATATCCGCCGGCGCCGTATGCCTCCACAGAGGAACTGATCGCGCTGGCATCGGTAGCATCCCAATACGGCGGAATTTACGCGACGCACATGCGCAATGAAGGCGACGGCGAAATGGATGCGCTGGCGGAGACCGCGCGAATCGGGCGAGAGGCGCACATTCCGGTCGAGATTTTCCATCTCAAGACTTCGGGCAAAGCGAACTGGGGAAAAATGCCGCAGGTGGTGGCTTTCATTGACAAGGAGCGAAGCGAAGGCGTGGACATAGAAGCGGACACGTACGCATACACCGCCTGGGAAAACGGGCTGTCGGCATACATCCCACCATGGGCGCATGATGGCGGCACGAACAAGCTGCTGGCGCGGTTGCAAGACCCTGACACCCGTGCGCGCATTCGCAAGGACATGGAAACGCCTACGAAAGAATGGGACAACGAGTGGCAGGAAGTGACAGGCCCACAGGGAATTCTGATTGCATCGGTGAATAATCCGGACTTGATGAATTTGCAGGGGAAGACCATCGCCGAAGTGTCGAAAACGTGGAATGAAGACCCGATCGATACGATCTTCGATTTAATTATCAAAGACAGCGCGAGAACGGACGTCGTGACCTTTGGGATGAGCGAGCCAGACGTGGAACTCGCGCTAAAGCAGCCGTGGGTTTCGGTGGATAATGATGCATCGGGGGCTTCGCCGACGGGAATTTTGGGGCAGGACCATCCGCATCCGCGAGCCTATGGAACTTTTCCGCGAGTGATCCGGAAATTTGTGCGGGAGGAGCATCTTTTGACTCTGCCCGAGGCGATTCGGAAATTTTCGGTGCTACCAGCGCAGCGGGAGCACTTAACGGATCGTGGCGTGCTGAAAAAAGGAATGTGGGCGGACGTGGTGGTGTTTGATCCGGCGAAGGTGCGGGACTTGGCGACCTATGAAAATCCCAACCAGCTTTCTGTGGGGATGGACTTCGTCCTAGTGAATGGCATACCGGTGATCGCCGATGGAAAAATGACCAATGCGCTTCCGGGCCAGGTGATCTACGGGCCGGGCAAGAAGCAGTGACAATGCTGAGAGCATTCGGCTGTAGAATCAGGCAAGGAGAACTGGCATGAGGGGAACATGGAGGAGTCGGATTATTGTGGCGGTGATTTGCGCTGTCGCAATTGCGATTGCAAATTCGGCTGTCGCGGCGGGCAGTCCGGCCGCAAGGACAAACCGCGCGCAGGGCGAACAACTGGGGACCGTAAATTTCCCGATTTCGTGCACGCCGGACGCACAGAAGGCATTCAATACCGGACTAGCGTTGCTGCACAATTTTCAATATGAAGAGGCGGAGCAGACGTTTTCGCAGGTGGCGCAGCAGGATCCCACATGCGCGATGGCCTACTGGGGAAAGGCCATGTCGCTTTATCACCAATTGTGGGATTGGCCGAGCGCGGACACGTTGAAAGAAGGGCACGACGACACGTCACAGGCGCAAAAGCTTCGCGCAAAAACGGAGCAGGAAAGGATGTACGTGGTCGCAGCGGGAGTTTTCTTTCAGGATAATCCGAACCTGAGCAAAGCGTCGCGGATTAAGGCGTATTCGGACTGGATGGGAAGGATTTTCACGAAATATCCCGACGACGTGAACGCGGGGGCGTTTTACGCATTGTCGCTGATTACGCTTCAAGGGAAGAACGTGGACCAGGATGCGAATCGCAAGCAGGCAATCGACATTTTGGACAAACTGATGGCCGTGGCGCCGGACAATCCCGGCGTGTTGCACTATTTAATCCATGCAGCGGACACGCCTGAGCTTGCGCCGCAAGGCCTCGAAGCGGCGCGACGGTATGCAAAAATCGCGCCGGATTCATCGCACGCGCTGCACATGCCTTCGCATATTTTTGTACGGCTGGGGTTGTGGCAGGAGGCGATTGATTCAAACATTGCGGCGGAGGCAGCGGCTGCGCAGGCCACTCAAGCAGGAAAAGCAGATGCAACATATCAGTTTCATGCAATGGATTTCCTGAACTACGTTTATCTGCAAAGCGGCCAAGCCGCCAAGGCGCAGGCCATCCTGGGAGAATTGAAGAGCGTGCCGGGTGCGACGCCGAATGAGATCGCTTGGAATACAGCAACGTTACAAGCGCGAAATGCCCTTGAGTTGCATCAATGGGAAGAAGCTGCCGAACTACCTATTCCCGATGTGAAACCGGACCAGTTGGAAGAAACGTATTGGGTGCGCGCAATTGGCGCGGCGCGAATTGGAGATACCGCCGAAGCAACGACGGACTTGGAGAATCTGCAGAAGTCAGTTGACGCGGGGCGGGCCGAAGAGCAGAAGATGGGCTACAAAGCCTCCACAGGTGAAACTACTGAGCAACAAGAAGCGGAGGCTTGGCTCGACTATGCACAAGGAAAGCATGAAGAAGCCGTGAAGCAGATGCGCGATGCGGTGGTGAAAGAAGGGGATGGCGTGGATTCGCTGACCATGCCAGCACGCGAGATGCTGGGCGACATGCTGCTGGAAATGAAAAGACCCGCGGAGGCGCTGGTCGAGTACAAAGCGGCGCTCGCCGAATCGCCGAACCGGTTCGATGGGCTTTACGGCGCGGCGCAGGCAGCACAGCTTGCGGGAAACGCCACGGAAGCCCGCGGGTATCTGGCGAAGCTTGTCAAGGTTTGCAGCCCAGATGCAGATCGCCCGGAACTTCAGACGGCGCGGCAGGAAGTTGCGGCAGAGCAGTGATAAGTGGCGAGTGACAAGTGACGAGAAAAGACTAAAGAGCCAAAGCCGCGTCTTATTGCGAAATAGGCCCGTCTTACGGATTCGTTGTGCAGGGTTCGCCTAATTGATGTCGAGCTCGCCGGCACCGACGTGAGCGTAAAGCGAGTACTTGCCGGCTGAGCTTTTATTAGGAACCGTGTTGCTGTGAAATGAACGGAAAAGCCCGCCTTTCGAAACTCCGAATGCGCTTACCTCAAGGTCTCCCGTCGTAACGGAAGTATCCACTGGTCCATATTCGTTTGCGTTTGGCAGAGTGATGTCCATCTGTCCGGCGTGAATCTGTAAATCCTTATTGCCGTCGACGTGATCGATATCCAGCTCGCCTGCAAACATGCGGAAATAAAGATTGGACTTGCGAGGAATTTCAATATCGATTTGAAAGTTGTTGGACGGTCCGCCAGTGATGTCCAGGTCGCCACAGTTCCCGTTTTGCTTCAGACTGACACGGACATCGCGCAGCGAATCCGGGTCGGGTACAGAGAAACGGATGGAAATTTTGTTCTGATCTGTGCCGGTGATACGTACGCCAGAGGACCGAACGTACATCCGCAGTTGGCCTCCGGAGGGGAAGGGCGCCTCGAATTGATCTTGTCCTGT